>NZ_JBFUET010000003.1:0-497114 GCF_056403815.1 Mesorhizobium sp. P2_E9
GCATTGCGCAGCTCGTCGGCCAGTTCTTGCTGGACCGCGATGGCGTCGTTCGCTGGACTTCCAACGAGGTACTCGATGGCGGCCTATTCGGCGCCCCGAACACTCAGGAGCTGATGTCGGCAGCGTCGCAAATCGGAAGGTAAGGCGCAGCTTCGGTAGTGGGGCTAGGCGCAGGATTACGCGAGTTGGCGGCCGTTTATAGGGCCCGTTCAGTTCGGTTGCGCTGGCATTGGTTGCGGCAAAGGCCGCGGCTGCCGGTTCGAGCAACTGCGTGCCTCTTCGGCTGACATGAGGCGCAACTGCGACCTCCAGCGGGGTTGCCGCTAGTGTCTGCTTTCAGTGGTTGGCAGGACTGGGTTCTACAGCCGACATTGGGCGCATTGCTGGCAGGCAGCTTTTGGAGCCGAAAGCCGAAAGGCGGCTTTTGGACCGTCGTGGATCAACGCGTACACCTCACGGCCAGGGACCGCTCGCATCTTGGAAAGGACCGCGAATGCCTGGCGGCAATCCCGTAACCCTCGATCTCCGGCTGCCGGGTGCAGGATTTCTTATCCCCGTTTGGATTTGGTGACGGCGCCTCTCGCACATCTCGCGGTGGCGGATTGACATGCTGCGGCTCTGGCGAACCTTCCTTCGCGGGATGACGGACTGGCGTCGTCTTCGGGTCGGGCTTCGGTGGCGGATCTCTAATCTTGTTTGCCATAATCAAAGAAACCTCGCCGCCGGTCTCTTTGTTCCGTACTTGCCCCTAAAAGGCCCGCCACCCTGAGGCAGCGGGCGCTAGTTCGGGAGGACGGGCCCCCTTTGCCCGTGAATTAACGGTACGCCCCGCTTACCTGGATAATAAGCTCGCGCAGGTTGAAGCTCTGCATATTCAAGCTCCGTGACTTTTCTGCAACATGATAAGGAAAGCCCGCCACCGGCGGCAGCGGGCCAACGGGTCGGCGTCGGACCCTATTGAATGCAAGAGCCCGGCGGATAGTGCTCAGCGTCGTAGTGTGACGACGAGACGAGCATGAAATCTTCGCCGGTGCGGACAGGAATCATGCCAAAGTTGTTGCGGTAAGCGTGATGGAACGGCACGACTATCATCTCGTTGCTCGGCTCTATCGCCGCTGATAGCGGGTAGAGCGCGGCGCGTGGATTGAGCGCGATCATAGCCCCGACCTCACAAGCACTTCCTGCGATTCCAGATCGTCGGGCCACATGATGACCTCGCCATAGTCGCCCGGACAGCAGCCCTCCAAGTCACCGCCGCACTCGTCATCGCAGTTGTCGAGCTCCAGGTCGGTCGTGTCGCCTGGCGGGAGGTTTGGCGCGGTGCCAGACAGGAATGACTGCCCGCCGCGATGTCCCCAGCCAAGCGATGGCTCGTCGTCGGCCGTGTCCTCCAGGTCGCAATCGACTTCCATTAGGTCGAGCGCGGTGATCAGCGACATGGCGCGATCCAGCAGGTCGTTGAGGCGCTTCTCGACCGACTGGCGCCATTCGCGCGGGTCCATCCCCTTCGGCATGCCAAGGGGCTTCAGAATGCGCGTGGGACGTTCATGATGCCCTCCGCGCGAACAGGGCCAAATCGTGCTCTTGGGTGACCCGCCAAGTCCCCCGTGCACTTCCCTCAAGGCCGCGGCAAAGGCCTCGGCATGGATCCGCGCCTGCTCGTTGTGTTCGGGCAGATCGTCCAAGTTTTGGAACTCGATCGGGCGCTGCCTGTAGGAGGCGGCATAGCGGCCGTGCAGATTTGATAGCGAGGGACATTATCTTCGACTGCAGTCCGCCACTTCTGACAATTTTGCGTTCCACGCCGCTTGCCTACGATGAAAACCAAAAGGTCGTGGCTGATCTGTTGAAATTTCGGCTTCAGCATCCCTGCGAACTGAACTAACGCCTGTTCGCCTTCGGCGTGATGTCTTCAATCTGCGCCTTAACGCTATCCTGGACCATCGCCTGTTCCATCGCTTCCGCTTCGGCCTTGTCCTTGATGGTAAGCACGGTGCGCCAATGCGGCTTGTCGAAGACGCTGATGATGTAGGTGGTGGCCGGCTGGTCGGTCATCTCTTCCCCTGTGCACTCAATGGCGGCACCTCTGCCTTAACGCTTATTCAACCTGCCTTATATTAGAATACGCTAATGAGATTCTCCATTCTGCTTTTTTGCTTGGGAGCCTTCTTCTGTTGGGATTTCGGCGCCAACGATGGGGGATTCACCACTAGGCTTGGTATGCGAGTTGCCAACCTGATCCAAACGTCAGGGCTTTGAAGGTTTGGAAATCTCGCGCGTAAGCTGCCAGCGTCATTGCTTGTTATTGCCGGAGGTTGCCGGGCCGCCTGCTATGCGCCACGCATCTTGGCCCTGATAATCAGGCACGAAGGTAAAGAAAACCGGCCTGCGATCGCGGCCGGCGGCCTTGCAGTGCGAGCAGACGAACAGCCCGACGAGATCCTGATGCATTGCCATGATCCGGCCCGAGACGGTCAATGAGCGCCCGGATATCGAGCTTGGTCGACCTATCGCATGCGGGATGAGAGCAGTTGACGTGAACGCTTTCGCGGGCGGCCAGGGTGTCGGCGAGGGTCTTTGGGGCATGGCGATCTCCGTTGAAAGGGATCGCCGCAACGGGAGGAATATATTCCTGATGACCTTAGCTTGCCAATAACCATACGAAGGCTGCCCGGCCATTAACGGGGGAAAACATTCGGAAGAGGGTTATGTTGCAGAGTTACTAATATTAGGGTCTGCCTTAGCCGGCTTGCCCGCCCCCCAAGAAGAGCCCCAAGCCGGTTAGGCCCGGCGGTCAGTCGAATGCACCCCAACGGACTGTCGGGCCGCAGGAAAAAGCCTCATCCGCGCGCGTCTGGGCGCCCGCCTAAGCCGGCTCTGCCCTTTAGTTGTGGTTGTCCAACAAGAGAGCAAGCTTTCTGGTTGCGGCGCTTTCTACAATCAGTTCCTCCAAACCGCTGTCGCCGACGCGCGATTTGTTGACGCGACGCCTGATTACACGGAGCGCTTCAGATATCGAAACTGCGGTGGTCTTCGCGTGATCATCCAGATATCGGCCAACTTCAATAACGGCATCTGCATCAACGTTGGATGGCAATTCGCGCATGGCACCCTCCTGCCGCATCCGAACCTTTGCTATCCAAAAGTATCACGCTGATTGGCCAAGGAGTCGATGGCGATTAGAACCCCGCCAGCGCGCGTTTCTCTCCGCCGCTGTCCTACGCCGCCGAGGCGTCCCGCGCGTCCTGGTGCGTCCCTGTGGCTTGCGTGAAGAGTAAATCCCTTCAGGGGAACAGAAGCCCAAAGCCGCACGTTCTAATGTGATCAAGGGAGTATAAAAATGGTACGCCAAATCGCAATCACCATAGCGTTGCTCATTCAGTTTTCAGCTTCGGCATTTGCAGACACCGCCCAATATTGGGCCGCTAAGGATGCCGTTTCAAAGCAGTGCGAGGTGGTCACAAAGAAGCCAGATGGGACCCTGGTCATAGACCTTACGAAGGCCACGTATAAGACCGAGGCGGAAGCGAAGAATGCCTTGAAGAAGCTTCCAGATTGCAAGTGACAGCGTCTCTGCTGGTTCGAATCCGGCCCGGGGAGCCAACTATTTTCAAACACTTAGCAATCTCGCAAAACCGGAGATTTTTCGGTTATGTACGGCAGATGTACGCGAATTGCCCAGCTTCCGGGAATCGACACAAAAAGCGTTTCGTTCCAGCGAGACCAAATCGAGCGATTAAAGGTAGCGGATCACGAGGCCCCGATAGCCAGAAGGTAACCCGAGAGACTGTCGGGCCTCTTCACCTTCGAACGAATGTCGGCTTCCAGTCGCGGTGTTGCGCGTGCAGCCCGTTTTTGTAGATCCGCGTGAGCACGTCGCGAGCAGACTCGGCGCGCTCCCGTGTGCAGCCGATCAGTATTTTCCCGCCCAAGTTTGCCGGCTCGCCGGTGACTTCATCCCAAACCGTCCAGTCGCCTGTCGGCTCGAGAAAGCAACTAAATCTACCTGGGCTTTCTTCCATCGCCCCGTTCCCCAATATGGGCGGAGCGTTTCATTATATTAGCAATCACGCAAGTAATGACTGGCGGTAGATCACTGCCTCCTTCGGTCAAGGTTAATTTGCGAAACAGTGAGAAGCCTAGCGCTTCTTCACCTTGCGGCCGATCTCCTTCGCCATATCGAAGGCCGCCTGTTCGTCAGTAGTGGTCAGCACCGTGCGCCAGTGCGGTTTCTCGAACACGCTCACGATGCCGGTTGTGGCTGGCTTATCGGCCGTCCGCCCCTGGTGAGAGTTTGAACGCCCGCGCTCTCGGCCAGTGGCGCGGACTTCTACCGGGAAAGTAGGGGGCTCGTCGGACGCGTGTTGCCTGACATCACCTTTCAAACCCTGCGCAGCTTTAATCACGGCCTTGCGGCTGTTGCCGTGTTTTAAGATTAAGTCCCAAGCCAGGTCCGGCGTTAAACCGTTCTCTGTGGCGAAATATTCGACCTGATGGTCGTGAATAGCATCCTGCCTGCGCTTATCGCCGGCCATTTGAGCCTCCGCGCTGTCCAGTTTGAGCTACGAGCGCCAGTTTGGGTGAAGCGAGCCGCACCGGCCATGGCGGGTCAGTCCTTTGGGAGCGTCCCAGCATTGCCCAAGCTAAATGCATATTAGCAATAGCTCAATTAAGACTGAAGTCCCTAAGTCCCTCGACCGAACGTAGGTTTCCAGTCGCGATTGCGCTCCCTACCCGTGATCCGAAGCGAACGCCGAGGCATAGCCATCGGCGGATCGATCGAACGACAAGGTTGCCCGGAAGCCGGAAAGTGAACGCCTTGAACAAGTGAGTTCTAGCCGCACTTTTTTGACCCTTTCATCAACTGCATACGGTGACGATGATATCTCGATGCCGGAAGCAACCTTCACTGCCCCAGGTGAGACAGGCTCTTCGGACTCATCCGGCCTCCTTGGGCTGGACCCTAGCAACCTTGGCCCCAACGGCCAACCATCCCAGGCAGCATTGGAACTCGTGTCTCAGAGGCACCTTCCCGGTGCGTTCAGGATTTGGACAAAAGTCTTCATTCCCACACGTCCGATATCATCCGGCGGTTCCCCTTACACGATACCGACAAGGGTTTGCGCGTGGGTATGGAGCTGTCGAGCGGCCGACCGGTGTTCGATCCCATCACCGCTGCAAACAACCAGGAACTGCGCCGCGAACTCGTGCGTATTTGTAGCCGGGATGACAAGCATGGACTGCACGATCTCCGACATGTCTTGATAGGCGCGTTTCAGATCGCGGTCGGAAATGTCCGGGGAGATCGAATTCATCAGCGCCTCCCAGCGCCTGAACCTCGCCAAGATGGGAGTTTCGTTCGAGTTTGCGGCAAAAATCTTTTCCGCTGCAGCCACGGCCCCGATGGGCGGAAAGGAGACAGTTGTGCCTACCACCGCGCGTTTGGTCATTGCATCAAACATCATGTCCGAGTTCCTACGACTGAAGGCAACTTTCTAAGGCTGTCGATCCGATGCCGCATTGCGCTGCGTCAAATCCGGCAACGCCGAAAGCCGGGGTAGAAACCAGCCCTGTCTCCGGACGAAGGTGATAAACCGACCGAACTTGGTCGCCCGCCGATCGAACCGTTGAAGATGCTTTCCGCCTCGCCGCACGACCATGTCGCCATGGACATGGCCCGAACCCGGTCGAGGAGGCGGAATATGAAGGAAGACTCGGTGGATCGATGGAGCCACTCATTGGAACGTCGCGCGTCGCTCCCGCTTGCGCTTGGATATCCGCCGCGCGATAGATGCGGCGGTTCAGGGAGGAATCATGCGCAAAATCCTGGTTTCGGTACTGCTGGCCGCGGCTGGGCTTTATGCGAATTGCGCTCTGGCGCTGGACAGCAGCAGCACGCCTGTCGTCACCCCGCTGGCATCACGCACCACCACCGCTTCCGGCCAGCCGATCACGTTGCCACAGAAAAACGTCCAGGTGCTGGTGTCGACCTACGACATCGCGGTTGGCGCAACCTTGCCGGTGCACCGGCATCCCTTCCCGCGCTACGCCTATGTCGAGGCCGGAACGCTGAAGGTCACCAATGTCGAGACCGGCAACAGCAACACCTACAAAACCGGCGATTTCATCATCGAAATGATAGGGCAGTGGCATCAGGCCACCAATATCGGCGATGGCCCGGTCAAGCTCCTGGTCATCGATCAGGTCGAGGAAGGCGCCAAGAACACGGAATTGCGCCAGTAGCCACCAAGGCTATGCCCCGAAGGCGGAAGGCAATGTGCCGTCCGCCTTCCCGCCATGGCTGATAACTACTCCACCAAGAACTCGAACCCGGCGCTCAGCCCCAGGCGCCGACCATCTGGCGGGTCGTCGCGTTGAGCCGGTTGAAGGCGTTGATCAGCGCGATCTGGACAACCAGCGCGGCAAGTCCCTTTTCGTCATAGTGCCGGGCGGCTTCATCCCAGACATCGTCCGACACGGCGTCCGGGCGGTCGGCGAGCCTCGTGCCGGCCTCCGCCAGCGCCAGGGCCGCCCGTTCGGCATCGGTGAAGTATGGCGTCTCGCGCCATGCGGCGAGGGCAAAGATGCGCTCGTCCTTTTCGCCAGCCTTCTTCAGTTCGCGCGCATGCATGTCGACGCAGAGGGCACAGTTGTTGATCTGGCTGGCGCGCAAATGGATGAGCTTGCGCGTCACATAAGGCACATCGGCCGCCTCCGTCGATTTGTCCAGCGCCAGCAGCGCCTGCAGGGCGCCGGGGATGAGCATAACCGGATTCTTGATTCTTGCTTGCATGGTCTTTCTCCTTTCGAGGGCGTGTTTTGCCGAGCCCGGATGGAGCGCATCCAGGTTCTCAGCTTGATGGAATCTTCGGCTGCCGCCGTGCCGCCAACGGTCAATCAATAACCCGATGGCTATGGGTTAACTCATAACCATGCAGTTATAAGACTGTCAAGCCGGGAAATGTCATCTGGTCCAAATGGCGGGGCACCGTTCACGCTTTCGCGTCAGCCGCCCGGGTGCTAGGGCTGTCCGAAATATCATGAACTGGATCGCGCCTTGACCACACAGACCCGTCCGCCGCTGATCGAAATTTGTGTCGAAGGCATTGATGGCCTGCTTGCCGCGCAGGCTGCCGGCGCCGACCGGGTCGAACTGTGCGCCAGCCTGGTCGAGGGCGGCATCACGCCGAGCCTCGGCACGGTGCGCGCCGCGCTGGACCAGGCAACGGTGCCGTTCCATGTCATGGTGCGGCCGCGCGGCGGCGATTTTCTCTACAGCGAGACCGAGTACCGCTCGATGCTCGCCGATATCACAGCGCTCCGCGATCTCGGCGTGCCCGGCGTGGTGTTCGGTTGCCTGAACGCCGACGGCACCATAGACGAGAAGCGCATGGGCGAACTGACGCAAGCCGCCGGCTCCCTGAACGTCACCTGCCACCGCGCCTTTGACATGACGCGCGATCCGGCCGAGGCGCTGGAAGCGCTGATCCGCTGCAAGGTCGGCCGTGTGCTGACCAGCGGCCAGCGCGACACCGCGATCGAAGGCCTGCCGTTGCTGGCCGATCTGGTGCGTCAGGCCGGCGACCGCATCATCATCCTCGGCTGCGGCGGGCTCGATCTCGCCAACATCGCCGAGGTGCGCGGAAAGACCGGGCTGGCCGAAATGCATTTCGCCGCGCTGAAGGACGTGCCAAGCGCCATGCGCTACCGCAATCCCAAGGTCGGCATGGGCGGTTCCGATCTCGATCGCGAATACCGCAACACACTGACCGACACACCGCTGGTGGCGGCGACGATCACGGCGGCCAAGGCATGACCTCTGATATAGACCGCATAGCGCCGGGCGACGAAGCCGACATACTGGCGCTCAATAATGAGCATGCCGCGGAATTGTCCTGGCTCGAAGCCGAGCGGCTGTCATTCCTGCTCGGCGAGGCATTCTATGCGCGGCGCATCGGCGATCTCGAAGCCTTCATCATGACCTTCGACCAGGAGGCGAACTACGACAGCCCGAACTTCGTCTGGTTCCGCGAACGCTACGAACGCTTCATCTATGTCGACCGCGTCGTCGTGGCGGCGCACGCAAGAGGCCGCGGCCATGCGCGCCGGCTTTATCAGGACCTGTTCGAACATGCAGAGCGCGCCGGCCACACGCTGGTCACTTGCGAGGTCAATGCCGATCCGCCCAACCCCGCCTCGGATGCATTCCATGCCGCGTTGGGCTTCACTGAGGTCGGCGACGCGGTGATCCATGGCGGCAAGAAAGCGGTACGTTATTACGTCAAGCAGATCGTCGCCTAATCGCTGGCCACATAAAGAAGCTGCTCCTAATATAGCCGTTCCGCCAACCAGAGGAACCGCGATGCCGAGCAACGTCTTCCGCTTCGAAGAAAGCTGGCACATTCCCGAAGGCACGCCGCAACAAGTGTGGGACGTGCTCTCCGACGCCGAATTGCTGCCGCTATGGTGGAGCGACGTCTACAAGGAAGTGGTGCCGCTCGACGGCAAGGGCAAGGCTTCAGTTGGTTCGCGGGCAAGGGCACGGGCGCGCGGCGCCCTGCCCTATGAGCTGAACTTCATCATCGAGGCCGCCGAACTCGAACCTGGCCGGCTGGTCGTGGTGAAAACCCATGGCGACTTCGACGGGCTGTGGCGGGCCGAACTGTCGCCGGCGGGCACCGGCACCCATGTCCAGTTGACCTGGCAGGTCACGGTCGAGAGGCCGATCCTCAAATTCCTGGCCCCTCTGTTGTGGCCGGCCTTCGCATGGAACCATCGCTGGACGACACCGCGCGGCGAAGCCGGCCTTCGGCGCTTTCTCAGGCTCGGAACAACAGTGTCACGGCGCGATGAGGCCTGAATCACCAATTGCGGTTCAACCATTCGCGCGCCGGCCGCTCGATCAGGTAGTAGCTGCAGAGCGCGCAGGCAAAGACCCCGGCCAGCATCGACCATGGGTTGCCGCCTTGCTCGTAGACGAATTTGTAGAAGGGCTGCTGCCACAGATAGAGCGAATAGGACCACAGGCCCAACGTCGCCATTGGCCAGGACGACAGCAAATTCGAAAAAATCGATGTGCTGAAATCGAGCGCGTTGACGGCCAGCGCCAGCAGCGGCACCGCCAGGAGATAGTGGATCGGTGTCGGCACAGGGTCCATGAACAGCAGAACCGCGCCAAGCGCCGCGGCCAGGGCGACATAGGGTCCCTTCAGCACGGCCGGCAGCCTGCCGTCGGCCTTGAGCAGACAGATCGAAGCCGACAACAGGATCGATGCGATGTGCACATCGGTGCGCCAGTAAGTGGCCTCGTAGTCCAGCTTGAACACCCAGTACGAAATCGCGCCATTGGCCATGGCGACCAAGGCCAGCGCCACAAGCAGCGGGATGACGCGGTTGCGGCTGGAGACGAGCGCGCTGATCAGCGCCAGGATGATGTAGGCATGCTCCTCGACGCAGAGCGACCAGATATGGTCGAGCGCACCGGCACGGGTGACGAGAATTCCGGCGTAGTTGTAGGTGAATGTCAGCGCCGTCAGGGCCGCCTTCCATTTGAAGGCGATGAACGTGCCGGAGAGCGCGACCATGGCAACGACGACGAAGACCAGTAGTGCCGGGTAGATGCGCGAGAAACGGCGCTTGAAGAACTTCTTCAGCGGGTAGCGTTCGATGAACAGGATTTCGCCCATCAGCCGGCCGCTGAGCACGAAGAAGAATTCGACGCCCAGCACGCCGAGATTGATTCCGGGAACGGGAAAAAAGTGCCCGATCAGCACCAGGGCGATCGACAGGCCGCGCCAGCCATCGAGATAGGCCAGTCTCGTCCGGACCGCTCTGTCGACGGCGGATCGGGACGGAACCAAATGGGTCGCGGAAATTTCGGACATGCGGATCCCTTCGCATTGGCATGCGAAAGGGCACGGCGATGCATTCTCCGAACCCGGCTCGCATTCCCGCCCAAATTCATATTGCAGTGCAATATCGGTTTGTGCAAGTGCGAGATTGCCGCCAGAGCAGTTCCTTGGGCAGCAAGCTGCCGGAATTGCTTGAAGCAAAGGACCGGTCGCGCGGCGGTATTTCCTTCAAGAGCCGCACGGCTACAGCTTGCCGCATACGAAAAAGGGGCCGAGACGGCCCCTTTCCATGTCGGCAACTGATGCTGTCAGGCGTTGGCTGCCGCCACTGCACGCTTGGCCATGACCGTGATCAGATTGGCGCGGTAATCGGCGGACGCGTGGATGTCGGTCATCAGGTTCTTCGCCGGCACTTTTACGCCGGCAAGCGATGCAGCATCGAAATTCTTCGCCAGTGCGGCCTCGATCTCCTTCGAGCGGAAGACACCGTCATCGCCGGCGCCGGTGACGGCGACGCTGACGCCATCCTTGCCCTTGGCCACGAACACGCCGACGATCGCGTAGCGCGAGGCCGGGTTGCGGAATTTTTCGTACGCCGCCTTTGCCGGTGCGGTGAAGGTAACCGCCGTGACGATCTCGCCATCCTTCAGAGCTGTTTCAAAGAGGCCCTTGAAGAACTTGTCGGCTGATATCTCGCGCTTGTTGGTGACGATGGTGGCGCCGAGCGCTAGAAGTGCCGCCGGATAGTCCGCCGCCGGATCATTGTTGGCGATCGAACCGCCGATCGTGCCCTTGTGGCGCACCGCCGGGTCGCCGATCAGCGACGCCAGATGGGCAAGCGCCGGACAGGCCTTCCGCAGCTTCTCATCACTGGCGACTTCGAAATGCGTGGTGGCGGCGCCGATGGTGACCGTCTTGCCCGACACTTTTATCCCGTGCAGATCCTTGATGCGTGACAGATCAACAAGGTCGGAGGGGGCCGCCAGCCGCGTCTTCATGGCGGGGATCAAGGTCATGCCGCCGGAGAGCAGCTTGGCGTCGCCGCTCTTCAAGAGCTTGGCGGCATCAGCGACCGAGGCGGCACGGTGATAGTTGACCGAGTACATGGTTGTTCCTCCTCAGTGCTTCGTCGCGGCGCGGATCGCGGCCCACACGGTGGACGGCGATGCTGGCATGGCGAGATCGTTGCTGCCGATGGCATCGGTGATGGCGTTGATCACCGCCGGCGGCGAACCGATGGCGCCCGCCTCGCCGCAGCCCTTGATCCCCAACGGATTGCCCGGACATGGCGTGTTCGAGGTCGAGACCTTGAAGGATGGCAGGTCGCCGGCACGCGGCATGGTGTAGTCCATGTAGCTCGCCGTCAGCAGCTGGCCGCTGGCGTCGTAATGCGCACCTTCCAGCAGTGCCTGGCCGACGCCTTGCGCGATGCCGCCATGCACCTGGCCTTCGACGATCATCGGATTGATGATGTTGCCGAAATCATCGGCCGCCACGAACTGGACGATCTCGGTCGTTCCGGTCTCCGGATCGATTTCGACCTCGCAGATGTAGCAGCCCGCCGGGAAGGTGAAGTTCGACGGATCATAGAAGGCGGTTTCCTTCAGCCCAGGCTCCATGCCTGCCGGCAGATTGTGGGCGGTATAGGCGGCAAGCGCCACCTGGAACCACGGCACGTTCTTGTCGGTGCCGGCGACCTTCAGCGCGCCGTTCTCGATGACGATGTCGCCCTCGTCGGCCTCAAGCAGGTGGGCCGCGATCTTCTTGGCCTTGGCCTCGACCTTGTCGAGCGCCTTGACGATGGCCGACATGCCTACCGCGCCCGAGCGCGACCCGTAAGTGCCCATGCCCATCTGCACCTTGTCGGTGTCGCCATGGACGATCGAAACCGAATCGATCGGCACGCCAAAACGCTCGTTGACCAATTGCGCGAAGGTCGTCTCGTGACCCTGGCCATGGCTGTGCGAGCCGGTCAGCACCTCGATCGTGCCGACGGCGTTGACCCGCACTTCCGCCGATTCCCACAGGCCGACGCCGGCGCCGAGCGAGCCGACCGCCGCCGACGGTGCGATGCCGCAGGCCTCGATGTAGCAGCTCATGCCGATGCCGCGCAGCAGCCCCTTCTTGGCGGCGGCGGCCTTGCGCTTGGCAAAGCCGGCATAATCCGACGCCTTCATCGCGGCATCGAGAGAGGCCGCGTAGTCGCCGGCGTCATAACACATGATGACCGGCGTCTGGTGCGGGAAGGTGGTGACGAAATTCTTGCGCCGTAAGTCCGCCGGCGAAACGCCGAACTGGCGTGCGGCGGTTTCCATCATGCGTTCCATGACGAAAGTTGCTTCCGGCCGCCCTGCCCCGCGATAGGCATCGACGGGTGCGGTGTTGGTGTAGATCGCCTTCACATTCGCGTGGATCGCGGGGATGTTGTACTGGCCCGACAGCAGCGTCGCGTAGAGATAGGTCGGGGTCGCCGACGAGAACAGCGACATGTAGGCGCCGAGATTGGCTTTTGTTTCGACCTTGAGGCCAAGGATCCTGTGGTCCGCGTCGAAGGCCATTTCGGCATGGGTGTGGTGGTCCCGGCCATGCGCGTCGGTGAGGAAGCTTTCGGTGCGGTCAGCCACCCATTTAACCGGAACGCCCGTCTTCTTCGAGGCCCACAGGCAGACGATCTCTTCCGGATAGATATAGATCTTCGATCCGAAGCCGCCGCCGACATCCGGCGCGATGACGCGCAGCTTGTTTTCCGGCGCGACATTGTAGAAGGCGCTCATCACCAGCCGAGCGACATGCGGGTTCTGCGACGTCGTCCAGCAGGTGTAGTGGTCCTCGGCCTTGTCATAGTGGCCGAGTGCCGCGCGCGGCTCCATGGCATTGGGAACCAGCCGGTTGTTGATGATGTCCATCTTGATGACATGGGCTGCCTTCTTGAAGGCGGCGGCGGTGTCGTCGGCGTTGCCGATGTCCCAGTCGAAGATCAGATTGTTTTCGGCCTCCGGATGGATCTGCGGCGCGCCCTTGTCCATTGCTTTGGAAGCGTCGACGACAGCCTTCAATTCCTTGTAGGTGATCTCGACCGCCTCGGCCGCGTCGCGCGCCTGGCCCTTGGTCTCGGCGACGACGATGACGACGGCGTCACCGACATAACGGACCTTGTCGAAGGCCAGTGGCGACCAGGCGCCCATCTTCATCGGCGAACCGTCCTTGGAATGGATCATCCAGCCGCAGATGAGATTGCCGATACCGTCGGCCTTGAGCTCCTTCCCGGTCAGCACGCCGATGACACCGGGCATGCCTTGAGCCTTCTTGACGTCGATCTTCTTGATCTGCGCATGCGCGTGCGGGCTGCGCACGAAGGCCGCATGCTTCATGCCGGGAACCACCATGTCGTCGACATAGCGGCCGGCGCCGGTAATGAACCTTTTGTCTTCCTTGCGCGCGACCCGAGCGCCAACACCTTCAATGCCCATAGAAATTCCTCCCGAAATAGTGAGTAGGAAGTAGTGAGTAGGTGAATAGTGAGGATCGTCGCCGGTTGAGACCGACTACTGACTACTCACTACTCACTGGTTTTCTCACGCCGCCTGTTTCGCTTTGCCCTTCGACACCTTCGACATCGTCTTCGATGCGGCGAGGATCGCCTTGACGATGTTGTGGTAGCCGGTGCAGCGGCAGATGTTGCCTTCCAGCTCGGCCCGCACCGTCGCCTCGTCGAGGCCCTCGGGATGGCGGGCGATCATGTCGGTTGCCGTCATGATCATGCCTGGCGTGCAGAAGCCGCATTGTAGGCCGTGATGTTCCTTGAAGGCGGCCTGCACGGGGTGCAGGTCGGCGCCGTTGGCCAGACCTTCGATCGTCACGACGGTCGACCCTGAAGCCTGTATTGCGAGCATCGAGCAGGACTTGACCGCCCTGCCGTCGACATGGACGACGCAGGCCCCGCATTGCGAGGTGTCGCAGCCGACATGCGTGCCGGTAAGGCCGAGATTCTCGCGCAGGAAGTGAACCAGCAGCGTTCGATCCTCGGCGGCCCCGCTGACCCTTCTCCCGTTCACCATCAACGAAACGTCCGACATGAATCCTCCCTGGGTATCAACCTTGGTCATCACGCTGCCGACGCGCCGCTGGCACTTCGGCCATGCGTTATTCGTACACCGCACAACGCACAAAAAACAGCGCGACGGAAAAGGCGGATCATTGTACTTTCGGTCATGGCTACGGCCAAAGGCGCATTCCCCTCGCCCCATTGCCAAAACGCCTATTGGAAGCAACAATACCGTCCGACGCCCGCGCGCCAGAAGTCTTTAAAACAGCGCATAAAAACAGCGTCGGAGGAAATGCGGGAGAACGCCGCTGACCAGTTCAACGACGCGCTACGCCTGCGGCTTGTCGGCGCTGACCACGGACGAGCCCGACCCGGACGTTTTCGCACGCGCGGTAGCCAGCGAGGCTGCCGCAATCAACGCCGGCTTTGCCCTCGTGTTCTTTTCCCAGAGCCTCGTCGAGGCCGGTGCCCTGTCGCGGGCACTCTCGGCCCACGCGCCGGCGCTCCACCATGCCGGCTGCTCCACCGCCGGCGAGATCACGCCGCGGGGGCTCGAGGAAGGCCACATACTGGCGATGCTGCTTCCCTCGGCGTCGTTCACCGCGGTCAGCACTATGGTCGACAATTTGTCCTCATCGGGCATGGACAGCATCACCGGCGAGGTCGAGGCCTTGCGGCGCACGCTACGCGCCCGGCTCGGCTGCGAGCAGGCCGGCAACACCTTCGCACTCTGCTTCATCGATGGTCTCTCCTATGCCGAGGAAGCGGTCAGTTCGGCCATCCACTGGGGCCTTGACGACATACCGCTGCTGGGCGGCTCGGCCGGCGACGATTTGAAATTCGAGACGACGCGCCTGATCTCGAATGGCAGGGTCACCTCGGACAGCGCCATCATCGTGCTGATCGCCACGGAAATTCCGTTCCATGTCTTCAAGACCGACAATTTCGTTCCGACCGACGAAAAGCTGGTGGTGACCGCGTCCGATGCCGATCACCGCATCGTGCGCGAGTTCAACGCCACCAATGCGGCGGAGGAATATGCCGCTTCCGTCGGCATCATGCCGCAGACCCTGACGCCGCTGAGCTTCGCCTCGCATCCGGTGGTGGTGAAGGTGGGTGGCGAATATTACTGCCGCTCGATCCAGAGGATGCACGCGGATGGCTCGCTGTCGTTCTTCTGCGCCATCGACGACGGTGTCGTGCTGTCGATCGCCCAGCCCAAGGACATGGTGGAATCGACGCGCGCGGCCCTGCGCGAGGTCGAGGACAGGCTGGGTGGCATCGACCTCATCCTCGGCTTCGACTGCGTGCTGCGGCGGCTCGATGCGCTCAACCGACAGGTCTTTCGTGACATCTCGGAACTCTACCGGGTCAACAATGTCATCGGCTTCGGCACCTATGGCGAACAGTATCGGTCAATGCATTTGAACCAGACCTTCACCGGCATTGCCTTTGGCGAACGGCAAGCGGCGGAATAGGGGCCGCGGAATGACAAGATGCCGCTCAAGGACATAAACGACCTCGAAAAGCTGAAGAAGATCAACGCCGCCCTGGTCAGCCGCGTCGAGCGGTCTATGGACCAGCAAGGCAATGCCTTCTCGCTGTTCCAGACCGCGATCTCGCTCGAGAATCGCGTGCGCACGCGCACCGAGGAGTTGCATTCGACGCTGCGCCGGCTGGAGCAGTCCAACATCGATCTCAGCGCTGCCAAGGAAAATGCCGAGCTGGCGAACCTGTCCAAGACAAGGTTTCTCGCCGCCGCCAGCCATGACGTGCTGCAGCCGCTGAACGCGGCCCACCTCTCCGTCTCGGCGCTCGCCGAGGTGCAGACCAGCGACGAAGGCAGGAAGCTGGTTCGCCAGGTCGAGCGCTCGCTGGAAACGATGGAGGACCTGCTGCGCACCTTGCTCGACATTTCCAAGCTCGACGCCGGCGTGGTGCAGCCCGATATCGGCGACGTCAGCCTGGAAGCGCTGTTCTCGTCGCTACGCTCGGATTTCCAGCCGGTCGCGGAAATGAAGCGACTGTCGCTGAAATTCCGGCCAGTCAATGCCGTGGTCCGCTCCGACCGGACGCTGCTGCGCCGCATTCTGCAGAACATCCTCTCCAACGCGCTGGGCTATACCCGTTCGGGTGGCGTCCTGGTCGGCACCAGACATCGCGGCGACACCATCCGCATCGATGTCGCCGATACCGGCTGCGGCATTCCCGAGGACCAGCGCGAGGCGGTGTTCGAGGAGTTCCATCGCGGCACCTCACCGGCCAGTTCGGAACGCGACGGCAACGGTCTCGGGCTCGGGCTTGCCATCGTGCGTCGCATGGCCGGCGCGCTCGGCCATCCCGTGACCTTCTCGTCGAAGGTCGGGCGCGGCACGATCTTCCACATCGATGTCCCCGTCGGCATCGGCGCGCCCGCCGACGCCATCGCCAGCGCCACCAGCCTGGAGCGCTCGCGCGGCTACGGCCTGTTCGGCACCAAGGTGCTGCTGGTCGAGAACGACATCGAGGTGCTCGAGGCCATGACCTTTCTTCTCGAGCGCTGGCAGTGCCTGGTGCGGTCCGCGACCTCGACCGACGATGCACTGGACCTGCTCGGCGACACTGACTGGGTGCCCGACATCGTCATTGCCGACCAGCATCTCGACGGCGGCGATCTCGGCACCGCCACCATATCGGAAGTCCGCGACTATCTCGGCCGCGCCGTGCCGGCGCTGATCGTCACCGCCGACAGTTCCGAAGCCGTCGCCAAGGCAGCGCGAGCCGGCGGCATCGAATTGATGCGCAAACCACTGAAGCCGGCGCAGCTACGCGCGCTGCTGGCGCATTTGCTGGCTTAGAGGCTTACCCTCCCCTTGATGGGGAGGGTCGGCGCGCAGCGCCGGGGTGGGGTGCGGCGCCAAGCTCCCCACCCCGCTCCGCTTCCCGAGGGTAAAAGCTCAAAACCCCGCCTGATCCCGAAACAGCTCGGCATTGTCCAGCTTCGAAACCTCGATCACGGCCTGCGTGCGGCTGTAGACGTTGAGCTTGCGCAATATCTCGGAGACATGCGCCTTCACCGTGGTCTCGCCGACCTGCAGCTCATAGGCGATCTGCTTGTTGAGCAGGCCCTGGCGCAGCATCTGCAGCACACGCAGCTGCTGCGGCGTCAGCTTGGACAGGCGCTGGACCATGTCGGCGCGGTCGATGCTGTCGGCGTCCGCCGGCTGGCCTTCATAGGTCTCCGGCACGTAGATCGCGCCGTCCATCACCGAGCGGATGGCGGCGGCCAGATCGCTCTTGCGCGCCGATTTCGGGATGAAGCCGGCAGCGCCATAGGACAAGGCCTCGGAAATGATCCGCGGTTCCTCGTAGCCCGAGACGATAACGACCGGCAGCCGTGGATAGCGGGTCCTGAGCTGCAGCAGCCCGTCAAAGCCATGCACGTCGGGCATGTTGAGGTCGAGCAGCGCCAGATCGAACGGCTTTATCCCTGCCAGGAGATCGAGCGCCTCGGCAATCGAGCGCGCCTCGACCGTGTCGACCTCCGGATAGGCCATCTGCACGGCGCTGTGCAGCGCCTCGCGAAACAGCGGGTGATCGTCGATGATCAGGAACCGGGCGCGATCATTGGATACTGTCATGTGGCTCGTTCCGGTTTACCCGCCACACCATAGTCCTGTGACCATGGCCGGATTATTGGCAAATAGTCTATCGCCAATTGATAGGACGCACTGCTGCAAAAGTGCTGGGAACCCTGAATTCCCTTATACAGGCCCGGCAAAGCCTTTGCTTTATGAAAAGCGACGCCTTGCCCGGTCTCCGAAATCGGTCGAAGGTGCCGCCATCACCCCGAACGCAGAGACCAGCATGACCGCCTTCATCCTTCCCGTGCCGCCAACGCCTTCCGTCGCCATCAGCGGCTCGCCAGAGCGTTTTGCCGTGCGGCGCATTTTCTGCGTCGGCCGCAACTATGCGGCGCACGCGCGCGAATTCGGCAATGACGAGCGCGATCCGCCCTTCTTCTTCACCAAACCAGCCGATGCGGTGGTCGATTCCGGCACAGTGATCCCCTACCCGCCGCTGACGGCCAATCTGCACCACGAAATCGAGCTGGTGGCCGCGATCGGAAAGCCCGGCTTCCGCATTGCGCGTGACCGGGCGCTCGATCATGTCTGGGGTTATGCCGTGGGCATCGACCTTACCCGCCGCGACCTCCAGGATGAGGCCAAGAAGGCGGCGCGGCCCTGGGACTGGTCGAAGGCCTTCGACCAGTCCGCCCCATGCGGCCCGCTGGTTCCTGCACAAAAGACCGGCCATCCGACGAAAGGCCGCATCCGGCTCGCCGTCGACGGCAAGGTCAGGCAGGATGCCGACCTCACCGAGCTGATCTGGCCGATCGCCGACATCGTCTCGATCTGCAGCGAGGGCGTCGAGTTGCAGGCCGGCGACCTGATCTTCACCGGCACGCCGGCCGGCGTCGGCGCGGTCAAGCCGGGCGAGACGATGACCGGCGGCGTCGACGGCATCGGCACGATCGAGGTAACCATTGGCCAACCGAAGTGAGCGCATGAGCGAACTCATCCTGCACAATTACTATCGTTCCTCCACCTCCTACCGGGTGCGGATCGCGCTGGAGATGAAGGGGCTGAGCTATGACTACGTCCCGCATCATTTGCGCCACGGCGACCATCTGGAACCATCCTATCTCGCGGTCAATCCGCAGGGGCTGGTGCCGGCATTGGTGCTTAACGACGGCACGCTTTTGACGCAGTCGCTGGCGATCATCGAATATCTCGACGAGATCCAGCCCGCGCCGCCCCTGCTGCCGAAGGACGCACTTGGCCGGGCGCGCGTGAGAATGCTGGCGCAGATGATCGCCTGCGACATCCACCCGGTGAACAATCTGCGCGTGCTGACCTCGCTGCGCACTTTGTTCGGCGCCGGCGACCAGGACATCACCAACTGGTTCCGCCACTGGGTCAACGAGGGCTTTCAGCCGCTTGAAAAGATTCTGGCGTCCTCGCCGCAGACCGGAACATTCTGCCATGGCGATGCGCCGGGGCTCGCCGACATCTGCCTGGCGGCGCAGATCGCCAGCAACGCTCGCTTCGGCGTCGACCTGGCGCCCTACCCGACCATCACCCGCATCAACGCCGCCTGCATGGCGCTGCCGGCTTTTCAGAAAGCAGCACCGCAGAACCAGATCGACGCGGAGTAGGTCTTCATCTGCCCACGCGCAGTGTGAGGGCCCAGAACGCCAGCGCCAACAGGCCGATGCCGGCGCCCAGCATACAGACGCCGCTCCAGCCCATGGCGCCATAGACCATGGTCGAAGCGATCGAGCCGAGCGCGCTGCCAAGCGAATAGAAGATCATGTAGCCGCCGACCAGGCGGCTGCGCGCATCCGGCCGGCGCGCGAAGATCAGGCTCTGGTTGGTGACATGGACGGCCTGGATCGCCAGATCCAGCATGACGATGCCGGCGACGAGCAGCCACAGTGATTGCCCCATGAACGCGATCGGCAGCCAGGCTGCCGTCATCAGCAGCAGGCTGAGGCCGGTGACCAGTTGCCCGCGCCCGCGATCGACAAGGCCGCCCGTCCAGCGGGCACCAAGCGCTCCGGCGACGCCGGCCAGGCCGAACAGCCCGATCTCGGTGTGCGAGAGAAAAAATGGCGCAGCGCTGAGCGGCAGCACCAGCGGCGCCCACAGCACGTTGAAGGTGGCGAAGATCAGCATGGCGAGCACCGCGCGTACGCGCAGCAGCGGCTCCTGCACGAACAGCAGCACCACCGAGCCCAACAGGCGCGGATAGGATGTGCGTGGCCGCTTTGCCTCGTGGCGCGGCAGGATGAGGAAGAGAACCACCGCCATGATGAGCGTCAGCACAGCCGAGATCAGATAGACCCAGCGCCAGCCGGCGAGGTCGGCGACGACACCGGCGACGAAGCGGGCAAGCAGGATGCCAAGGATGACGCCGCTGGTGACGGTGCCGACCGCCCGCCCGCGCTCGGACGGCACCGCGAGATCGGCGGCGTAAGCCACCAGCACCTGCACCACCACGGCAAGCAGCCCGACAATTGCGAGGCTGGCCAGCAGCATCGCGGCGTTCGGCGCGACCCCGACCGCGATTAGCGCCACGGCGGAAAGCACCGCCTGCCCGGCGATCAGCTTCCGGCGATCGAACAGGTCGCCGAGCGGCACGATGAAGAACAGGCCGAGCGCATAGCCGATCTGCGTGACCGTGACCACGATGCCGACCGAGGCCGGCGCAATGGCAAAATCTTGCGCCATGGCGTCGAGCAGCGGATGGGCGAAATAGACATTGGCAACGCTCAGGCCACAGGCGATGGCGAAGACCAGCGCGGTCATTCCTGACAGTCTCGGTGGTGACTCTGGTGTGGTCCGCGGTGGCCCGTCTGACCGCTCCAGGCCTGTTGCCTCGCTGTTGACCACCTGCATATTCATGTCGCTCTCCGCAAAAGGTTTCAACTTGAAACCACTTGCTGGATAGAGAGAACAGTTTTATGTTGCAACCGAAATGACGGATCTGGACCAACGATTGCCATGGTGAAACGAACGAGCCACCACGAAGCCGATTGCCTGATCGCGCGACCGCTGGACGCGATCGGCGACTGGTGGTCGCTGCTCATAGTGCGCGACGCCTTCGACGGGCTGCGCCGCTTCGGCGAGTTTCAGAAGAGCCTCGGCGTTGCCAAGAACATCCTGTCGGCGCGGCTGCGCAATCTGGTCGCGCATGGCATATTGGAAACGGTTCCCGCACCCGACGGCAGCGCGCATCATGAATATGTGCTGACGCAAAAGGGACGTGGCCTGTTCTATGTGCTGGTTGCCTTGCGGCAGTGGGGCGAGACCTATTTCTCCGGACCGGGCGAGCCCTACACTTTCATGGTCGACACGCAGAGCGGCCGGCCGATCAGGCGCCTGGAGGTGCATGCCGAGGACGGGCGGCGGCTTGTCCCTGGCGACACAAGGCTCGCCGATTTCCGCAACCGGGAAAACAGCTGACCGCCCTGGGCTGGTTCGGCCTGGCGGAATCGATTTCCGCTTGACCGGACAGGGAATCGGCTATCGTTTCTGGCAATGTAGGAAGCGTGGAGTTATCGATGAAAGCCGTCGTCTTCGAGAAATTCGGCGAAGCGCCGACGATCCAGACCGTTCCCGATCCGAAGCCGGCTGCCGATGGCGTCGTCATCAAGGTCGAGGCGACCGGGCTCTGCCGCAGCGACTGGCATGGCTGGATGGGCCATGATGACGGCATCACCTTGCCGCACGTCCCGGGACATGAACTGGCCGGCGTCGTCGTCGCGGCCGGCAAGCAGGTCAGCCGCTGGAAGGCCGGCGACCGGGTCACCGTGCCGTTTGCCGTCGGCTGCGGCCGCTGCTTCGAATGCAACTCGGGCAACCACCAGGTCTGCGAACACCAGACGCAGCCCGGCTTCACCGGCTGGGGCTCGTTCGCCGAATATGTCGGTATCGAGCATGCCGACACCAATCTGGTGCGTCTGCCTGACGAGATGGAATACGCCACAGCCGCCAGCCTCGGCTGCCGCTTCGTCACCTCGTTTCGCGCCATCGTCGACCAGGGCCGGGTCAAGCCCGGCGAATGGGTGGCGGTGCATGGCTGCGGCGGCGTCGGCCTGTCGGCGATCATGATCGCCAGTTCCATGGGCGCCAATGTCATTGCCATCGACCTCACCGACGAGAAACTGGACTTCGCCAAAAAGATCGGTGCCGTCGCGACCATCAACGCGTCAACGACGCCGAATGTGGTCAAGGCCGTCAAGCAGATCACCAATGGCGGCGCGCATATGTCGATGGACGCGCTCGGCCACCCCACCACCTCGTTCAACTCGATCGCCAATCTGCGCCGGCGCGGCCGCCATGTGCAGGTCGGCCTGATGCTGGGCGAACACGCTCGCCCGCAGGTGCCGATGGACAAGGTCATCGCCTTCGAGCTCGAAATCCTCGGCAGCCACGGCATGCAGGCCTATCGCTACCAGGCGATGATGGACATGATCCGCAATGGCAAGCTCAAGCCCGAGCTTCTGGTCGGCAAGAAGATCAGCCTCGACGAAGCACCCGCGGCGCTGATGGCGATGGGCGGTTTCGAAGGCATCGGCATTGGCGTGGTGACGAAGTTTTAAGCTGGCGGCCTCGCTTCCCGGCCTATCGCGCAAATTTCTTCGCGCCGAACACGCAGGCCACTACACCGAGCGTAACCACCACCATCAGCGGGCTGACCTGCTCGTGCAGCAGCGTCGCCGCGAGCGCCAGGCCGAAGAGGGGCTGCAGCAGCTGCAACTGCCCGACGGCCGCAATGCCGCCTTGCGCCAGGCCGCGATACCAGAAGACGAAGCCGATCAGCATGCTGAACAGCGAGACGTAGGCCAGACCGATCCAGGCGTGGGAGCCGACGGCGGCAAAGGACGGTGGCAGCGTCGCAACAGTCAATACCAGCATGATCGGTAGCGACAGCGTCAGCGCCCAGCAGATCACTTGCCAGCCGCCGAGCTTGCGCGACAGCGCGGCGCCCTCGGCGTAGCCCAGGCCGCAGACGACGATGGCGGCGAGCATCAGACCATCGCCGACCGGCGAAGCCGTCACCCCTTGCATCAGCGCGAAGCCCGCGACCAGCGCGCTGCCTATGCAGGAAAACAGCCAGAACGCCGGTCGTGGACGCTCACCGCCGCGCAGCACGCCGAAGATCGCGGTTGCCAGCGGCAGCAGGCCGACGAAGATGATCGAGTGGGCGGAGGTGACGTGCTTCAGCGCCAGCGCGGTCAGCAAGGGAAAACCGACCACCACGCCCAGCGCGACGATCACCAGCGACAGCAGATCGCCCCGCTCCGGGCGTTTCTGCCGGAACAAGAGCAGCATCGCCAGGCCAAGCAATCCTGCAATCGCGGCGCGGGCCGATGTCACGAATGTCGGATCGAAGTCCATCACGGCCACGCGCGTCGCCGGCAGTGAGCCTGAGAAGATCAACACGCCGATAAATCCGTTCAGCCAGCCGCTCGCGGTCTTGTCCATTCCAGGCTCCATGTCTTTCGCCCTCTATCGGGCAGATGCCATGGCGCAGCCAGAGACAATGGGGTACAATTCAGCGAAACTGTAATGGATGATTGAGCAGTACGGATGACGGGCTTGGCCTTGGAAACCAACGGCGTGCGAACCCTGGGCGCCCCCACTTTGGTCGAGACTGTCATGGCGACCATCCGCCAGCGGATCGCCGCGCGCAGCCTGACACCGGGTGCACGACTGCCCTCCATCCGTGCCCTCGCCCAATCCATGCAAGTGTCGAAATCCACCGTGGTCGAAGCCTATGAGCGGCTCGCCGCCGAAGGCACGATCCGCTCCCGGCCGGGTTCAGGCTTCTATGCCGCCGGCTCGCTGGCGCCGCTGTCGCTGGCCGAGATCGGTCCCCGGCTCGACCGTGCCGTCGACCCGCTCTGGGTCTCGCGCCAGTCGCTGGATGCCGGCGACGAGACCCTGAAACCCGGCTGTGGCTGGCTGCCTGCCTCCTGGATGCCGCAGGCGGGCTTACGCCGCGCGCTGCGCACGGTGGCGCGTGCCGACGATGTCGCGCTGGCCGACTACGGCACGCCGCTTGGCCTGCCGCCGCTGCGGCAGTTGCTGGCGCGGCGCATGGCCGGGCAAGGCATCGAAGTCTCGCCCGAGCAGATCATGCTGACGGAATCGGGCACGCAGGCCATCGACCTGTTGTGCCGGTTTTTGATCGAACCCGGCGACACGGTGCTGGTCGACGATCCCTGCTATTTCAATTTCCACGCTTTGCTGCGCGCCCACCGCGCCAAGGTCGTCAGCGTTCCCTACACGCCGTCGGGGCCTGATATCGAGCTGTTCGCGCAAGCGCTCGCCGAGCACCGGCCGCGCCTCTACATCACCAACTCCGCCATCCACAATCCGACCGGCGCGATCCTGTCGCCGGTCACCGCGCATCGTTTGCTCAAGCTCGCCGACCAGTCGGACCTGACCATCGTCGAGGACGACATCTTCGCCGATTTCGAACATGCCCCCGCGCCAAGGCTCGCGGCCTTCGATGGCCTCAGCCGTGTTGTCCAGATCGGCAGTTTCTCCAAGACGCTGTCGGCGTCGATCCGCTGCGGTTTCATCGCCGCGCCGCGCGACTGGATCGAGGGCCTGACCGACCTCAAGATCGCCACCACTTTCGGCGGCGGACGGCTGGCGGCCGAACTGGTGCTGACCCTGCTGAAGGACGGCAGCTACCGCAAGCATATGGATTTGCTGCGCGCCAAGCTGGCGCGCGCCATGGCCGAGACCAGTGCCCGGCTGAAGGCGATCGGCGTCACGCCTTGGATCGACCAGCCGGCCGGCCTGTTCCTGTGGTGCCGCCTGCCGGATGGCGTTGACGCGGCCGAAGTCGCGCGCCGCGCGCTTACCGATAATGTCGTGCTGGCGCCCGGCAATGCGTTCAGCCTGTCCGGAACGGCCAGCCGTTTCCTGCGCTTCAACGTCGCCCAATGCGAAGACCAGCGGATCTTCAAGGTGCTTGAGGCGGCGATGGCGCGCTGATCTCAGCGCCCCACGCAAACCTCCCGCACGCAGTCGCGCAGCCAGCGTTGCGCCGGATCGGCATCGAGACGCGGATGCCAGAGCATGGAGATGGTGACCTCCATCGTGGCGACCGGCAGCGGAAAACTGTGCATGCCGGTGCGCGCGCCGGCCGTATGCCGCTCCGGCACGCTGGCGATCAGCTCCGAGGCGCGCGCCATGGCGAGCGCGGCCGAGAAACCCGAGACCATGCAAACCACCGTCCGCTGCAAGCCAAGCCCGCTCAGGGCCTCGTCGATCGGTCCCCTCTCGCGGCCACGCCGCGAAACACTGATGTGCCGGCAAGCCGCATAGCGCTCTGGCGTCACCGTGCCCTTGCTCAAGGGATGGCCGGCTCGAACGGCGCCAATGAAGCGGTCGCGAAACAAGGCCTGGATGCGCACCTCAGGCCCGGTTTCGCCGGCAACGCCGATTTCCAGGTCAATCGCCGCATCGCGCAGCGACATCACATCCTTGTCGGATTTTGGCGCGAAACGCAGCCGCACTCCCGGCGCGTCGGCCTCGATGCGCGCGACCAGACGAGGCCCGAACTCCTCGACGAATCCTTCGTTGGTGCGCAGCGTGAACACCCTGTCCAGGCTTGCGGGATCAAGCAACTCGGCAGGGCGCAGCAGCGCCTCCGCATCCTGGACGACAGGGCCAACCTGCCGGCGCAATTCTTCCGCGCGCGGCGTCGCCACCAAGCCGCGTCCGGCGCGAACCAGCAAAGGATCGCCCGTCACCTCGCGCAGCCGCGCCAGCGTCCGGCTCATCGCCGAGGGGCTGAGGCGCAGACGGCGCGCCGCGCGTGCCACGCTGCCTTCGGCCAGTAAAACGTCGAGGGCGAAAAGCAGATTGAGGTCGGGCGATGTCATCCGCGGATCATAACATAGCGCCTCATACACTGATATGATGCAAATGCTGCGCCTTCCGCCATATCAGCCGCACGACTAAATCTCCATCGGCTCCGCTTTCGGAGTGAACGGAAAGGAGATCGCCATGGCAGTCGCCGAGCAAAATCACGATGGGCTGATATCAGCCCAGCAACAGAGCCAATCGGTTGGCTGGGCGCTGGCAAGCCTGTCGCTCGCCACATTGTTGTCGTCGCTCGGAACCAGCATTGCCAGCGTCGGGCTGCCCTCGCTGATGCAGGCGTTCGGGGCGTCGTTCCAGGCCGTGCAATGGGTGGTTCTCGCCTATCTCCTTGCCATCACCATGCTGATCGTCAGCGCCGGGCGGCTGGCCGACATGTTCGGGCGCCGGCCGTTGCTGCTTGGCGGCATCGCGCTGTTCACATCGGCATCGGTGCTGTGCGGGTTGGCGCCGACGCTGTGGCTGCTGATCGCGGCACGGGCCGTGCAAGGGCTTGGCGCGGCGCTGATGATGGCGCTGACGCTGGCCTTTGTCGCCGAAACCGTGAGCAAGGACAGGACCGGCAGCGCCATGGGTCTGCTCGGCGCCATGTCGGCCATCGGCACGACGCTCGGCCCCTCGCTCGGTGGCTTGCTGATCGCCGGCCTCGGGTGGCGGGCGATCTTTCTCGTCAATGTACCGCTGGGCCTCCTGACCTTCGCCCTCGCCTGGCGCGCTTTGCCCGCCCACGGCAAGAGCGTGCAGGCCGCCCAAGGCAAATTCGACGCGACAGGCACTGTCCTGCTGGCGCTGACGCTGGCCGCCTATGCACTGGCCATGACGCTTGGCCGGGGCAATTTCGGTCTGCTCAACATCGGCCTGCTGGCTGCGACCGCCGCCGGCGTCGGTCTGTTCGTCATCGCGCAGAGGCGCGTGAAGAACCCCCTGATCCAGCTTGCCAGTTTCCGGGATCCGCGGCTCAGCGCCAGTCTGGCGATGAGCCTGATCGTCGCCACGGTGATGATGGCGACCCTGGTGGTCGCGCCGTTCTATCTGTCGCGGGGGCTCGGGCTCGATGCCGCGATGGTCGGTGTGGTGCTTTCGACCGGACCGCTCGTGTCGACCCTGTCATCGCTGCTGGCCGGGCGGCTTGCCGATCGCTTCGGCGCCCACAGGATGATGGTCGCCGGGCTGTTCAGTCTCGCCATCGGCACATTTCTTCTGTCGCTCGCCATGACGAGGCTCGGCATTGCCAGCTATGTCGTTCCCATCACCGTCACCTGCTTCGGCTACGCCCTGTTCCAGACCTCCAACAATGCTTCCGTGATGACCGGTGTCGCTGCCGGCGAGCGCGGCGTCATATCAGGCCTGCTCAACCTGTCGCGCAATCTCGGCCTCATCACCGGCGCATCCCTGATGGGAGCGGTGTTTGCGGTTACATCGGTCGATGGTCGGCAAGGAATCGGTCAGCAGCTTCTGAGTTCCGAGGCTGCGGCCCGCGGAATGCAGGTCACCTTTCAGACAGCAACGGCGCTGGCGCTGGTCGCGCTTGTCCTCGCGCTGCTCTCGGCCCGCGTAGCCAGTCGTGTGGAACCCACTGTTTCATGAGGCACGACCTGCTTGGCGATGGAAGCGTAATGTCCATTAGACGCCGCGCAGAGGCTGTTTCGAAATTCGCTTTGGCGAGTCATATGGTGGTGGTTTCGAGAACCGTAGCGCAGCGGACATTTGGTCCGTGAGCAACGGAAGCGCAGAAAACGCCATCAGATGGCCGCCAGAGTAGAATTTCCAAACAGGCTCTCAGGCCCCTGCCCGTTTGCGGCGTTCATAAAGCATGACCAGCGTTTCCGCCGTCAGTGCCGGCTTTTCCTCGCCTTCGATCTCGACCGTGTTGGCAGCCTTCATCAGGTACTGGCCGGGGCCCCTGTCCTCCATGGAAAGCAGCACCGTGCGCAGCCTGATGCGGGCGCCGACCTTGACCGGCGCCAGGAAACGCACCTTGTCGAAGCCATAGTTGAAGGCGGCCTGGGTGTTTTCCGGCACGATGCCCATGCCGAGCGCCAGCGCGCCGATGATCGACAGCGTCAGATAGCCATGCGCGATCGTCGTGCGGAACGGGCTTTGCCGTCGCGCCCGTTCGGGGTCGACATGGATCCATTGATGGTCGCCGGTGCATTCGGCGAACTGATTGATACGGTTCTGGTCGACCGTTGTCCATTCCGAGACACCGAGCTCCTGCCCGGACATCGTCCTCAACTGCTCGTAGGTCGGCGGCGTTTTAGGCCGTACTTCTGTCATTCCTGCTTTCCCGATAACTTACCGCGCCTCCGGACCACGAACGGACGGCCCCTGTCAATTCGCCCTGCGTGAATCCGTTCCGCCGAATTCCGGCTGAATCGTGCCATGCTCTACCATGCAATGGCAGGCCAAATTCGGATTCTTGGACGTTCCAAGGCTGCCAGGAGCCTATCCGTGGCGCTAATGCAACTATGGGCAAGGTTGCAAAGTCAGGAGGCCGCGTGCCCTGCGAAGGCGAAACGGCAGGCCTATTTCTGCCCATAGCCGGCGCGAATTTCCTGCATCGCCGCTTTGATGCGCTCGCGCAGGATTTCGATCGATTCGGTGCCGGATTTCCGGGCCAGTTCGGCCACCTCGCCCGCATTCTTCAGCGCAGCCTCGAAGGATTTGCGGGCGAACTCCGTCTGTTTGGCCATCAACTCCTGCGGATTGCCCGGCGCCCGGTAGCTCTGCGCCATATCGGCAACCTCGCGCAGCGTGTCCTGCAGCAGCTCGCGTTGCCTTGACAACAGCGAGGTCGCTCCGGCGGCACCGGCTCGCGCCGATTTCTCCAAGGCTTCGAGGTTCTTGCGGTGATGGGCAAGGATCGCCTCGACATCGACATTGGGCACCTTCAGGTCGCGGCCAAACCTGCCGAACATGTCCATGAAGGAATCGGATTCCGGTTGCTTGGCCATGATGTCTTCTCCCCTTTGCCGCAAATGCGGCAGCCCTCGCCGGGGAGCATATCACTCGCGCGCCGCGTGTCCATTTCGAACCTGGCAATCGGCGTGCATCAATGGACAGGGAGCAGCAGCTCGATCGCGTAGAGCACGATACCCGCCAGCCCGCCGATGATCATGCCGTTGAAACGGATGTATTGCAGGTCCCTGCCGATGTTCATCTCGATCAGCCGCGTCAGTTGCGCCAGATCCCAGCGCTTGACCTGGTCGGCGATGAACTTCGACACGCCGCTCTTCTGGCTCTCGACGAACGAGGCCAGCGCCACCACAAACCCCTGGTTCATGTCCGCCCGGATCTGCGCATCGCCGGCGAGATGACGGCCGACCTCGACGAACATGTTGGCGAGATGGGCGCGGATCACCGAATTCGGCGCCTTGGCGTCCTGCTCGATGAACAGGCTGAGGCTCTCCCACATGTCTCCGGCCAATCCCTTGACCTCCGGCCGAGCCAGAAAATCCCGCTTCATCTGCTCGGCGCGTTTGGCATATTGCTTCGATGTCCTGAGTTTTTCGATGAAGCCTTGAGCGAAACGGTCGAACTCGGCGCGCATCGGGTGCTCGGGATCGGCCCGCACCTCGTCGAGCAAGGAACCCGCCGAGGCGACGATCTTCTTCAGCAGATAGGCGTCGGCTCTGAACAGGTTGAACAGCGACGGCAGCTCCTCGCGGATCTTTTCGCGCATCGTCGCCAGTGCCTGCTCGTCGTTGAGAAACCGTCCGATGACCTTGATGAACTCGTCGAACAGTTTCTGGTGGCGGCGGTCGTCGGTAAGTGCCGACAACAGTTCCGCCGCCAGCGGCGCCAGCGGCACCTTTTCGATCTGCTCGAGCATGCGGCTGGTGACAAAGCCGCGCAGGCCGGATTGCTCAACCGCGGCAAGCGTCTGCGGCACCAGCCGCACGACGAAACGCGACAGGCCGGCGGCGCGTTCGGCATCAGTCAGCCAGTCAGCGACAAGCGCTGCAAAATCGACCTCGGCAAGTTTTTCACGCACCGGCTCCGGCGCCAGGAAATTGGCCTCGATGAAGCGGCCGAGATTGTCGGCGATGCGGTTCTGGTTTTCAGGGATGATGGCGGTGTGTGGGATCGGCAGCCCGAGCGGCCGCCTGAACAGCGCCACCACCGCGTACCAGTCGGCAAGGCCGCCAATGGTCGCCGCCTCGGCGAAGGCCGCAACGAAGCCCAGCCACGGATAGGTGCCTTGGAACGACTTGGCCAGGGCAAACACCAGCACGCAAAGCGCCAGCGCAGCCGTGGCGATGAATTTGGTGCGTCGCAGCGCGGAGAGCTTGGCGGCCCCGTCGGCATCGAAACGGAGAGGCGCCAGGGACGGAGCCGATTGTGACATGAATGAACTGCTCCTCGTCGAACCCAGGGGGCGATCTCGGACTATCTAGTGCCTCGACCGCCGAAATGCCCGCGACGACAGGGTTTTTCCCGCGTTTTGCCGGGTTGCGCACATAAAGTTGACGAGAATATTCATCTATCACGCACTGCTAGTCTGGAATTATTCCAAGGTATAGGCCATATTCGCCCCAGGCCAGTGTGGCGAATCCGAAATTCCGGGTCAGAGAGCCGCGCCAGCAAAGTTCTGGAATCCGGCGTGGTTGCACCGCGCCGGCGCCTAGTGAGGACGAAAATGCGGCTTACACGCCAGACCAATTATGCCATGCGCATCCTGATGTATTGTGCCGCCAATGATGACCGGTTGAGCCGCATTCCCGAAATCGCGGCCGCCTATTCGGTGTCGGAACTGTTCCTGTTCAAGATCCTGCAGCCACTGGTCGAGCATGGCCTGGTGGCGACTGTGCGCGGCCGCAATGGCGGCGTCCGGCTTGGCCGTGCCGCGGAGGCGATCAGCCTGTTCGACGTCGTGCGCGTCACCGAGGAAAGCTTCGCAATGGCCGAATGCTTCGAGAATGATGCCGCCGAATGCCCGCTGGTCGACAGCTGCGCGCTGAATTCAGCGCTGCGCGAGGCTCTCAATGCCTTCTTCGCCGTGCTTGCCCGCTACACGGTCGCCGACATGGTGGCGGCACGGCCGAATGTGCGCAACCTGCTCGGCATCGACATGCTGGAGCGCCGCGCCCCCGCCGCCTGACCTGGACAGACCGGCCTCACCTGAATATCAACCGACCGACGATTGCGGCAAGACGAAGGGTACGTTCCCTGTCGGCAGCACGCCGACCCTGAGCCGGCAGTCGAACACCTTTTCGATCAGGTCATCGCTCAGCACATCGTTTGGCGAACCGGTGGCCGCGAGCCGGCCGCGATGCATGACGAAGATGCGGTCGGCATACATGGCCGTCAGATTGAGGTCGTGCAGGATGGCGACCACGCCGCCACCCCTTCTGGCGAAATCGCGGGCGATGTTCATGATGATCAGCTGGTGCTTGATGTCGAGGCTCGAAACCGGTTCGTCGAGGAACAGATAGCGCGGCTTGCTGTCGAGCACTGGCGCCCAGACCTGGCACAGCACGCGGGCAAGCTGGACGCGCTGCTGCTCGCCGCCCGAAAGCTCCTGGTAGAAGCGCCCGGCAAAACCGTCGAGGTCGACGCGCGCCAGCGCCCACTCCGGCAATCGCGCATCCTCGCCCGGCAAGGCACCCGAGCGTCCGCCGACGAGGCCAAGCTTGACCACCTCGCGCACCGTGAACGGAAGGACAGCGTCGTCGCCTGCGGCAGCACCGCGCGATGCACGGCAATCTCGACCGGCTTCATCGTTGCAAGGTCGCGGCCGTTGAGTGCGACGCGCCCGCTAAAGGCAAGTTCGCCCGACAACGCTTTCAGGAAGGTCGTCTTGCCGGAGCCGTTGGGGCCGACGATAGCCGCGATCTCGCCGGGTCGCGCATCGAAATCGACCCCGCTGACAATGCACTTGCCGGCGATATCAACAGAAACATCCTTTGCCTCAATCATCCCAGCCTCACAGATCAATCACACCGCGCTTGCGCAGCAGGATCCAAAGGAAAAACGGCGCGCCAGCCATCGCGGTGACGATGCCGATCGGCAATTCGGCTGGCGCCACGATGGTGCGGGCGACCGCATCCGCCAACAGCAGCAGCGAGGCACCGAGCAGCGCCGAGGCCGGCAGCAAATAGCGGTTGTCCGGACCGATCAGCAGGCGCAGCAGATGCGGCACGACGATGCCGACGAAGCCGATGCCGCCACTGACGGCGACGGATGCACCGACCGCCGCCGAGACACCGATGATGGCCGTGTATTTCAGCCGCTGCACCGGAATGCCGAGATGGCCGGCGGTCGCCTCGCCGAGCGCCAGCGCGTTGAGGCCGCGCGCCAGGAACGGCATCGCCGCCAGTGCCAGTATGATGATCGGCCCGACCGAACCGATCTTCTGCCAGGTCGCGCCACCGAGCGATCCGAGCTGCCAGAAGGTCAGGTCGCGCAACTGGCGATCGTCCGCCATGAAGATGAGGATGCCGGTCAAGGCCATGGCAAGCGCTGCCAACGCGATGCCGGCCAGCAGCATGGTGGCGACCGAGGTTTGCCCGCGTCGCGTGGCGACCTGATAGAGCACCAGTGTCGTGGCAAGACCGCCGAAGAAGGCGGCCAGCGGCAGCGCGAGCGTGCCGAACAAGGCTGTCACCGGCGCCAGCACCGTGGTGCCAAGCACGATGACGGCGACCGCGCCGAGGCTGGAGCCGGCGGAAACGCCGATCAGGCCGGGATCGGCCAGCGGATTGCGGAACAGCCCCTGCATGACCGCGCCGGAGACCGCGAGCGCCGCGCCGACCAGCATGCCGAGGATGATGCGCGGCAGGCGGATGTCGTAGACGATCAGGTTGTCACGGGCGCTCAGCGCTGCATCACTGGGGATGGCTCCAAGCAGCCAGTCCTTGAGAACGTTGACGGCCGAAGCATCCGATGCCCCTGACGTGAGCGACAAAAGCGCGGCAGCCGCGAGCCCGAGGCACAGCAGCAGGATGACGATGCGGGCGCGACCCGAGCGGTCGCCTTCAGATGCACTCATCGCCTTCACCGGGCCGGCGATCGATTGGTCGACCATGATGCTCAGTCCGTGATCTGCGCGCCATAAAGCGAGACAGCGAGGTCGTGGATGGCTTCAGCCGTGCGCGGCCCGAAGCCGAGCAGATAGCCGCCATCGATGCGGATCAGCTTGCGCGCGGTCCCGGCCGGCGTCGAGGCAACAGACGGGTTGCCGAACAATTCGTCGTCCGACACCGGCGGTCCGGCATTGCTCATCATCAGGATGACATCAGGCCTGGCGGTGACGATCGCCTCGTCGGACATCTGCTTGTAGCCGGAAAAGCCTTCGACGGCATTGACCCCGCCCGCCAGCTTGACCATGCCGTCGGCCGCGGTTTCGCTGCCGGCCGCCAGGATCTTGCCACCCTGTATCGACAGCACGAACAGGATGCGCTTGCGCTCCTTGATCGAGGCGGTCTGCCTTTCGGCTGATGTCAGCTTGGCATCGAGCTCTTTGGCCAAGACCTCGGCTTTGGCGTCGACGCCCAGCGCCTTACCGACGATGCGGACCTTATCGAGGATGCCTTCGTGGCTATAATGTTCAGGCACTTCGATGAACGGAACGCTGCTCTTCTTCAGCACGTCGACGGCTTCCTTGGGACCGCTGCCGTGCAGCGCCAGGATGCCGGTCGGATTGACCGACAATACGCCTTCCGGCGACAGCGCGCGCATATAGCCGACATCCGGCAGATCGAACGCCGCCTTCGGATAGCGGCTGCTGGAGTCGCGCGCCACCAGATGTTTCTCCTCGCCGAGCGCATAGACGATCTCGGTGATCGAACCGCCTATGGCGACGATCTTCGAGGTGTCCGTGAAAATCGAAACGCCTTCGGTGGCGGCAGCCGGCTGCAGCATGGCGAAAACGAGGGAAAGGCCGACCACTGCGCCACGCATGGTCGGCGATTTCGAAAGAAAAGACATCGTTTTGTTCCTCAGGCTGCCGTCGGGTTCGGGATGCGCGGCAGGTTTTCGGCCAGGAAGCGCCAATCGTCTCGCTCGCTTTCGCCTTCGTGGCGCTTGCCGAAGAACTGGATGATCATCTCGCCGTCGGCGGCGTAGACCTCGAGCGATGTGACATGGCCATCCTTGGTCGGCTTGCGCACCGCCCAGACTTCATGGATGTGGTCGGTCCGCAGGTGCAGGTGGAAGGTCTCGTCCAGCACATTGATCCACGGCCCCATCGGCTTGATCGACTTGACCGGTCCGGAATGGATCTGGATGCAGCCGCGATTTCCGACGAAGCACATCATCGGCATCTCGCCTTCGGCGGCATGGTGGAACATGGCGCGGACCGCATCATTGTCGAGCAGCCAGGCATAGTCCGTGCCGACCATGCGCACCGCCTGGCGGCGGCTGAGCTTCAGCGTTTTCAGCATACCGAAGAACTGGTGCACGTCGGTCAGCCGGCTCCAGCGGTCGCGCAGATCGTCAAGGTTGGCGGTCGTCGCCGTGGCTTCGCCCTCATCGTCGGAGGCTTGCCCGGAGATGGCGACTGTCGGTTCCTGGTTGGACGATTCCAGCGCGGCGACCAGCTTCTGGTAGGCATAGAGGCTGGAGGCCGGCCGCAGATGCACCTTGTGCACCGCTTCGCCCGCCGTGTCGAAGAATTGCAGGCTACGGCGGATGTCGTCGCCCTCGCGCTTCTCCACGGCAAAGCCATGTGCCCAGACCTTTGGGAAGATACGCAGGTCGATGTTCTCGCCGAGCACCATGGCATTGTGGTTGCCGGTGACGACCTTGTCGTAAACGCCGATCTTTTCGTGCACCGCACTTTCGTTACGGGTCAGCGCCATCACCTCGCCGATGGCCTCGAGACCGGTCAAGAGGTCGTTGACGCGCGGCTCGACGCGGATGACGCCATCGCCGCAATGCGCGGCGACCAACTCGGCCTCCGAAATGCCGAGTTGGGCGGCCAGGTCACGCTCGCGCGTTTTCGGATTTTCCGTCCGTGCCCGCCGGATTTCATGCGGGGCGGGTTTTACGCGCTGGTCCATGTCTCGTTCCTACTGCCTTGCCTTACTTGTTGAGAATGAGCTTGCCCTGCCGGGTGATCTTCAGCCGGTAGAGCGCGCCGTGATGCTCGATGCCGATCTCGTGCTCGCCCTGGAACAGCGTGTTGCTGGACAATGTTCTGACCGCCAGCGGAACCCGGTCGAAGCGGGTGATGGGGGCCTCGTCGGAACGGCGGACGCGGTAGCGAAAGTCATTGGGATTGTGCGTGTTCATCTGGGTCGATCCCTTTCCTGTGCCGGGCGTCTGGCTAGGCGTTGCGAAGATCCGATTCATTTCTTGACTTGAATAATCATGTTTATTAGTCAGTGCAATACCGGATTAAATGAGTCAACATTTAACACGCCGGACACGATCAAAAATGCCAGCGAGCCACGGGCCAGCCAGCACGAAACCTGGAATCTGGAGTTGGGGCATGGGGTTGTTGGTGAACTGGGAATGGCGCGGCCGGTCGGCGGCGAACGGTGTGGCGGCTTTGTTGGCAAGCGTGGCGGCGATCGCCCTGTCCGCGCCATCGGCGCATGCCCAACAAGCAACGCAGCCGGTGGGCGAGCAGACGGATCAATCGAAGAAGGCTGACCAGGAGAAGGCAGCCCCCGCAGGCGCGACGCTGCTCGACAAGATCCTGGTGCTCAGCCGCACCGGCGAGACAGCGATCGAATCGCTGGCCTCGGCCAGCCATCTCGATCAGGAACAGCTCGACCGCCGCATGGCGACGACGCCGAACGAAATGCTGTTCGGCGTGCCCGGTGTCGCAGCACAAGCCGACGCCAGGCGTGTCAGCACCAGCATCAACATACGCGGCCTGCAGGATTTCGGCCGCGTCGCCGTCATCGTCGACGGCGCGCGCCAGGATTTCCAGCGCTCCGACCATGGCACGCAGTCGACCTTCTACATCGATCCCGAGCTCATCAAATCCGTCGATGTGATCCGCGGTCCGGTCGCCAACACCTATGGCTCGGGCGCCATCGGCGGCGTCGTCTTCTTCGACACCAAGGACGCCGCTGACGTCCTCAAGCCGGAGGAAACATGGGGCGCTTCGGTAACCGGGCGCTATGAGAGCAACGGCAAGGGCTGGACCACCAGCGCCACCGGCGCCTACCGTTTCAATGAAAACTGGGATGCGCTCGGCAACATCGTCTACCGCAACTATGACAACTACAGGGATGGCGGCGGCGACACCGTCAACGGCACCGGCTTCGACGTCTTGAGCGGCCTGCTCAAGACCACCATCCGTCCGACCGACAACAGCGAGCTGAAGCTCGGCTGGGTCGGCTCAAGCGACAGCTGGGACGAAACCAGCGGCGGTGTGCCGGTGAATGATGTCGACCTGAAGTCGAACACCTTCACGGCCCGTTACAACATATCAGACGAAGACAAGAGCTGGCTCGATCTGCACATCAACACCTCCTACAACAAGACCAATCTCGACCTGACCAGCCTTGTTCCGCAAAACCGCTTCGATCCGGTCACAGGTCTTCCGGTGGTGCTGCCAACAGGCTCGACGTCGACTTTCGATATCGGCACGGCCGCAATCGACATCTGGAACACCTCGCGATTCGAGACCGGTGGCGTTGCGCACGAATTGACCTATGGCGGCGACTGGGTGAATGACGACGTCAAGACTGGCGGCACCGCCGGTGGCGACAGTTTCTACACGCCGTCGGGCAAGCGGAATGTGTCCGGCGCCTATGTCCAGGACAAGCTCACCTGGGATTGGCTCGAGGTGATCGCCGGGCTGCGTTACGACAGCTACAGCCTTAGCGATGACACCCACGATACATCGGGCGACCGGTTGTCGCCGCGCATCACCGTCGGCGTCTCGCCCTTCGACAACGCCAGCCTTGCCGGCTTGCAATTCTATGGCACTTACGCGGAGGGCTACCGTTCGCCCTCCCTCACGGAGACGCTGATCAGCGGCAACCATCCGGCAGGTGTCACCTTCCCATTCCTGCCCAATCCGAACCTGCGACCAGAGACCGGCAAGACGACCGAATTCGGCATCAACTACAAGCAGAACGATCTATTGGAGGCTGGCGACGCACTCCGCATCAAGGCAGCCTATTTCAACAACGACGTCGACGATTACATCGAAGGCGTGACACTGTCGCCGTTCGCCCCAGGCAGTGGTTGTCCGTTCGGCCCCGGCATTCCTATCTGCTATCAGTACCAGAATTTCGCCAAGGCCAAGATCCACGGCTTTGAATTTGAAAGCGTCTACGACGCCGGATGGGGCTATGCCGGGCTTTCGGCATCGATCACGAATGGCCACACCATTTCCTACAAGGGTGTTGAAGCCGATCTCGCCACAATCCCCTCTTCGCAGGTCACCGCCCAACTCGGCCTGCGCTTCCTCGAGGACAAGCTGACCGTCGGCGGCGAGGTGCAATACAACGGCAAGCCGAAAAGCAATGCGGTGGCCGAGGACTACACGCTGGTCAATGCCTTCGCCAGCTATCAGGCGACCGACAATCTGAAGGTCGATTTCCGCGCCGACAATCTGTTCGATGTCAAATACGCCAACCCGCTGAACGGCACCACGACAGTCGCCGTCTATGAGCCGGGCATCACGCTGAAGCTGGCGGCAACAATGCGATTTGGAGGCTGATGATCATGATGAGCTTGACGACATCCCTTCGTCTGCTGACCTCGACGCTGGCGATGTCGCTTGCGATGGTTCCGGCGTCGGCTGAAGGGTCCGCGCCGGTCCCCGCGCTGACCCTCGAACTCAATGCCGCGCAACCCTCGGACAAGGGCTGCCGGCTGACCTTCCTGGTCAACAACAATCTCGGCGCCGACCTCTCCAAGGCAGCGTTCGAGATCGCGCTGTTCAACGAGGCCGGCGTCGTCGACCGGCTGACCGTGCTCGACTTCAAGGACCTGCCGGCAGGCAAGACCAAGGTGACGCGCTTTGATCTCGCCGGCACCGACTGCACCAAGGTCAGCCGCGTGCTGATCAACAGCGCGACCGAGTGTGCCGGCAGTGGCGTCGAACCGAACGCCTGCATGCGCAAGCTGAAGACGGACACCAAGACCGGCATCGCTTTCGGCGTCTGAGAACGGCGTTGGGACTGCATCCCGCATTCACAGGAAACACCGTGGCCTAGCCAATGGCCGGCCACGGTTCGCTGATACCAGAGGCAAACGATCTTGATTTGACTTTTGCCCGCTGGTCGCTGCAATTTCCGGCCCGCGACATGCCGATCGGCCCCTTCTCGCCTTGACCGCTCAAGCAACTACCCAACATCAACGCTCGCGAATAGCCGAAAGGAACCCCATGTACATCGCCATGAACCGCTTCAAGGTGCAGAACGGCTCGGAAGCCGATTTCGAGGCCGTGTGGAAGAACCGCGATTCCAGCCTTGCCGAGATGAAGGGCTTTCGGGAATTCCATCTGCTGCGCGGCCCGATCAACGAGACCGAAGGCTACACGCTGTTTGCCTCGCACACGGTGTGGGCGAGCCAGGACGATTTCGTTGCCTGGACCAAGTCGGAAAACTTCCGCGCCGCGCACAGGAATGTCGGCACGACGAAAGTCCACTATCTCGGCCACCCGCAGTTCGAAGGATTTTCGGTCGTCGAAGGCGCCTGACGTGGCCTTGCCGGAGCAAATGCAAGCACCTCCGGCGCCCTCGTCATGATCGCGTGGAACCGCGCCCACCCAGCCGACGCAACCACTTGGCAATGTGCAAGCGCAGCCACTGCCAGGGCCGTCCCCGGGTCAGGTGTCGCATCAGCCGCGGATCATCGGCCAGCTCCCTGAACTGACGCACATGCTGCGTCAGGAATGCGGGTATGAATTTGCGCCCGTTGACATCACTGAGCCAGGCTGAATTCTCCAACACATAGTCGACGACATCCGCCGCCAATGTGGTCCTGTAGGCCCGGTAGGCAGGCGTTTGCCCAACATGGCCGCCGGCAAAGCCAGCGCCGGTGGAGGAGACGTTCGACCCGTGCAGGCGATAGAGGCCGAGTCCTTCGGACAGGATGAGGCTGCCGCCGGCCAGATGCGCGCATGTGGCCGTCAGATAATCCGTCCCCACCTTGGCCTTGAACGGGAAGGACAAGACCGATTCCAGCGCGCCACGCCGGTACATGATCGCCGAGCATGGTGACCATAGCCAGCCGGTTGTCGCAGGCGCGAAATAGGTCACCGGATGCTCCGATGCGTGGGCAATCCCGGACGCCATGCCGGCAAGCTGGCCACCAGGCGCAATGGCGAGGCCATTGCCATCGGACCCGGAGCGCGGTTTGCGCAAGGGAAGGAAAGTGCCGCTCACCAAGGTGCCGCTGCCATCGACCAGGAACACATCGGAACTCGACAGCGCGGCCGAATGTGTCGCGTTGAGGTGGGCGGACAGATGCGCCAGGAGAAAATCCGGCAGCCAGGCATCGTCGGCATCGAGAAATACCACGAAAGACGCGTCGGTCGCGGCAAAGCCATCGCGGAATCCCGCGATCTGCCCGCCATTTTGTGAGCGCGCCAACAGGCGCAGGCGCGGATCATCGATGGCTGCCAGAAGCTGGCGGATATGGTCGGCCGAACCGTCGGTCGAGGCGTCGTCGACGATAACGCAGTCCCAGTTCCGGTAGGTCTGCGCCAACACCGAGCGGATCGCCTGTTCGACGTAAGGCCGGTAATTGTAGCAGGTGATGATCACCGCCACGCAAGGCAGCTCAAACGGTGGGGACTTGTCATTCATCTGATTGGTCGCCCCGCTCGAATTGCCGCCCGTGTTTATCCCCGGCAACTCGAGACAAAGCAAGCGAGGTGCGAACAGTCCTTATGCCGCAGCCAGCAGGCTGGCATTGCCGCCAGCCGCTGTGGTGTCGACGCAGACGGCCCGCTCATGCGCATAGGCCGCCGGGTTGAGCACCTCGCTGACCAGCGGCACGATCGGGCCAGTCCTGTCGGCGATGACCTTGCGCACGATGCGCGCAGCCTCCGGTGTGCCCGAAAAAGCCACGACATCGACGCGCAGCGAGCGCGCTTCGACCGGATCAGGCCGGCCATCTATAGCAGCCAATGGCAAGCCCTTGCCGGTCAATGCGTAGAGTGCGGCCGGCGCTCCTGGCGCCACAGCCAGCACCGCATTGCCTGCGGCAAGCGCCTGGATCGTCTGGGCAAGCAGCGTGTCGGCATCCGGCCCCAGGCACAGCACACGGCCGCGTGGTGACAGCGACAGCGTGTTGGCCTCGCCGGTCGGCCCGGGCAGGTCGACCTGACCGAAATCGATTGCAGCGGCGGCGCCAATGGCGGCGGCCCCCTTGCCGCGCAGATGCTTCCTCAGGATGGCGATCCGGTCCGGGCGCGTCGACCAGCCGCCAAGCGCCGGATCGGGCAGATTGTCGGCCAACTCGGTCGCCGTCACCTTGTGGCCTTCGCCTACATGCGTACCGGCCTCCGGCCCCTTGCGGAAACGCCGGAGATAGTGCGGGCCGCCGGCCTTCGGACCGGTGCCGGACAATCCCTCGCCGCCGAATGGCTGCGAACCGACGACGGCGCCGATCTGGTTGCGGTTGACGTAAATGTTGCCGGCATGGATGCCGTCGACGAAATGCTGCACACGGCCTTCGATGCGGGTGTGCAGGCCGAAGGTCAGGCCATAGCCCTTGCGATTGATCGCGGCGATGACCGCGTCGATCTCATCGGAGTCGAAGGTGGCGACATGCAACACCGGCCCGAACACTTCGCGGTCCAGCTCCTCGATGCCCTTGACCCGGAAGACATGCGGCGCGACGAAGCGGCCGTCCTTCGGCGCCTCGAGTTTGGCGATCAGCCGGCCCTCGAGACCCTTCTTCGTGCAATAGTCGCGGATCGAGGCCTGCGCTTCATCATCGATGACCGGACCGACATCGGTTGAAATCTGCCAGGGATCACCGATGTTGAGCGCCTCCATGGCGCCCTTCAGCATCTCCAGCATCTTCTTCTCGACATCCTTCTGGACATAGAGCACGCGCAGCGCCGAGCAGCGCTGACCGGCGCTCTGGAAGGCCGAGGCCAGGATGTCGCGCACCGCCTGTTCGGGCAGCGCGGTGGAATCGACGATCATCGCATTCAAGCCGCCGGTCTCGGCGATCAGCATGGCGTCGGGTGCCGCGGTCTCGGCCAGCTGCTTCTCGATCAGCTTGGCGACCTCGGTCGAGCCAGTGAAGCAGACGCCGGCAATGCGCGGATCAGCGGTGAGCGGGCCACCGACCGAGGGGCCGTCGCCGGGCAGCAACTGGATGACGTCTTCCGGCACGCCGGCCTCGCGCAGCAACTCGACGGCGCGGAAGGCGATCAGCGGCGTCTGCTCGGCCGGCTTGGCGATGACCGAATTGCCGGTGACCAGTGCCGCCGCGATCTGGCCGGTGAAGATGGCGAGCGGGAAATTCCACGGCGAGATGCAGACGATGGCGCCGCGCGCCTGCGTGCCGGCTTCGTTGTTGGCCGCTTCGGCAGCGTAGTAGCGCAGGAAGTCGACGGCCTCACGGACCTCGGCGACGCCGTCAGCCAGCGATTTGCCGGCCTCGCGGGTTGCCAGCGCGAAGAACTCGACGGCATTGGCCTCATAGAGGTCGGCGGCACGGTCGAGGATGGCGGCACGCTCGGCAACCGGACGTTTTGCCCAGGCAGGCTGCGCCTCCACTGCGAAGCGTACGGCGGTGGCCACCTGCTTGGCGGCGGCCTCGCTGACGGTGCCGACCACTTCGTCAGGCTTGGCCGGATTGACGATCGGACGCTGCTTGCCGTAGCCGGCGGCGCGCGTGATCGGCTTGGCATGCCAGCGGTCGGGACCCGCAAAGGCCGCCCTGGCCTTGTCGATCGCCGCCAGCGTCACCGTGTCGGTGATGTCGAACCCCTTGGAGTTGCGGCGGCTGGAGCCAAAGATTTGGGACGGCCGGGCAATCGCCGGATTGGCTGCAGGACCCTGGTCCTCGACCGTTTCGAGCGGATCGCGAGCGATGTCCTCCGGCTCGACATCCTCATCGGTCAGCTGGTGCACGAAGGAGGAATTGGCGCCGTTCTCCAGCAGCCGACGGACCAGATAGGCCAGCAGGTCCGAATGCGCGCCGACCGGCGCATAGATGCGGCAACGCGTACCTTCGGCCTGGCGCACGGTCTCGTGCAGTGCCTCGCCCATGCCATGCAGGCGCTGGAACTCGAAGGAGTCGCGGCTTTCCGCCATCGACAGGATGGCGGCGACGGTGTGCGCGTTGTGGGTGGCGAATTGCGGATAGATGCGGTCGGTCATGCCAAGCAGTTTTTTGGCGCAAGCCATGTAGGAGACGTCGGTGTTGGCCTTGCGGGTGAAGACGGGATAACCCGTGAGCCCCAGCGTCTGCGCTCGCTTGATCTCGGTGTCCCAATAGGCACCCTTGACCAGCCGCACCATGATGTTGCGGTCGTATTTCTTGGCCAGCGCGTAAAGCCAGTCGATGGCGAAGGCCGCGCGTGGTCCATACGCCTGCACCACTACGCCAAAGCCGTTCCAGCCGGCGAGCTCCGGCTCGGCCAGCACCCGCTCGATGACATCGAGCGACAGATCGAGACGGTCGGCCTCTTCGGCATCGATGTTGAGGCCCATGCGCGAGTGCCTCGCTGCGAGCGCCAGCGACAACAGCCGCTCGGCCATGACCGGCAGCATCTCTTCCTTCTGCGCCACCTCGTAGCGCGGATGCAGCGCCGAGAGCTTGACCGAGATGCCATGATTCTGGCGGATGTCTGGGCCGTTGGAGCCGGAATCGAGCGACGAAATCGCATCGGCATAGGCCTTGAGATAGCGCAAGGCATCAGCCTCGGTGCGGGCCGCTTCGCCCAGCATGTCGAACGAATAGAGATAGCCCTTTTGAATCATCGGCCGGCCGCGCTTGACGGCTTCCGCGATGGTGCGGCCGAGCACGAACTGTTCGCCCATCTCGCGCATGGCGGCGGCCACCGCCTTGCGGATGACCGGCTCGCCCAGCCGTCGCACCATCGAGCGCAGCGTGCCTTCGATGCCGCCCTCGCCCTCATCCAACACGCGACCGGTCAGCATCAGCGCCCAGGTCGAGGCGTTGACGAAGATCGAGCTCGAACCGCCGGAATGCGCTGACCAGTCATGCGGCGCGATCTTGTCGGCGATGAGATCGTCCATCGTCTCGGTATCCGGCACGCGCAGCAGCGCCTCGGCCAGGCACATCAGCGCCACGCCTTCCTTGGTCGACAGGCCGTAGGCGGAGAGGAAGACTTCCATCAGTCGGGGATCGGACGAGCCGCGCACCGCCCGCACCAGATCAACGGCGCGCGCCGAGATCGCATCGCGATCCCGAGCCGAAAGCCCTGTCGCTTCGGCGAGCCGTTTCACGGCCTCGTCTTCGTCAGGCAAATAGTTGGCACGGATCTGCTGGCGGATGGTGTCGAGCGGCATGGCGGGGTCCCGTGGAGCGAGCATCAGGGAGCGGTCCGGCGGTCACCGGACCGAATGGCGCAAGCTAGCACAGGCGCGAATTTCAGTCGGTCCAAAGAAATCGACATCACAGGCCATTTGATCCATCATAGCGACGCAAGATCAACGAATGGACTGCCCTTTTGATGACGGAAGACCAATTGGACCGCATCGACCGGAACATCCTGTCGGCACTGGCAAGCAATGGCCGGCTTTCCATGTCGGAACTGGCAGCAAAGGTCGGCCTGTCGAAGACGCCGGTGCAGGCGCGGGTCAAGCGGCTGGAGAAGGACGGCTATATCAGGGGCTACCAGGCGATCATCGACCGCGAGCGCATGGGCGAAGGCCATGTCGCCTTCGTGCAGGTAAAACTGTCCGATACCCGCTCCGCCGCGCTCGACGCTTTCAACCGATCCGTGCAGTCCGTACCGGAGATCGAGCAGTGCCACATGATGGCGTCGAGCTTCGACTATCTGCTGAAGGTCCGCACCAAGGACATCGCCGCCTACCGCCGCGTTCTGGGCGAGCGTATCTCGGCGCTTCCGCATGTCGCCCAGACCTCGACCTTCGTGGCGATGGAGACAGTGAAGGATCGATAGGTCATTCCGCCAAAGTCTTCAAAAACGCCACCAGTGCTGCGCGTTCGCGATCCGACAGCTGCAACGGGTGAATTTCGGATGTGCCCTCGACGCTGGGCGCAGCCTTGGCGTAGTGCGCCACCACCTCGTCGAGCGACGAAAACTGCCCGGCATGCATGTAGGGTGGTCGAGTGGCTGCGCCGCGCAACGACGGCGTCTTGTAAGCGCGGATCAGTTGCGGCGCATCCTTGACCATGAAACGCAGCTCGCCGCAGGCGCTCGCGTCGCCATCGCGGAAGGCGCCAAGACAGTTGAACGGATCGGCCTCGACCTGTGCCACCGCATCAATACGCCCGTGATCCGGCGGCAAACCCGCAACGGGCGGCACGCCGGTGTTGTGAAAACTGTTGTCGGTGAAGCGCGGGCCGTTGTGGCAGGTCACGCAATTGGCCTTGCCGATGAACAGTTTCAGCCCAAGGATTTCTTCGCGCGTAAAAACCGCATCGCCCTTCGGTTCGGCGCCAGTGGCGAGGTCCAGCGCAAAGCGGTCGAAGCGCGTCTGCGCCGGCTCGATCGAGCGTTCGAAGGCGGCAATCGCCTTGCCGATATTGGCATAGACGCCGTTAATCGCGTCACGCTGCGCGCCGCTCATGGCGTTCCAGGCCGCCTTCTCGGCATCGGTTCCAAGCGGGCTGGCATTTGCTGGCATGCCGGCAAAGTCGGGCAGCGGCCCGAAGATGCGCTCGTAGCGCTCGCCAAAGCGCGTCTTGATGTAGCGTGCGTAGGCGGTGCGGTTTCCAGCCTGCTCCAGCGGGTTTTCGAGCGGCGTCAGTGCTTGCGCCCACAGGCTGTCGCGGCGGCCGTCCCAGAAGAACCAGGGGGCACGCGCCACGCCCGCCAGCGCCATGGTGCGACGGTTGGTGCGGCCGACGCCCACCGCTTGCGGTAGGTCGTCCTGGAACTGCCGGTCGATCTTGTGGCAGGTCGAGCACGAGACCGTGCCGTCGCGGCTCATGCCGAGGTCGAAGAACAGCGTCGAGCCGAGCGCCGCGGCGGCCGGCACGTCGGCGAACCGGTTGGTGGTGTCGGGCTTCAGCGACGGCAACGTGTTCAACGCCAGCGAAGCGATGGTCTTCTTTTCGGCGTCGGAAAAGTCCGGCTTGCCGCAGCCGACGAGGATGACGGCGACCATCAGCGCCAGAAAGCAGAAAAGGCGCTTCATCGATCGCTCACAGCACCACGTTGAACAGTACCGTGTCGGAGCCGGCGCCGGACGAGATGGCGAAACGAAGTTGCCACCAGCCGCTCATCGTGAACTTGACCCCTTCGATCCGGTAGCGTCCGTCGCCGAGATAATCGGTGACCTGCGGGCTGGTCGGCAGGCCGTGATTGTGTTGCGGCATGCCGCCGGAGATGGCGATCGCGGCGCGCTCCACCGAAGCCCCTGTCTTTGTTTTCAGGGTCAGCAGCCAGGATTCCAGTTCGCCCTGCCGCACCACGCCCCGTTCCGGCACGAAGCTCGCCATGTATAGCCCGTTGTCGGTTTTCTTCGTCCGCGAGACATCCGGGCCGGCAAGCTGCGCCGATTGTGGCGCAGTCAGATAGACAACCGCGAGAACGCCGACCAGCAGAGCAGCCAGACCAAGACCCGCCAGGAGATAACGCCATATCGATGCCAAACCGGTTCCTCTTCTGCGGATAACGTTCTGCCGGGTGGATCGCATCCCGCCAGCCTGTGGGAAAACGCTGTGACGCAAAAAAGCCTGCTTGCCAAGCATGGCGCTGCCGCCGGCAAAAAGCTACAGCACCGAAATCATCGGAGGATTGCAGATGGCGGGAAACGGCGTCGCCTCGATCGGCGAATGCATGCTCGAACTGTCGGGCCAGGCCGGCCCGAACTGGCGCATGGGTTTTGCCGGCGACACGTTCAACACGCTGTGGGCGCTGCATGCGCTGAGCGGCGACCGGCCGGCGACCTATGTCTCCGCCTTCGGCGACGACCCCTTCTCGCGGGGCCAGATCGCCTTCTTCGCCGAAAACGGCATCGGCATCGGTTCCAGTCCGGTGGTACCAGGCGCGCGGCCCGGCCTCTATGCGATCACGCTGACAGGGGCCGAGCGCTCCTTCACTTACTGGCGCGGCGACGCCGCCGCGCGACAGCTTGCTTCGGATCCCACAGCATTGTCGAAAAACCTGGAAAATCAGGCGCTTGTGTACTTTTCCGGAATCACTTTGGCAATTCTGGACGATGCCGCGCGCAAAACGTTGTTGGCTGCCGTAGCCAGAGCCCGCACAGCGGGCTCGCTGATCGCCTTCGACCCCAACTACCGGCCACGCCTCTGGCACCGGCGCGAGGACGCGCAGGCGGCGATCGTCGAAGCGCTCGGCGTCACCGACATCGCGCTGCCAACCTTCCCCGACGAGCAGATGCTGTTTGAGGATGCAACGCCGCGGGCGACCGCCGACCGGCTCCGGCAATGGGTCGGCGAGGTCGTCGTCAAGAACGGCGAGCAGCCGGCGCTGATTGCTGAAAACAGGACACTGCACGACGTGCCGGCGATCCATGTCGCGGCCCCTGTCGACACCACCGGCGCCGGCGATTCCTTCAATGGCGGCTATCTCGCGGCGCGTCTTGCCGGCCATGGCCCGCAGGAAGCGGCAAGCCGGGCCCATCGCGTCGCCGCCGCCGTGGTGCAGGTCCGCGGCGCGCTGGCGCCATTCGAGACACTACGAGCGGCGTTCGAAAACTAGCCGTCTGGAAAACTACGGTAGGCGGAACCGGTATTCCGTCACATGATGGTAGATCGCGCCTGGCCACAGCGTCGCTTGCGGGAAGTATGGCCGGTTCGGTGCATCCGGCCATATTTGCGGCTCCAGGCAGAAGCCGGAAAAAGCCTTGTAGTCCCGCCCTTCCAGCCCCTTGCGCGGCGTCACATACTGGCCGGTATAGAGCTGGACGCCAGGCTCCGTGGTCCAGACCTCCATCTCGACGCCGGAGCTTGCCCCTTGCGCCCATGCGGCTTGCCGCAGCGGCCCGCGCGCCGAAGCAAGGCAGAAATTCTGGTCGTAGGGCAGTTGCTCGCCCTCGGTCTCCATGCGGAGTGGCCGCGCCTGGCGAAAGTCGAAAGGCGTGCCGTCAACCGGCTTGACCACGCCGGTCGGGATCATGTCGCCGTCGACAGGCAGATAGGCGCCGGCATTCAGCATCATTCTGTGGTCGAGAATGTCGCCGGCGCCGCCATCGTCGAGGTTGAAATAGGAATGCTGGCTGAGATTGCACAGCGTCGGCTCCTCGCAGGTCGCCGTCAGCTCGACGCTGAGCGTGCCGGGGATCTTCAGCCGGTAGGTGCAGGTGACGTCGAGCGCGCCGGGAAAACCCATCGTGCCGTCGGGATCGTGCAGAGTCAGCGTGACGAAGTCCCTGCCGTGCAAAGAAACTGTCCACGGCCGGTGCGAATAGCCTTGCGAGCCGCCATGCAGCGTGTGCTTGCCGAGGAAGTTCTGTTCGGTCTGGTAGCGATTGCCGGCGATGGTAAAACGGCCATCATGGATGCGATTGGCGTAGCGACCGACGACCGCGCCAAAGAACGTGTTATTGGTCTCATAGGCCTCCAGATTGTCGTAGCCAAGCACCAGCGGCGCATCGTGCCCGGTCAGGCGCAAATCCTGGATGACAGCACCGAGCCCGATGATGTTGGCAGTGATACCGCCGCCCCTGATGGTGAAGCGGCGCACCGCCTCGCCCGCCTGCGTCGTGCCGAAAACCTCGCCGTCCTTCATCGCCATGCCCGCAAATGCCAGTAGATCCAGAGGACTTCGGCTGGTTTTCCCATAAGAGATGGGCAGGCAATTAGCCTCCCCATCTCAAGACCAGTCTATCAGAGGCCGAGGCCGCCGATGCACACATATTTGGTATCGAGGTAATCCTCGATGCCCTGATGGCCGCCTTCCTTGCCGAGGCCCGATTCCTTGACGCCGCCGAACGGCGCCTCGGGCGTGGTGATGAGGCCTTCATTGACGCCGACCATGCCGTATTTCAGCCCTTCCATGACGCGGAAAGCGCGGCCGAGGTCGCCGGTGTAGAAATAGCAGGCGAGGCCGAATTCGGTGTCGTTGGCGAGCGCGATTGCTTCCGCTTCAGTCTCGAACTTGAACACCGGAGCGACCGGGCCAAAGATCTCTTCCTTCATGAAGCGCATCTTCGGCGTCGCGTTGGCGATGACCGTCGGCTGGAAGAACGAACCGCCCAGAGCATGGCGCTTGCCGCCGGCGACGATCTTGCCACCCTTCGAGGTGGCGTCGCCGATCAGCTCCTCGACCTTCTCGACCGCCTTCTCGTCGATCAGCGGTCCCTGCTGCACGCCCTCTTCGAGGCCGGAACCGACCTTCAGCCCGTTGCTGGCCGCGGCCAGCTTCTCGACGAACTTGTCATAGACGCCGGCCTGAACCAGGAAGCGGTTGGTGCAGACGCAGGTCTGGCCGGAATTGCGGTACTTGGCGGTGATGGCACCGGCCACGGCACGCTCGAGGTCGGCGTCGTCGAAGACAATGAACGGCGCATTGCCGCCGAGCTCCATCGACACCTTCTTGACGGTGACGGACGACTTCTGGATGAGCAACTTGCCGACCTCGGTCGATCCGGTGAAGGTGATCTTCGACACCAGCGGGTTGGCGCAGATTTCGTCGCCGATCTCGCTGGCCGAACCGGTCAGGATGTTGACGACGCCCTTGGGGAAGCCGACTTCCTCGGCCAGCGCGCCCCAGGCAAGACCCGAGTACGGCGTCTGCGAGGCCGGCTTGACGACAGCGGTGCAGCCGGCGGCAAGTGCGGGGCCAAGCTTGCGGGCCAGCATCGAGGACGGGAAATTCCACGGCGTGATCGCGGCTATGACGCCGACTGGCTCCTTGGTCACCAGGATGCGGCGGTCCGCCCATGGCGAGGGCACGACGTCTCCATAGGTGCGGCGGCCTTCCTCGGCGAACCACAGAATGTAGGCCGCGGCCGAGCCGATCTCGCCCTTCGATTCGAACAGCGACTTGCCCTGCTCGATGGTCAAGAGCTCGGCCAGCACGTCCTGATTGTCCATCATCGCGTCATGCAGCTTGCGCAGCAGCTTCGAGCGCTCGAGCGCAGTGGTCTTGCGCCAGGTCTTGAAAGCCTCGGCGGCGGCTTCGATGGCACGGCGGGTCTCGGCCTTGCCCGATTTCGGCACGGTGCCGATCTTGAGGCCGGTGGCCGGGTTGTTGACGTCGACCGTCTGGCCGCTGTCGGCCTGCACCCATTCGCCGTTGATGAGATTGGCCTGCCGCATGAAATGGCTGGTTTTCTGAAGCATGGTTTAGCCTCCGCTCGGCGCACTGACGGGCCGGTATCTGGATTTTCTTCGATGAACGTGCCCGATGGTAACGAGGCCGGGACACTGGAGCCAGTGCTCTTTACCTAGGGCAAGCCACGCAATCAATTGCAAGATGGCATATAGGCTTTGGGCCAGCGCGAAACCAGCCGAAGACGAACTGGAGCAATTCCAGGAAAAGTGTGAAGCGGTTTTCCCGGGAAGAGCGCATAGCGCTTTCCCTTGGGAATTGCGTTAAAACAAAGAGCTAGAGTGGTTCGCCGTTTCCGTGAAACGGTGAACTGCTCTAGCCGTAGACGTGGAGAACCACCGTCAGCCAGAAAGCCGTGGTGACGGCGGCACAGGCCGTGGCGATGGTCATCTGGTTCGATGCCAACGCCTGGCCGGTGTTGAACTGTACGGCGATGAGATAGGAATTGATGCCGGACGGCAGCGCCGCCACCACGACCGCCACCTTGGCCGTCAGGGGCGGCAGGCCGAGCAGCCAGACGAAGACGAGCACCAGTGCCGGCATCAAGAACAGTTTCAGCACTGATAGCGCCAGTGCCGGTCGGACATTGCCGGAAACGCCGAAGCGGCGCAGGCTGAGCCCCATGGCAAACAGCGCCACCGGCCCTGCCGTGTCGGCCAGCGCATCGACCAGCCGCATGAGGAGGTCCGGCAGCGGCACGCCGCTGAGCCGCCATGCCAGCCCGAGCAGAATGCCAATGATCAGCGGATTGATGAACAGCCGCCTCAGGAAGCTGCGGATGATGCGCAACGGATGGACGGGGTCACCTCCGCTGCGGCCGAACATCTCGAACAGCACGATCGAGGCCATCATCATCACAGGCAGATGCACGGAAACCAGCAGCGACAGCACTTCGAAGCCGCTCGGGCCGAAGATGCCAAGAATGAAGGGAGCGCCGAGCAGCACCACATTGGAGTAGGCCGACGACACGCCGCCGACGACACCGGCACGCGCGTCGCGTCCGAAAATTCGCGTGGTGACGAGATGGCCGGCGGCCCAGGTGATCGCCACCGCCATGAAATAAGCCCCCCATAACGGCCAAGGCGCCACGCCGTGGAAATCTGCATTCACCATCGTCTGGAACAGAAGCAGCGGCATCGCCACCGAGACCGCGAAGTCCGATATCCCCTCGCCGCTTGCCGGTCTGAGATAGCCGGTCAGCCCGGCGAGATAGCCGAGCGCAACCAGGCTGAAGACGAAAAGCACGGTTTCTGTGAGCGGAGACATTTTTCAGGGATAGGCGAGCCACGCGCGCGGCGCAATCGCGCCCGAATTTGATCATGGTATGCTGGCAGCGTTATAGAGGGTTTGGAATATCTGGGCGGACACGAACGACAAATGACCTTTGTCGAAACCTCAGGACGCAATTTTCTAGCGCGGATGTGGCTGACGGCCTTCGTCGCCGCGCTGTTTTGTCTTGCCGCGACGGCGCTTGCATTTGCCGAGACGAAGAGCCTCAAGGGCGTGGCGCTGATCATCGGCCAGTCGAATTACCTGCACATCGCCGCCCTGCCCAACCCGGCCAATGATGCCCGCGATATGGCCAAGATGCTGACCGACCTCGGCTTCGACGCCCGCAACGTCACCGATCGCGATGCGTCGAAATTGAAGCGCGACCTCGAACGCTTCGTCGAGGATGCCGAGGGCGCTGACGTCGCCTTCATCTATTACTCCGGCCATGGCATCGAAGCCGGCGGCGAGAATTATCTGGTTCCGGTCGATGCCGACGTCTCGTCGCTCAAGGATGCAGGCCAGGCGTTGGTGCCGATATCAGCCGTCATGGATGAGTTGAAGAAGACCGTGCCGGTAACAATCGTGCTGCTCGATGCCTGCCGTACCAATCCGTTTCCGGCGGACGCCGTGGTGCGCCGGGCGCCGACCGCTTCCGCCGAGCCGATTGGCGCTGGCGGGCTGGAACCGGTGCGCGGCGCCAAGGCGCTTGGCAATGCGCCGGCGCAAGATGCGAGCCTCGGCACGGTGGTCGGCTTCGCCGCCGAACCGGGCCGCCCGGCGCTCGATGGGGCCGCCGGCGAAAACAGCCCCTACGCGGCCGCGCTGCTGCGCCACCTCGCGGCGATGAAAGGCACGGAGTTCGGCTCGGTCATGCGCATGGTGACGGAGGAGGTCTATCTCGACACCAAGGCGAAGCAGCGCCCATGGGTCAATGAAAGCCTGCGCCGGCTGCTCTATTTTGGCGTGGCGCCACCGGAACCGACCGGCGACGACGGGCTGATCACCGGCGAAAGGCGGCAACTGCTCCTGACCATATCCGACCTGCCGGACCCGAAGCGGGCGCAGGTGGAACTGGCCTCTCTGCAAGACGGCGTACCGCTCGACGCGCTCTATGGCGTGCTGAGGGCCCTCGGCACCGACAATATCCCGGAAGACCCGACCGACCTGCAGGAGGTGTTGGACAGCCAGGCCGAGCGCCTGAAGAAGATGATGTCGGAACGCGCCGCACTGCGCACCGATGATCCGGAGATCAAGCGCCTCGTCGCCTCCGCCGACAAGGCCATCGGCCAGGGCGCCATGGTGACGGCGCGCAAATTCCTCGATGACGCGGTCGGCAGGGTCGAGCAGAACAGCGGTGCGGTTGACGAGGCCGAGGAACAGGTCCGACAGAAACGCATCGCCGACGCCGCCATCTATGCCAAACGCGCCGACGCCGCCGCACTGGTCTTCGACTACAAATCCGCCGCCAACGACTATGCCAAGGCCTTCTCGCTGGCCGAGAAATGGGACGACAAGCTGCGCTGGAATTACAAGAACCAGGAAGCCGAGGCGCTCAATTCTTACGGTTACGCCACCGGCGATCTCGATGCACTGCAACACGCGATCGAAGCATATCGCGTCATCCTGAATTTCATTCCCAATGGCGAGCAGAACCGCGACTGGGCAATCACCCGCAACAACATGGCGGTTGTGCTGCAGACCATCGGTGAGCGAGAGACCGAAACCGCACATCTGGAAGAAGCAGCGCAGATTTTCAGCGATTCGCTCATCGTCTTTGAGCGTGAGAAGGACGACCGCAACTGGGCCGCCGCGCAGAATAATCTCGCCAATGTGTTGTTGAAGATCGGCGAACGCGAGAGCGACCCGAAGCGCCTCAACGAGGCGGTGGCGGCGATGCGTGCCACGCTGGAAAAGCGACCGCGCGACAAGCTGCCGCTCGACTGGGCCGCTTCGCAGAACAATCTCGGCCTGGCGCTCTTTGCGCTCTCCGAGCGTGATCCCGCCGGCGAGCATCTAAAGGACGCGGAAGCCGCCTACCGGCTGGCGCTCGAAGAATACACGCGCGAGAAAGCGCCCGTGGAGTGGGCGATGGTCGAGAACAATCTCGGCAACACGCTGGTGACGCTTGGCATCCAGCTCAACGACAAGGCGAAGATCAACGACGCGGTCGATGCCTTCCGCGCCGCGCTGAAGGTGCGAACCCGCGAGACCTTTCCGGTCTCCTGGGCGACCAGCCGGCTCAACCTCGGCAATGCGTTGAGCGGTGTCGCCCGCTTCGATATGGGCACGGGCACGCTCGAAGAGGCCGCCGCGGCCTATGACGACGCGCTGACGGTGTTTACCCGGCAGCGCTTCCCCATGGATTGGGCGTCGGCGCAGAACAATCTCGGCTCGATCTACCAGACGCTTGGCCAGAGGACCCGTGACGCGGCCAAGCTGGAGCAGTCGGCCGCAGCGTTCCAGGCGGCGCGGCAGGTCTATGTCAGGCGGAAATTCCCGCAGGATTGGGCCATGAGCTATTACAATCTCGGCAACACGCTGCAGCTGCTTGGCGGCGTGACGGACAAGCCCGAGCACTACAACGAGGCGGTCGACGCCTACGGCAATGCGTTGCGCGAGTACAAGCGCGAGACAAATCCGCGGCAATGGGCGCTGGCCCAGGCCGGCCTCGGCTCTACTTTGCACTGGCTGAGCATGAGCAATGCCGATCCGAAAACCCTGCGGGATTCTATCGCAGCCCGGCGGGCGGCCCTCGAAGTGCTGACCATCGAGACGGCGCCCGTCGACTGGGCCAACGCGCAGAACGGCATCGGCATGAGCCTGCTCAACCTCGGCAATATCGAACGGACCGGCAAATATCTCGACGAGGCCGAGGCGGCTTTCACGGCGACGCTGAAAGTCTTCACCAGGGAAACCCAGCCCATGCAGTGGGCCTTCGAGCAGAATAATCTTGGCGACATCCACTGGAACCGCGCCAGCTATGGCGGCGGCAAGGCTGAGTATCTCAAGGCCATCGAGTTCTTCGAGAACGCCAAGCGGGGTTTTACCGAGGCCGGCTACACCCTCCCCATCCCGCTGACCGACCAGAAGATCGATCTGGTGAAAAAGCAAATCGCCAAAAAGTGAGACTTGAGACGCGGCCGGCTTCTGGCTTGTCTTTGTGCCCGCTTTCCAATCCCTATATGCGAATGGTCGGAGTCTGATGCCAGGCTCCTGGAAGGACTGCGATGATTCGATTTGCCCTGGCCTTGTTCCTGCTCGTCATTCCCGTCGCCGCCCATGCCACGGATGCCGGCTGGGCGCTGCTGCGCGATGGCGGCCATGTCGTGCTGCTGCGCCATGCCATGGTCACCGGCACCACCGATCCGGCCAATTTCGACATCGACAGCTGCGCCAGCCAGATGAACCTGTCGGCGCGCGGCAAGCAGCAGGCGAGCAAGATCGGCGCTTTGTTTGCCGCCCGCGCCGCGCCCATCGAGCGCGTCCTGTCCAGCCGCTATTGCCGCTGCCTCGACACCGCGCGCATCGCCTTCGAGGCCGAGCCGGAGCTGTTTGCGCCGCTCGATCTGCTGAAAGGCGACGAAGCCCAGAAGGCGGCACAGATCGCCGCGATCATGAAAGAAATCCGCGCCTATTCAGGCTCCGACAATCTGGTCATGGTCACCCATCTGGAAGACATCGTGGCGCTCACCGGCATCTCGCCGCGCGAGGGTGAGGCCGTGGTCGTCGAACCGCAAGGCGACGGCCTGCGCGTGCTCGGCCGCGTCACCTTCTAACGATGACCAGCGCCAGCTGACGTCTCAGCGAGCAGCCACGCATCGATGAGGACTTTCCACGTCTCGATCATTTGCGCGAAGGCATCCTCCGTCAGTTCAGACAGATAGGATTCTCCCGCCGCGTTCAGAGCCGTGAACGTATAGGCAATCGATGCCTCGGTGCCGCCATCGACAGCCGAATGGCAGGTCACTTCGACAAATCCGAAACGTGAGTCCGGTGTGACCCTGACATAGCGGACACGATGCGCGATCGGATCCCAATCGGCGCAGGCCCACAGCGTCGTCTCGTCGCCGTGGACGGTTCGGAAAACCATGCCTTGCCGCGTTTCTCCACCTTGCGGATGCAGAAATTCCGGATCCCAGCCCTCCACCCACAAAGTCTCGCCGATCGGCGTAAACAGCGGGAAGACGCGGTCGACCGGACCGGAAAGGACGATGCTGTGGCTGCGCTCAAGATGGGACGTCATCCGCCTTCCCTTCCATTCAGTCAGAGGATGGCGTTTCAGTCAGACGGTGGCTGTCGGCCGCGCCAAGCTCCAGCCCGTAGATGCGTTTCAACTGGCTGATTGTTTCGAGCGTCTCCGGTGAAAACGGCGCCTGCCCTTCGAAAGCATGCAGCACGATACCCTCGATGAGATCGCCGAGGCTCATGTCGCGATGCTCGGCCAGCGCCTTGAGCACCTTCACCAGCCGTTTCTCCAGGCGCACGCCGGTTTGTATACGTTCGATGTTCATCGCAGTTTGTACCATGGTACATTGGTACAATCAATATTCGCGCTGGCGCCGACTGGCACTGTTGCCGAAATGCCACCGCCGAAAGAAGCCGCAAATTCGCCGCGACAATGCCGCTTGCGACAACCCGTCGCAGGGGCTATAGGCGCGCACCCGGTCACGAAAACCGAAGCGAGCACAACGGTTGGAGCTTTCGTCTCCGCCCGTGCAGGCGGCTTTGCCGCCCTGTATACGGCGCCGCTTTGGGGATTGGGATTGCGGGTGTAGCTCAGAGGTGAGAGCGCCGGATTTAGGTCCGGAGGTCGAGGGTTCGAGTCCCTTCATCCACACCACGGATAGCTCAGTTTGGTAGAGCATCAGATTGTTAATCTGACTGTCGAAGGTTCGATTCCTTCTCCATTGGCCTGATAAGCCAGCACCCTGCCACGGTGTTATCTGAAAACGGTCCGGGGACTGGAATGCTGAAGACCTCACGGGACGGCCGAAGCCTTCGGGCCAAGGCCGTATCGAAAGGTCCGACGCCATCAGCTCGCGGCCAGGTCCGCGGTGACGATCAAGGCGCAGCGTCGCCGGCAAGAGAGGCCAAGGCCTCAGGCGCCCGCTTCACTGCCCCGCGATCCGCTCCCGAAGGCCCGCTGCGATTTGATGCCACCAGTCCCCGGATCATTCGTGCCCGGACCATGACGACGTGAAACGAGAAACGAAGGGAAGATCGACGCATGAGTTGACGCCTCGCATGGGGCCATGCCCGACAGGAGTAAGACAATGACTGTTCTCGACAAGATTCTTGGACGCGAGCGCGTCCTCGTAAGGGAAAACGAACGTGCCCTCACCCTCTACAAGGGGGAGATCAAGGCTGTCCTGCTGCCGGGTGAGCATTGGCTCGCCAACCGGCGCGGAAGCCTGGAAGTATCCCGGCACGATCTGAAGAACCCGGAATTCGTTTCGGCATACGAGAAGGCGTTGTTCGACAAGCTCCCGGATGTGGCCGCGCGTCATTTCACCGTCGTTCGCACCGGGCGCACGGACGTCGCCGTCATCGAGCGTGACGGCAATCTGCATGCCGTTCTGGCCCCGGACCGCAAGCTGGTGCTGTGGACGGATGCCGGACCGTGGAAGGTGACAATGGTCGACACTTCGGCCGACCTCGCCATCGATCCGGCCGTCATGCGCCGGCTCGGCCAGGCCCGGAAGGCAGAGTTGATGTCGGTCTATCCGGTCATCGACGGCCAGGCGGGGCTGCTGTTCGTCGACGGTGTCCTGGTCCGGACGCTGGCTGCGGGCGTGCATGCTTTCTGGAGCGTCGGACGCATGGTGCAGGTCAAGGTCGTCGACCGCAAGCGCCAGTCGCTCGACGTCGCCGGGCAGGAAGTGCTGACCAAGGATCGCGTCACGATCCGGGTCAACATCGCTGCCGAATACCGGGTCGTCGATCCGGTCAAGGCGGTGAGCGCGGTGAAGGACTTCTCCGAAGCCCTCTACCGCGCCCTGCAGTACGCCTTCCGCAAGACGCTTGGCGGGCTGACGCTTGACCAGATCCTTGAAAAGAAGGTGACAGTCGACGAGGAAGCCGCGGCCAAGGTCCGTGCCGACATGGCCGAGATCGGGGTCGAGGTCAGCGATATCACGCTCAAGGATGTCATCCTCCCGGGCGAGATGCGCGAGATCCTCAACCAGGTGGTGTCGGCCGAAAAGCAGGCCGAGGCCAACGTCATCCGCCGCCGCGAGGAGACGAACGCCACGCGTTCGCTGCTCAACACGGCCCGGGTGATGGCGGAGAACCCGGTGATGCTGCGGCTGAAGGAGCTCGAGGCTCTGGAAACCATCGCCGGTAAGGTCGAGCGGCTGACCGTTCACAACGGAACGGGCGGGCTGCTGAACGACCTGGTCAAGCTCCGTGAGAGTTGAGCTGACGTAACGGTAACGGGAAGGGCCGCCGGGTTGACCGGCGGCCCTTCTTGCGTTTCCTAGGCACGCTTCCCATCTGCGCCCGGACTATCAGGCCTTTTCCTGCCGGGAAAAACCGATTAGACAGCGCCCAAACAAGATGCGGACAGATTCCGCCCGCAAAGAAGGAAAAGCCCTTGTCCACCACGTTCGACAAAGTCGCCAAGATCATTGCCGACACCAGCGAGATCGATATCGACACCATTACGCCCGAAAGCCACACGATCGACGATCTCGGCATCGACAGCCTCGATTTCCTCGACATCGTCTTTGCCATCGACAAGGAATTCGGCATCAAGGTGCCGCTGGAAAAGTGGACCCAGGAAGTCAATGACGGCAAGGCTTCGACCGACGACTACTTCGTCATGAAGAACCTGTGCGCCAAGATCGACGCGCTGGTCGCCGCCAAGACCGCCTGACGTCAGTTGAGCGCGCGACCTTGACGCGCTCTGCCACCTGACCCACAAAGCCGCTCATGAGCAGCCCCCGCGACGTCGTCATCACTGGTATCGGCCTTGTCTCCTCGCTGGGAGAAGGCCCTGACGCCCACTGGCAGAAGCTGGCGCAGCCGGGCCTGCAGCCGGTGCTCGAAGCCGCGCGCTTTGCGCCCTACACCGTCCATCCGCTGCCGGAAATCGACTGGAACCTGCAGATCGCCAAGCGCGGCGACCAGCGGCAGATGGAGACATGGCAGCGGCTCGGCACCTATGCCGCCGGGCTTGCGCTCGACGACGCCGGCATCAAAGGCAATGACGAGCTCTGCACAACCATGGACATGGTGGTGGCTGCCGGCGGCGGCGAGCGCGACGAGGCTGTCGATGCCGCCATTCTCGCCGCATCCGAGAGCCGCAACGACCGCGACGTGCTGCTCAACGAGAAGCTGACCACCGAATTGCGGCCGACCCTGTTCCTGGCCCAACTCTCCAACCTGCTCGCCGGCAACATCTCCATCGTCCACAAGGTGACCGGCTCGTCGCGCACCTTCATGGGCGAAGAAGGCGCCGGTGTTTCCGCCGTCGAGACGGCCGCTGCCCGCATCCGCTCCGGCCAGTCCACCCACGTCCTGGTCGGCGGCGCTTTCCAGACAGAACACTCCGACATGCTGCTGGGTTATGAGCTCGCCGGCTATCTGCATCGCGGCGCCTGGAAACCTGTCTGGCAAAGACAGGGCGCCGAGGGCGGCGGTGTTGTAACTGGCTCCGGCGGTGCCTTCCTGGTGCTGGAACAGCGCGAACACGCGATGAGCCGCGGGCGCAAGATTTATGCAGAGCTCGGACCGGTCGTTTCCGGCCGCGCCAGGCGGTCGCGTGGAGAACTCGATGCCGAGATCGCCGCACTGCTCGGCCAGGCGGCGCTGCCGAACGGCAAGCTGCTGGCACTTTCCGGCGCCTCGGGCGCGCATGCCGCGACCACTGCCGAGAAGGCAGCGCTCGATGCCAATCCGGCGATATCAGCGCGCGGCTTCTCGACGCTGACCGGGCATATGAAGGAAGCGCAGTTTCCGTTCGCCGTGGCGCTGGCGGCACTCGCCGTCGACCGCAAGGCCGCCTACCCTGTCTTCGATGCCGCAACCGAGAAGCCATTCGAAGGCATTCCCGCAAGCGTCCTTGCAACGGCGATCGGCTATCACCAATTCGAGGGCATGGCGCTGGTCAACGCCGCGTAAGGCGGCGCCCGCGATCCATGCTGCAACGATAAACGCTCGAGGGCTCCCGGATGGCCAATCTGAACGATCACATGGGCAGGCCAATCGTCGCCGTCACCGGCATCGGCGTGGTCACATCGCTTGGCGTCGGCAAATCAGACAATTGGGCGGCGTTGACCTCCGGCAAGTCGGGCATTCACCCGATCACCCGCTTTCCCATCGATCAACTGAACACCCGCATCTCCGGCATGGTCGATTTCCTGCCGTCGAGTTCGAAAGGTGCCAGCCCGCTCACCTATGAGCTAGCCGAGCTTGCTGGCCTCGAAGCGGTGACTGAAGCCGGTCTTAATTCCAGCGATTTCGGCGGACCGCTCTTCCTCGCATCGCCGCCGGTTGAACTCGACTGGGCCGAGCGCTTCTCGCTCTACAATTCTGACAAGGACAAGGATGACACCGCCGCCGAAAGACTGCTTCGGGTGGCGCGTAGCCTGAAAGAGCTGGATATTTTCGAGACCACCCAGTTCGGTTCGATCGCCGATCGCCTTGCCGACCGCCTTGGCACACGCGGTCTGCCGATCACCCTGTCGACGGCTTGCGCTTCAGGTGCCACCGCGATCCAGCTCGGTGTCGAGGCGATCCGACGCGGCGAATGCGACCGTGCGCTATCGATCGGCGCTGACGGTTCCGCCACCGCCGAGGCATTGATCCGTTTCTCATTGCTTTCGGCACTCTCCACGCACAACGACATTCCCGAAAAGGCATCGAAGCCTTTCTCCAGGGATCGCGACGGCTTCGTGTTGGCCGAGGGATCCGGGGCGCTGGTATTGGAATCGCTTGAGGCGGCATTGGCTCGCGGCGCGACTATTCTTGGCGTCCTGGGCGGTTGCGGCGAGAAGGCCGACGACTTCCACCGCACCCGCTCGAAGCCGGACGCTTCGCCGGCCATTGCCGCGGTTCGCGCCGCCCTCGACGATGCCGGCCTGAGTGAAGACGAGATCGACTATGTCAACGCCCACGGCACGTCGACCCCCGAGAACGACAAGATGGAACATCTGGCGCTGTCGACCGTGTTCGGCGAGCGCATAAGCTCTATGCCGGTCTCGTCGAACAAGTCGATGATCGGCCACACCCTGTCTGCGGCGGGCGCCGTCGAGGCGGCGTTTTCGCTGATGACGATGCGTGAAAGCGTCATTCCGCCGACCATCAACTACGACAATCCCGACCCGGCGATCGTGCTCGACGTGGTGCCCAACAAGAAGCGCAACGCCGAGGTTCGCAGCGTTCTGTCGAACTCCTTCGGCTTCGGCGGCCAGAACACTTGCCTTGTCATGGCACGGGAACCGGTCTAAGCGAGCGCTTCCGCCAATGCATGTCGCGCAAAAGTGAACTCGGTTTTGCGACCACGACATGCATAAAACAACGAACTAAAGCGCAACGCGCTTTAGAACAGAACCGGCAGGTTTTATGCGCGCACTGCAACTTATCGAGGACCGCCGTCTTGAAACGGTGGACCTGCCGCCCCCGCCGCCACCCGCACTCGGCGAAGTCACGCTGCGCATCAAGGCGGTGGCGTTGAACCATATCGACGTCTGGGGCTGGCGCGGCATGGCCTTCGCCAAGCGCAAGCTGCCGCTGGTCGTCGGCGCCGAAGCCTCCGGAGAGGTCGAGGCGGTGGGTCCCGGCGTGTCCAGCCTGCTGCCCGGACAATTGGTGTCGATCTATGGCGCGCGCACCTGCGGCCTTTGCCGCGCCTGCCGCGAAGGCCGCGACAATCTCTGCGAACATGTTTCCGGCGTCCACGGCTTCCATCTCGACGGCTTCGCACAGGAGAAGATCAACCTGCCGGCGCGCCTGCTCGTGCCGGCCCCGCCCGGCGTGACCGACATCGGCGCTGCTGTCGCGCCGGTCACCTTCGGCACCGTCGAGCACATGCTGTTCGACAATGCCAAGCTGCAGCCCGGCGAAACCATCCTCGTCCATGCCGGCGGCTCCGGCATCGGCTCCGCGGCGATCCAGTTGGCCAAGCGGATGGGCTGCACCATCATCACCACGGTCGGCTCCAACGACAAGATCGACAAGGCCAAGGCGCTGGGCGCCGACCACGTCATCAACTACCGCGACGACCGTTTCGAAGGCGTCGTGCGCAAGCTGACCAGGAAGAAGGGCGTCGATGTCGTGTTCGAACATGTCGGCGCCGACACTTTTGCCGGCTCGATGCTGTGCCTGAAGCGCGGCGGCCGCCTGGTCACTTGCGGTTCGACCTCGGGCGTGTCGACGCAGATCAATCTCATGCAGCTCTTCCAGCAGCAATTGAAACTGCTGGGATCCTTCGGCTGCCGCATGGAGAACATGGCCAACGCCATGCAGAAGATGGCGGCCGGACAGGTCGCACCGGTCATCGACACCGAGGTCGGCTTCAGCGATATCGATGCCGCGCTGAAGCGCATGGAAGGCCGCGACGTCTTCGGCAAGATCATCCTGCGCGTCGGCTAAAGCCTGTGTTCAAGAAGTTTCGCCGGGATTTGAGATATCGCTACGGCAGGCAACTGCGCCAGCTGAACTACTGGCTGGTTGCCCGCGCGGCGATGATCATCATCTCGATACTGCGCCTGCTGCCGGCCGACAGCGCGCTGAATTTCGCCGACCGCGTGGCGCGCCTGATCGGCCCCAGGGTGGGGCGTCATCAGGTCGCCATCGACAATCTGCGCAAGGCCTATCCGGACAAGAGCGAGGACGAAATCCAGGCCATCGCCTCCGATATGTGGGGCAACATGGCCCGCCTTGCCGCCGAATACATCTTCCTCGACGCCCTGTTCGACTATGACCCAGCCGCCAGCAAGCCCGGCCGCGTCGAGGTCAAGGGAACAGAGCATTTCGTTGAGATCGCCGCCGAAAAGCAGCCGCACATCGTCTTCACCGGACATCTCGGCAATTTCGAACTGTTGCCAGTGGCGGCGGCAACCTTCGGCATGAATATCACGGCGCTGTTTCGCCCGCCCAACAACCCCTACCTCGCCGACTACATCCTCTCGACACGGCGCTCGACCATGGGATCGCTGCTGCCGTCGATGGCCGGCGCCTCATTCGCCTTGGCCGGAGTGCTGGAAAATGGTGGCAATATCGGCGTCCTCGTCGACCAGAAATTCTCCAATGGCCTCGACACGACCTTCTTCGGCCGTCCCTGCCAGAGCAACCGCGTGCTCGGCACTCTTGCCCGCCACTATAACTGCGACGTCTATCCGGCGCGTTGCATCAGATTGCCGGGCAACCGCTTCCGGCTCGAGATCGAGGACAAGCTGGTCTTGCCGCGCACCGCCGACGGCAGCGTCGACGTCCACGCCACCACCCAGATGCTGAACGACGTGGTCGAGCGCTGGGTGCGCGAGGATCCCGGCCAGTGGATGTGGTTCCACAAAAGGTGGGAGATCACCAACTGGCGGCGCAGAAGGCGGGCGCAGGCAAAGGCGCCGGCCGCGAACAGCTGACCCCGCACGCTGGAGTGTTTGCCGCAGCCATTTCCGGGACTCATGGGCCTACGATCCAGACATTCGTAACTTTACTGGTCAGGGAATCTTAAACCGGCGCGGTGCAGATACCCCAGGAGATGTTCATCGACTGGGATGGAGCCCGTGGCATGACGAATATCGAGATGCCGCGTCTGGATCGGGATGGCCTCGAAGATCGTTCGGTCGGTCGTCTTGGCCGAGTATGGTCCCATCTCCGTCAGCATGGCTTGCTGGAGCCAATAAGGCTCATTCACCGGCATGGGCTCGGCGCAAGCGTTGGCTTTGTCCGGCGCAACATCAGGCATATCCTGGCCGACCGTCTCGCCCGGAAATGGGATCGCCGGCACGGCGTCGATACGGCCGGCTCGATCCAGCTCGGTGCGCTGACTGTCGTCGGGCCGCACCGCGCAAAGGGCAACGAAGCCGTCTGCACGTCGCCCAGAACCTTCGATTTCATCATGAAGTCGCTGCCCCGCGATCTCCATGACCATGCATTCATCGACATCGGCTCCGGAAAATCACGAACGCTTTTGCTGGCGTCGCGATATCCGTTCGCGGAGATCATCGGCGTGGAGTTCGCTAGGGAATTGGTGGACATCGCCCGAAGCAACTTCGAGCGTTTCAGGGATCCGTCGCAGAAATGCCGGGCCCTCAGCGTCGTCGAGGCCGATGCGGCGGCTTACGATTTTCCCGGAGTGCCCCTGGTGGTCTATTTCTACAACCCCTTTTCAAAGGACGTTTTCGATATCGTGCTGAAAAATCTCGTGTCGTCGCTCGAACGCCACCCGCGGGATTGTGTCGTCGTCTACGGAAGCTCGAGCCACCGCGCCATTGACTGGGCGAAGCCCGCAATCCGCGATACCGGTATTTTCAGGGAATTGTCCGTGCCGGCGATGCCCGGCTTCCTCGATGCGATCCGGCCGATCGACTATGCGGTGTTTCAGGTTCAGGCAGCAGTGTAGCTTCTGTCCTTGGCTCTTTGAATGAAACGCGCGACCGTGCGCGCGGCAAACGGTGTGCCGGCGGTGAACCGCATCAGCGGGCCGAAACTGCCGACCGCGCTGGCGCCGACGAAATGCAGGCCGGGGATGCTGGATTCGAATCCCGCGGAAAGCAGGGGCAATCCCTCCCGGCGTGCAATCGCGGCAAGCGTGTCGGGTGCGAACAGACCGAGCTTGGCGATATCGATCCGGTAGCCCGTGCCGAGCAGGACGTGATCGAAGGTGGCGGCACCCTTCTCGAACCGCAGTTCAATGGCATTGCCCTTGGCGGACGCACTGATGATCCTGCTGCCGGCATTGACCTTTATGCCGTCGAAATCCGGCTTCAACCAGCCCGTCGCGCCGGCGCCGAGGCTGCGCCGGTTGAGCCCGGCCCGGGCTGCTTCCGGAAACCGATGCACGAAGCCTGGGACTTCGACCAGCCAGGAAATCGGGAACGGGCCGACCCTGGAAGGCGATGCGAGCCGTTCCGAAAGAAAGTCGCGCAAGCTCCAGCTCTGCTTTCCCGACAGCGCCCGATACCCCAGCCAATGGATGTCGCCATGGCAGATGAGCTCGACATCGGCCCCGCTGCGTTTGAGCAGCGCCGCGGATTCACAGGCGCTTTGCCCCCGCCCGATGACGGCGACGCGCTTGCCACGGAAGGCCTCATAACCAGTATGTTCGCTGGCATGACTGACCAGTTCGCGAGGAATTCCGTCAAAGACGGCGGGGATCAGCTGCTGGTTCATCAGGCCGGTGGCAACGACGACGCGGCGCGCCTTGACGGCATCGCCGTCAACCAGCGCCAGACGAAATCCGCCGTCCGCCTTCTCAACGCGGCCTACCCTGCGCGTGTCCAGATCCGGAACCACCTGGGCCTGGATCCACAATCCATAGTCGACGAAGTTTTCGAGCAGCAGCGGTTCACGGGGCGAAATTCCGAGGACTTTCGCGTAGGAATCGAGCGAGAGCGGACCTTTCGCGTAGCCGATATAGGTCGCGTGCCAGGGCGAGCGCAGCCGCATGCCTCTCGGCATGTGATCGCGCCAGAACGACATCGCCCCGCCGAGTGTGAGCGTATCGACGCCTGTCGCCTTGAGGGAAGACGCAACGGCCAGCCCAAAAGGACCAGCACCGATCACGGCCACCTCGCAGTCGGTCCTGGGCATGGGAGCGGTCATCTCAGTGGTCTCGCCTGTCGGTTTCTGCAGCCGTGGAACTCACTCAGTCACGCCGCCGTCCTAAACATTGCCCGGTTAAGATTGCGGAAAGAGAGGCCAGGTATTGCCTTGCTCACAACAGCCGAAGTAGTCGCCGCGTCAGCACTCGCCAGCCCGTCAAGGGCACGTCGATCAGACCCGGCATCGGGTCCTTTGCTTGGAATGTCGCCCACGCTCGCACTTTGGCAAATGAGCTGAAATAGGCCCGCTTCGTCAGCCGGCCGCTCGAGATCAGCTTGCCGGCCGCCACAATATCCCGAACCAGATACATCCAGGACGTATTGTGCCGCACAGCAGCTGTCTTTACCGTTTGGCCCGATTTGATTGCCCAAAGCATGGCGCCGAGATCGACGCCGGCGGCGGCGCCCAGCCCAAACCATGTCCAGGGTCGTGGATTGACGTCGAGCACCTTCATCGAGCCATCGCGCGCGTCGCGCTTGAATTCGACCTCGACCAGTCCGTGATGCGCGATCGACCCAAGCAGCCGGCGCGCAGCCTCGATCAATTGCGGTTCGTCGACGACCTCCACGAAGGTGCTGGTATAGCCGAAATCGACCGGATATTGGCGCGTGCGGCGGGCGGTGAATTCCGCCACCGGCGCGCCCTCGTTCCAGAGCGCCGCGTAGGAGAACTGCCCCTCTCCTCCACCCGATATCAATTCCTGAACGACGACATTCTCACTGCCGATTTCTTCGGCAGCCCATCTGAAGGCTGTCAAAAACGATGCCTTATCATGGGTGAGAACGGCCTTGGCGCGCGCAAAACGGCTGCGCCCGCCCATGTTCGGCTTCAGGATAACAGGAAAGCGAAGCTCGGCTGCCGCCGCCTGCTCAAGCGACGTGACCTCATAAGTCAACGGAACGGCAAGCCCCAGTTCGTGCGCCCGGCGGTAGAGAAGCGGCTTTTCACAAACCCATTTCAGTTGCTGCCATGGCGGCAGCACCACGTCGAATACGGCGGACAGCCGGTCGATCGACTGCGATACAAAACGAACTTCGGGGTCACCGCCGGCGATCAGCAGAAAGCCGTCAAGCCGCTGAACCTTGGCCAGATCGAGCAGGAAGGCCACGGCACCATCGTCATCGGGACCCGGCCACGTCATTGTCCGGCGGGCATACCGCGAAAAGCTGGGCAACGGCGTGTCGTTGCTCACCAGCCAGACGGGCACCTTCTGCATGCCCAAGCTCCTGGCCAGCGCCAGCGTCCCGTGCGCCCCGCCAAGAATGAGCACCCCGGCGGGCCGACTGGGAACACGATCGTCCGTCTCTGGCTGGGGATGCATCTTCAATTCCGGCAACGGCACGCAATGGCAAGTTTCCCGGCGAACCGATTGACCGCCTGCAATATTTAAGCAAACTCTAATAATTCAAACCGCCCGGTCTGCTGATTGTCCTCAGTCAGGCGATGGCATGGAAAGCACACCCCATATCCCTCGGCAATAGCTGCCGACATCGGAACAGGTAAAACCGTGGCCGATTGTTGTTGCCATCAGTAGAAAGTCTCGCGTCGGGCTCCGGCCCGGCAACGAGAATTCGCGTTTGCTGCTAGTTCGTGACCACAATGCGCGTATTGCCGAAGCCCACTTCCCGCACCATCGAATAGAAGGCCGCAGCATTGGCCGTGTGCAGCCGCACGCAGCCATGCGAGGCCGGGCGGCCGAGTTGCCTGACGGCGCCCGTGCCATGGATGGCATAGCCGCCGTGGAAGAACACGGAATAAGGCATCGGCGACATATGGTACTTTTTCGAATACCACATCCGCGCCGTGCGCTGCGGCCGGTACGTGCCGCGCGGCGTGAAATAGCCGGGGCGCGCGGTGGACACGGTCCACCGATAGACCTCCAGGCCATATCTGACCGTCATCGTCTGCGACGACACGTCGATATTTGCTTCCAACATGGCCGCGTAGCTTGCGGCCGGCGCACCAAACAGCGCGGTTGCCAACATCGCCGCTGCGACTAGAAAAGACTTCTTCATGCGACCAAACCCCTTTGATTGCCCTTACCTGTCTGCCCTCACGATGTTTTTCATCTTTTTAATGGCAGGTGAACGGGATACCACACACTCCTTGATCAATTCCCCAATCCGAAGCAGCGAATTTGAACGATTTCCCGCGATAGTTGCCGCAACGACACGTCGCACGGACTTGATTGCTGGCGGGCTTGCAATGCAACGTCGTTCTTTGCTCAACTCTGCTGATGAACGAACGACTCCTTCAAGCAATCGATGATAGGCGCGATGAAGTCGTCGCGCTGACCGCCGACCTCATCCGTTTTCCGACCATCAATCCGCCTGGCGAGGCCTACCGGCCATGCGCCGAATATATCGGCGCGCGGCTGAAGAAGCGCGGCTTCGAGACCGAATTCATCCGCGCCGAAGGCACGCCCGGCGACACCGATCGCTACCCGCGCGTCAATGTCATGGCCCGTTTCGACGGCCGCTCGCCCGGTGCCTGCGTCCATTTCAATTCGCATATCGACGTGGTCGAGGCTGGCGACGGCTGGAGCGTCGATCCCTTTGCCGGCATCGTCAAGGACGGCAGGGTCTATGGCCGCGGCGCCTGCGACATGAAGGGCGGCCTGGCCGCCTCGATCATCGCCGCCGAAGCCTTCATGGAAGTCTATCCCGACTTTCCCGGCGCCATCGAAATATCGGGCACGGTCGATGAAGAATCCGGCGGCTTCGGCGGCGTCGCCCATCTGGCCAAGCTCGGCTATTTCTCGAAACCCAGGGTCGACCACGTCATCATCCCCGAACCGCTCAACAAGGACCGCATCTGCCTTGGCCATCGCGGTGTTTGGTGGGCGGAGATCGAGACCAAGGGCGAGATCGCGCACGGTTCGATGCCGTTTCTCGGCGACAATGCAGTGCGCCATATGGGCGCCGTGCTCAGGGCTTTCGAGGACGAGCTGTTCCCGGCGCTCGACCGCAAGATGACGCGCATGCCGGTCGTGCCCGAAGGTGCAAAACGCTCGACCATGAACATCAATTCCATCCATGGCGGCCAGACAGAGGATTTCCGGCCCGGCCTGCCCTCGCCCAACGTGCCCGATTCCTGCCGGCTGACCATCGACCGCCGCTTCCTGCTTGAGGAAGATCTCGCCACGGTCAAAGGCGAAGTGACCGGTATTCTCGAGCGGCTGAAGCGCGAGCGCAAAAAATTCGATTATGAGATCCGCGACCTGATGGAGGTACTGCCGCTGATGACCGAGCGCGATGCGCCGGTGGTCAAGGCGGTGGCGCAAGGCATCATGGCCATCTTCGACCGTGAGCCCGACTACGTCATCTCGCCCGGCACCTACGACCAGAAGCACATAGCCCGCATCGGCCATATCTACGACTGCATCGCCTATGGCCCCGGCATTCTCGACCTCGCCCATCGGCCGGACGAATGGGTCGGCATAGAGGACATGGTGGAATCGGCCAAGGTGATGGCGATCGGGCTCAACGTGCTGCTGCGCGGCACAACTGGATGAGCGGCCTCAAGCGCAAAAACATTTCTCCTGGCGCGATGCGACAGCACGAAACGCAATTTACTCCCGCGCGAAATCACGCTTCTATCCGCCGGCTTGAGCATTTGAGCACATTGGGAGTTCAGCGATGAAACTTTGGAAGACCCTTCTGGCCGCTGCCGTGCTGGCGTTCGCAACCGCCACTTCGGCGTTTGCCGCCCGGACCGATCTCGTCATCGGCATTCCGCTTGAACCCCCGCATCTCGACCCGACGGCGGGAGCGGCCGCGGCGATCAGGGAGGTCACCTACGCCAATGTGTTCGAGGGCCTGACCCGGATCGGCCCCAATGGCGAGGTTCTGCCGGATCTCGCCGAAAGCTGGACCATCTCCGATGACGGCAAGGTCTACACCTTCAAGCTGCACACCGGCGTGAAATTCCACGACGGCGCCGATTTCAGCGCCGACGACGTGAAGTTCTCGCTCGACCGTGCCCGCGCGGAAAACTCCCTCAATGCGCAAAAGCAGCTGTTTGCCGCCATCGACAAGGTCGACGTGGTCGACCCCGCCACCGTGAAGGTGACGCTCACCCACCCGCAGGGCTCGTTCCTCTACAATATGGGCTGGGGCGACGCGGTGATCGTGTCGCCGAAGTCCGCCGACACCAACAAGGAAAAGCCTGTTGGCACCGGCCCCTTCAAATTCGACAGCTGGGCCAAGGGTTCATCGGTCACCCTGGTGAAAACAGACCATTACTGGGGCGCCCCTGCTTTCCTCGAAAAGGTCGAGTTCCGCATCGTTCCCGATGCCGCGGCGGCGGTGCCGGCGCTGCTGTCCGGCGACATACAGGCTTTCCCCTTCTTCGATCCCGACAGCGTTTCTCAGGTCAAGGATGATCCGCGCTTCAAGGTCGTGGTCGGCGCGACCGAAGGCGAGACCATCCTGTCCATCAACAACAAGAAGCCACCCTTCGACAAGCTGCAGGTGCGGCAGGCGATCTCCTACGCGCTCGACCGCAAGGCGATCATCGACGGCGCCTCGGCCGGGCTTGGCCTGCCGATCGGCTCGCACATGTCGCCGGCCAATAAATATTATGTCGACCTCACCGGCCGCTATCCGCACGACGTGGCCAAGGCCAAGGAATTGCTCAAGGAGGCGGGACTGGAGAACGGCTTCAAGGCCACGTTGAAGCTGCCGCCGACGTCCTATGCACGGCTCGGTGGCGAGATCATCGCCTCGGAGCTCCGCGATGTCGGCATCGACCTCGAGATCATCCCCGTCGAGTGGGCGCAGTGGCTGGACCAGGTGTTCACCAAGAAGGACTACGACCTGACCATCGTCTCCCATACCGAGCCGAACGACATCGATATCTACTCCCGCAAGGACTACTACTTCAATTACGACAACCCCACCTTCAACAAGGTCATTGCCGACCTGGAACTGACGTCCGACGAGGCCAAGCGCAAGGAGTTGTATGTGCAAGCGCAGAAGATCCTGGCCGACAATGCCGTGGTCGGTTTCCTCTACGAACTGCCCAAGGTCGGGGTCTGGGACGCCAAGCTGCAAGGGCTGTGGGAAAACGCACCGATTCCCGCCAACGACCTGACCAAGGTGAAGTGGTCCGATTGATTTCGCCCTTCCGAGAAATGAGTGGCTCCGGAAGCAAAACGGCTTCCGGAGCCTGCCTTTTTCCGGCACGTTGGAACGGATGACCGCCTATCTCCTCAAGCGCCTGGCCATCTCCCTTGCCACGCTGGTCTTGGCCTCCATCGTGGTGTTCGCAGTGCTCGAAATCCTGCCAGGCGATCCGGCGCGGCTGATGCTGGGCATGAACGCCAGCGCCGACCAGGTCGAACTCCTGCGCAACCAGATGGGTCTCAACGCGCCGCTTGCCCTGCGCTATCTGCACTGGGCCGGCGGCCTGCTCAGCCTCGATTTCGGCCGCTCCTACACCTATTCCGTGCCGGTCATCGATCTCGTGCGCGAACGGCTAGCCGTGTCTCTGCCGCTGGCACTGATCGCGCTCGCGCTCTCCACCCTCATCGCCATTCCCGTCGGCCTGTTTTCCGCCAGCCGGCGTGGACGAGCCGGCGATACGATTTCCATGGGTGCGGCACAGCTTGGCGTCGCCGTGCCCAATTTCTGGTTCGCACTGATGCTGATCTACGTCTTCGCCGTCTGGCTACGACTGGTACCGGCCGGCGGCTTTCCCGGCTGGGGCGCCGGCATCTGGCCGGCGCTGAAATCGCTGCTGCTGCCGGCGATCGCGCTTGCCTTGCCGCAGGCGGCGATCCTGGCGCGCGTGACCCGCTCGGCGCTGATCGAGGTGCTGAACGAGGACTATATCCGCACCGCCCGCGCCAAGGGCCTGCCCTATCGCGCCGTGCTGTGGCGGCACGCACTGCGCAACGCCATGATCCCGGTGCTAACCATTCTCGGCCTGCAATTCGCCTTCCTGCTCGCCGGTACCATCATCATCGAGAATGTCTTTTATCTGCCCGGCCTCGGCCGTCTGGTGTTCCAGGCGATCACCCAGCGCGACCTGATCGTCGTTGAAAGCGTCGTCATGCTGCTGGTCGCCGCCGTCATTGCCGTCAACCTCGTCGTCGACCTTTCCTATGCGGTCGTCGATCCGCGCCTGAGAAGCCGGCAATGACGCTGCACATCGACATCCCCGAAGAGACGTTCAGCTCCATCCTGGCCAAGGCTTTCAGGAACACCGCTTTCGTAACCGGCTTCGTCATCACCTTGCTGATCCTGGCGATGGCGCTCGTCTCCTATATCTGGACGCCGTACGATGTGACAAAGCTGGTCATAGCCGACAAAACGCAAGGTCCCTCGCTGGCGCATTGGTTCGGCACCGACCATTTCGGCCGTGACATCCTGTCGATGATCATGGTCGGCGCCCGCAATTCGATCGCCGTGGCGCTGGTCGCGGTCGGCATCGGCATGGGCATCGGCGTGCCGCTCGGCGCCTTTGCCGCCGCGCGCGGCGGCTTGGTCGACGAGGCGCTGATGCGCATCAACGATCTCGTCTTCGCCTTCCCTGCACTGCTGTCGGCGATCATGATCACCGCCATTTTCGGGCCGGGCGCCGTCAATGCCATCATCGCCATCGGCATCTTCAACATTCCGGTGTTTGCCCGCGTCGCCCGCGCCGGCGCGCTGGCGATCTGGCCGCGCGAGTTCATCCTTGCCGCGCGTGCCGCGGGAAAGAGCAGCACGCAGATATCGATCGAACATGTGCTGCCCAACATTGCCACGCTGCTGCTGGTGCAAGGCACTATCCAGTTCGCGTTGGGCATCCTGGCCGAAGCCGGGCTTTCCTATCTCGGCCTCGGCGCGCAGCCGCCGATGCCGAGCTGGGGCCGCATGCTGTTCGACGCCCAGACGCGCATGGTGGTGGCGCCGTGGATGGCGATCTTTCCCGGCATGGCGATCGTCATCACCGTGCTCGGCCTGAACCTGCTGGGCGACGGCATCGCCGACATCCTCGACCCGAAATCGCGGCGGCAGCGATGAGCTTGCTGGAGATCGAGAACCTGTCGTTGGCGATCGGCGACACGCCGATCCTGAAGGGGGTCGAACTCTCCGTCGCGCCCGCAGAGGTGATGGGGCTGGTCGGCGAATCCGGCTCCGGCAAATCTATGACCGCGCTGACGCTCATGCAGCTCTTGCCACACGCCGCTCGCGCCACCGGTCGCGTCACCTTCGACGGTATCGACATTCTCGGAGCAACCGAGGACCAGATGTGCGCGCTGCGCGGCGACGACATAGGCATGGTGTTCCAGGAGCCGATGACGGCCCTCAATCCCGTCAAGACCATCGGCGAACAGGTGGCCGAAGGCATACGCTGGCACACCAAGGCCACGCGCGCGGCGGCTGAAGAGCGGGCGCGAAAAATGCTCGACCGGGTTGGCCTGCCCGAAGCAAAATTCCCGCTGTCGCGCTATCCGCATGAACTCTCCGGCGGCCAGCGCCAGCGTGTCGTCATCGCCATCGCTTGCGCGCTGAAACCCAAGCTCTTGATCGCCGACGAGCCGACGACGGCGCTCGACGTGGTGCTGCAGGCACAAATCCTCGACCTCTTGCGCGATCTCGTCGCGGAGAGCCGCATGGGCCTGCTGCTGATCTCGCACGACCTTGCGGTGGTGACCGAGATGGCCGACCGCATCACCATCCTGCGCCATGGCGAGGTGATGGAGGCCGGCGACACGGCGCGCACGCTGTCGGCGCAACTCCACCCCTACACGCGCCAGCTGGCGCAGGCTTCGATGCATGTGCCGGCGCGCGCCAAGGTTCACGCCGTCGGATCGGCCAAGCCGCTGCTTGAGGTCGAAGGCGTGACGCGCGATTATCCGGGCCGGCGCACCTCTCTGTTCAGGCGCGCCGCACCGATCCGCGCCGTGGACGACGTATCGCTGTCGATGGCGCCGGGCCAATCGGTAGCGCTGGTCGGCCGCTCCGGTTGCGGCAAGTCCACGCTTGCCCGCATGATCCTGGCGCTCGACAAGCCCAGCTCGGGCACGATCCGATTTCGCGGCGAAACCATCACCGGCAAGGGCGAAGCCGAATTGAAGCCGGCCAGGCGCGACATGCAGGTTGTCTTCCAGGACCCCTACGGCTCCTTCGATCCACGCCAAAAGGTCGAAAAACTGGTCGCGGAACCTCTGCATGTGCTGGACAAGAAACCGCCACGCGCCGAGCGCCGCGAGATGGTGGCGCACGCGCTGCACGAGGTCGGCCTCGACCAGCGCGACATGGACAAATACCCGCACGAATTTTCCGGCGGCCAGCGCCAGCGCCTGTCGATCGCCCGCGCCATCATCACCCGCCCCAAGCTGGTCGTCGCCGACGAACCCGTCTCGGCGCTCGATGTCTCGATCCGTGCGCAAATCCTCGATCTGTTCGCCGAGCTCAACCAGAAGCTCGGCATCGCCTATCTCTTCATCACCCACGACCTGACCGTCGCCCGTGCCATCACCGACGAGGTGCTGGTCATGCATGACGGCAAGATCGTCGAGCGCGGCAAGACCAGCGAGGTGCTGGATCATCCGCAATCCGAAGCAGCCAATGCGCTGGTCGCCGCGGCTCCTGATCTGCATCGGGCGATCGCCCGACGGATGCAGGAACAGGGGTGACCGGTTTGTTTGTCCCTATTCTTCCGGCTTCACCACATCGACCGGGCTGATGTCGAGCAGGTCGAGCGTGCGGCGCAAGAGGCGCACCTCGCTCTCGGCCAGTTGCGAATCCGCCTTGGCGATCTCCGCCATGTGCTGGGCCAATTGCTTGCGCCGTTCGACGTCGAGGTCGCGAAACAGCGCGATTGCTTGCGAGCCGTTGGTCTCGTAGCCGAACTCGTTGAGATATTCGATGACGGCGTCGACGCTGGTTTCCTGAATGCCGAAGGCGTCCTTGCAGATGCGCCGGAAGGCAACCATCTCGCTCTCGCTGACCGTCCCGTCGGCGAGGATCATGCGGAACAGCATCAGCAGTTCGGCCGACAGGACAGGATCGTCGGCGACCTTGCGCACACCGGGGTCGCCGTCGAAGATGGAGCGTATCTGGTCCAGCAATGCGAATGCCATCGGGGCCTCTTTCCGGGTTAACTGCACACAAATAGAAATCCTAGCGCGATGCGCTTGGATAGAGGTAGCGCGGAATCGGCCTTGCGCAAACAGGGCTGTCGTGGTCGAACGCCGTTATCCCGCCGACCGGACGTCTCCGCATATCAGATGATCGACCTCACCACCCAGACAATCGCCATGCTCGCCTTCGCCGCCTTTGCCGCGGGCTTTGTCGATTCGATCGCCGGCGGCGGCGGGCTGATCACCATTCCGGCACTGCTGCTGGCCGGTTTCTCGCCGGTCGAGGCGCTTGGAACCAACAAGCTGCAAGGCATGTTCGGCTCCGGGTCGGCGACCATCCACTATGCCTCGAAAGGCCATGTCGACCTGCGCCGGCAATTGCCGTCTGCATTGCTGGCACTTGTTGGAAGTGCCATCGGCGCTTTGCTGGCCACCATCGTTCCGGGCGATCTCCTGCGCGCCCTGCTGCCGCTAGTGCTGATCGCCATCGCGCTCTATTTCGCGCTCAAGCCCAACATGAACGATGTCGACCGGGCCGAACGTCTGTCGCCATTCCTGTTCGGACTGACCCTGGTGCCGGCGATCGGCTTCTATGACGGCCTGTTCGGTCCCGGCGCCGGCTCCTTCTACATGCTGGCCTTCGTCGCGCTTGCCGGCTATGGCGTGCTCAAGGCGACGGCGCACACCAAGCTGCTCAATTTCGCCTCGAACATCGGCGGCTTCATCGTCTTTGCCGCTGTCGGCGTCATCTCCTGGAAGATCGGCCTGATGATGGGCGTTGCCCAGTTCCTCGGCGCCCGTGTCGGTGCGAGCCTCGCCATGCGCATCGGCGCCAGGCTGATCAAGCCGCTGCTGGTGATCGTCTGCGTGGCGCTGGCGGTGAAGCTGCTGGCCGATCCGGCCAATCCGCTGCGTGTCATGATCGGTGTGTGATAGACTGCCGCTGTTCGAATCATGTTGAGGAGGAGCCAAACATGAATCTCAGCGCACCCACACAGATCGTTTTCATCATTGCAGTTGTTATCGCCATCATTGGGGTTCTCGCAGCCCTCGGTATTCTGGCGTTCATTCCATTGGCCTCGGTCTGGATTGTGACCATCGCTTTCGTCGTGCTGGCCGGCGGCTGCCTGATGCGCGGCGCCTGACAAGTTTCCCTTGAAGTGGGGACTGGAAGCGCCCGGCCAAAAGCCGGGCGCTTTTGATTCCGGCCCATGGCTATCTCTTTGTTTTGACGCAATTCTGGACGGAAAACCGTCTCACACTTTTCCTGGAATTGCTGTAGATTTATCCCGGCGGAAGGATGGCCGATGCCGATCGAGATGCAGCGCCGGAAGGAACTGGACCGCTCCATCGCGGGGCGTTTCGAGATGCGCCGGCGCCTTGCCGATCCTGCACTTGATGGCGTTGTCACCGACATTTGCGGCTATCGCGAAACGGCGCCTGGCCATTTCCGCAATGTCGAATACGCCTCGCTGACCGTGCCGCTGGTCATCAGCTTCGCCGAGCCCTTCGCCATCGGCCTCGGCAAGACACCCGGCGACAATGACCGCTTCGCCAGCTTCGCCGCCGGCCTCTTTGCCGGGCCGGTGATGATCGAATCCTTCGGTGCCGCTTGCTGTGTGCAGATCAACTTCACCCCGCTTGGCGCGCGCCGCTTCTTCCGCCTGCCGATGAGCGAACTGACCGACAGCATGGTCGTCCTCGACAACGTGCTGGGCACCGAAGGCATGGCGCTGCGCGAACAGCTTGGCAACGCGCCGGACTGGACGACGCGTTTCGACCTAGCCGAAGCCTTCGTCACCGCCCGTCTTGCGAGCGCTGCCGAAACGCCGCTGGAAATCGCCTGGGCCTATGACCGCATCATCACATCGGGCGGCCGAACCCGCATTGCGTCGATCGCGGAACGACTGGGCTGGAGCCGCAAGCACCTCGCCGAAAAATTCACCGACGCAACCGGCATCGGCCCAAAAACGCTGTCACGCATCGTCCGCTTCAACCGGGCGCTCGGCCTGTCGCGGCAACAAACGGTGGACTGGGCCGATATCGCGGCCGATTGCGGCTATGCCGACCAGGCGCATCTGGTGCGCGAGTTCCGCGACCTTGCCGGCGAGACGCCGACGGCACTTGTCAGCAGGTAACATTTCTTCAAGACGCTGGAACGGCCTTCGAACAGAGTGATGCATGTCGCCCAAAAGTGCGCAGCGGTTTTGGGACAACGACATGCACAAACAGGATTCATCGACCAACCCAGATGAAGGAGTTCCCATGCCCACCACCACTGAAGCCCCCCGCCTCTACCCCGCTTTACGGTATAAAAACGCGGCGAAAATGATCGACTGGCTGGGCGAAGCCTTCGGCTTCAGCGTCCGCGCCCGCTATGGCGAAGGCGAAATCGTGCACCATGCAGAACTGGTCTTCGGTTCCTCGATGATCATGCTGGGCACGGTGCGCGACGACGACTACGGCAAGATGGTCGGTGAGCCCGGTTCCGGTGGCGGCAAGTCGATCTATATCGCCGTCGACGATGCCGACGCCGCCTATGCCAAGGCCAGGAAAGCCGGCGCCACGATCATCCAGGAACTGACGAACCGCGACTATGGCAGCCGCGAATTTATCTGCCGCGATCCGGAAGGCGGTGTCTGGTCGTTCGGCACCTACTGGCCGAAGGCGGCGGAGAAAGCGTAGGCCGGGTCTAACGCGCCAGCCCAAAGATCGCGTCGCAGTCGAGATGGGTCTCCAGCTCGGCCGCGACCTCGTCCAGCGCCCGTTCGACCTCGGCGCGATAGTCGATGCCGCCGCCCTTGATGCCGAGGCTTTCGAGGAATTTTCCGCGAAAGGCGTCGGCGCCGAACAGGCCATGCATATAGGTGCCCGACACCTTGCCATCAGCCGAGATCGCGCCGTCCGCGACACCATTGATGATCGCCGACGGCCGCATGGTGTCCGGGCCGGTGGTTCGGCCGAGATGGATTTCGTAGCCTTCGAGCGGCAGATCGAATTGGACCGAGCGCGCACTGACATTGCGCACCGTCTTCTCCGGTTCCATCACCGTTTCAATGTCGAGCAGGCCGAGCCCCTCAGCCTCGGTGACGCTGCCTTCGATGCCATCGGGATCGCGCACCCGACGGCCAAGCATCTGAAAACCGCCGCAAATGCCGACGACATGGCCGCCGCGCTTGCGGTGCGCGGCCAGATCCCGGTCCCAGCCATTCTCGCGGAATTTCAGGAGATCACCGATCGTCGACTTGGAGCCGGGAATGACCACCAGCCCGGCATCGGTCGGTAGCGGCTTGCCCGGCGGCACGAACACCACTTCGACCTGCGGTTCGGCTTTGAGCGGGTCGAGATCGTCGAAATTGGCGATGCGGCCAAGCATCGGCACCGCCACTTTCAGCGCGCGCGCCTCGCCGGATGCCAGCCGCTCCAGCACCACCGAATCCTCCGAGGGCAGCCGCGCCGCCGCCTTCAGCCACGGCACGACGCCAAAGCAGCGCCATCCCGTAAATGTTTCGATCGCCTTCAGGCCGTCATCGAACAGCGAGACATCGCCGCGAAACTTGTTGATGAGGTAGCCGACGATCATGCGCCGGTCTTCTTCCGGCAGGATCAGATGCGTTCCGGCGACCGAGGCGATAACGCCGCCGCGGTCGATGTCGCCGACCAGCACCACCGGCACATTGGCACGCGTGGCAAAGCCCATATTGGCGATGTCGCGGCTGCGAAGATTGATCTCGGCCGGCGAGCCGGCGCCCTCGACGATGACCAGATCGGCGCCCTCGCCGACCTTGGCCCAGGAGTCCAGCACGGCATTCATCAGCCGGCCCTTCAGCGCCTGGTAGTCGCGCGCCCGTGCCTCGCCGAATACCTTGCCCTGCACGATGACCTGCGCGCCGACATCGGTCTGCGGCTTGAGCAGCACCGGATTCATGTGGACCGATGGCGCGACCCCGCAAGCGATTGCCTGCAGCCATTGCGCGCGGCCGATCTCGCCGCCGCTTTTGCTGTTGTCGCCGGGAATATCGGCGACCGCCGCGTTGTTCGACATGTTCTGAGGCTTGAACGGCCGCACCTTGAGGCCACGATTCCTGGCGGCGCGGCACAGGCCTGCGACCAGCACCGTCTTGCCGACATCCGAACCCGTGCCTTGCAGCATGATCGCTTTGGCCATCAGTTCCGGCCCTGCGCCGTGGTTCCGGTGATCGTGGATTTCTGCGCCAGCGGCCCGCCGCGCCAGATGTAGAGCGCCAGAAGCGGCTCGTTGCCGGTTCGCATGGCGTGGTTGACATTGGAAGCGTGGTGCACGACCTCGCCGGCCTCCCGCTTGCGAAAACCGCCCTCGCCCATGCGCCATTCCGTACCGCCGGTCAGCGGAATGTAGATCTCCTCGGCGACATGATGGTGGTCGGGATAGATGATCCCAGGCCCAAGAATCAGCAGGCCGGCCGCCACCGCGTCATTGGCGAAATGGCCGCGTGTGCCGAACATTTCCAGCCAGCCGTAATTGTCGATGAAGGCTTTGCCGAAATCAGCCTCGGTGTAGGTCTGCCCCCAGCGCAATTGGTTGCGCTGCTTGGCAAGCACTTGCACCAGCGGCTTCGCAGCGATCGGCGCCAACTCTGCCGCGCGATCGAGATGACGCAGGCAGCCGAGCGGATGCGGCTCCAGCGCACGGGCCGCCATGTCCCAACCGATCCGCGCCACGGCGTCGCGGACCAGGGCGTCATCCACGGAAGCGAGATAGGCGTGGAAGCGCCGCAGCAGTTCATCAAATTTTGTCGTCACATCTCGCTCCGGACATGCATTGATGCACAGCCGCTCCGCAGGGGATCGGGTTGCGCGGCGGCATCATTGGTCTAGATTGGTGCGCGCGCAAAGCCAAAAACGACAGGCCAGCGGACTAGCTGGCCAGCACATAGGGAGCACGCCATGGACGCTGCGGTCGATGCGAGCACCAGCCAGTTCGAACTCAACGAGGAACAACGCGCCATCCAGGAGATGGCGCAGGCCTTCGCCGCCGACCGCGTCGCGCCGAACGCGCTCGACTGGGACCGCAGGAAGCACTTTCCCGCCGATGTGATCCGCGAGACAGGCCCGCTCGGCCTCGGCGGCATCTATGTCAGGGACGATGTCGGCGGCTCGGCGCTGGGCCGCCTCGACGCCGTGCTGATCTTCGAGGCGCTGTCGCATGCCGATCCGGCTTTCTCGTCCTTCATCTCGATCCACAACATGGTGGCCTCGATGATCGACCGTTTCGGCAATGAGGAGCAGCGCCAGCGCTTCCTGCCGAAGCTGACCTCGATGGAATGGCTAGCAAGCTACTGCCTGACCGAACCGGGCTCCGGCTCCGATGCCGCGGCGCTGAAGACACGCGCGGTGAAGAGCGGCGGCGACTATGTCCTCAACGGCGCCAAGCAGTTCATCTCCGGCGCCGGCGACAGCGATGTCTATGCCGTCATGGTGCGAACCGGCGCCGACGGGCCAAAGGGCATTTCCACTATCGTCGTGCCGAAAGATGCGCCCGGCCTCTCCTTCGGCGCCAACGAGCACAAGATGGGCTGGCATATGCAGTCGACCCGCCAGGTCATTTTCGAGGACTGCAAGGTGCCGGCGGAAAACCTTTTGTCGGGTGAAGGCGCCGGCTTCGGCATCGCCATGGCCGGGCTCGATGGCGGCCGGCTGAACATCGCCGCCTGTTCGCTGGGCGGCGCCCAATCGGCGCTCGACAAGGCGCTGTCCTACACGGCTGAGCGCAAGGCCTTCGGCTCGAAGATCAACCAGTTCCAGGCTTTGCAGTTCAGGCTGGCCGACATGGAGACCGAACTGCAGGCAGCGCGCATCTTCCTCTATGCGGCGGCCTCCAAGCTCGACCGCAAGGCGCCGGATGCCGGCAAATGGTCTGCCATGGCCAAGCGCTTCGTCACCGACACCGGCTTCACCGTCGCCAACGATGCGCTGCAACTGCTTGGCGGCTACGGCTATCTGCACGACTACGGCATCGAGAAACTGGTGCGCGACCTGCGCGTCCACCAGATCCTCGAAGGCACCAACGAGATCATGCGAGTCATTATCGCCCGCGCCCTGATTGGCCGTTGAGATCACCAGAATTCGGAGAGAGACAATGACGACGATTGCCTTCATCGGCCTCGGTAACATGGGCAATCCGATGGCAGCCAACCTAGTCAAGGCGGGGCATGCCGTGAACGGGTTCGATCTGGTGCCGGAAAACCTGGTAACCGCCAGGGAACATGGCGTGACCGTCATGGCCAATGCGCCGGCCGCAGTGAAGGACGCCGATGTGGTGATCACCATGCTGCCGGCCGGCAAGCACGTGCTGTCCGTCTACGAGGACATCGCGCCCAAGGCGAAAAAGGGCGCGCTGTTCATCGATTCCTCGACGATCGACGTCGACTCGGCGCGCAAGGCGCATGCGACGGCCGCAAAGCACGGCTTGCTGTCGATCGACGCACCGGTCTCCGGCGGCACCGGCGGTGCGACGGCTGGCACGCTGACCTTCATGGCCGGCGGCTCCGACGATGCCTTCGCCGCCGCCGAGCCGATCCTGAAGCCGATGGCAGGGCGGATCGTCCATTGCGGCGGCGATGGTGCCGGCCAGGCGGCAAAGATCTGCAACAACATGATCCTCGGCATTTCGATGATCGGCGTCGCCGAAGCCTTCGTGCTGGCGGAAAAGCTCGGCCTATCGCATCAGGCGCTGTTCGACGTCGCCTCGACCTCGTCAGGCCAGTGCTGGTCCTTGACCACCTATTGCCCGGTGCCCGGCCCGGTGCCCACCTCGCCCGCCAACAGGGATTACAGACCGGGCTTTGCCGCGGCCCTTATGCTGAAAGACCTGAAATTGTCCCAGGAAGCAGCACTTGCCGCGGGCGCGGTGACGCCGCTTGGCGCCGAGGCGGCACAGCTCTACGCCCTGTTCAACGCCCAGGGGCATGGCGGCGCCGATTTCTCCGGCATAATTAATTTTCTCAGGGGTAACCCAGCGTAACCAATGGATTTGATGGGCTTTTTCCGGAATCGTCGCACAGAAAACCCGCAAATTTAGATTTGCTTAAGCTCTCGATAACTCGGCGGTAACGATGTCCCTATAAAACGGATGGCGAGGCGGACATATCGCATCCGCCCGGCGCTCCGGATCAGGTCTCGCGTACCGGAGCCCGTAAGTTTCGCAGTGTTTCAGTAGCGAAGCGCCATGCGTATCTGGCAAAGCCGCGTTCCCGATGGAGCGCGGTTTTTGCGTTTCTGCCGCGTCATATCCAGGCTGATGTTTATATCCCGATCGCCGCGTTCGGAATTGGCACATGATCTTCGTTGGTCAATACGATCGGCGCATCCACCCCATCCACCCTGACCACCAGCAGGCGCATGCTCCATGTGCCTGCATTGCGAACCAAGCGGGAAAACACAGTGCCCTTGCCCTTGGCGCCATGGACGGGGATGCTGAACTGGGCGTCGCCCGCCCCGTTCGCGTTGACGCTGAGGCTGCCGCCAACCCAGAAATTGTCGGTCACATCGTCGCCGATCACGGCCTTAACGCGGGTGTCGGCGCCAATGGCATCCATGGTCATGTGGTAGGCATCACTGCCTTTGAGCATGAAGGGGACGCTGCCGACGATCGTCGCACAGCCCCCGATACTGACCACCCAGACGGCAAGGCCAGCGATCGCCCAGTTGCGCTGCGTCTTGCGGAATTGCTCAGCGTCGCGCCAGGCCCGGTTCTGCCAGGCCCAGCGGCTGCCACGGGCGCCAAGCACGAAGATCATGATGAGGTTGACGACAGGGATCAGCGCCAGCAGCGCGATGAAGGTGCTGTTGCCAATGCCCCAGATCCAGTTGAGGAAGAAGGCGCCCCAGTTCCAGCGGTCGAGTTCGGGCGGAATTTCAGCGGGCTGGTTGAGCGGTTGTCCGGCCATGAAATCCCCCATCGGTGCGTACGCCGATCGGTTCTAGCGCATGATCCCGACAATGCGCAAAATCAAAGTTCCGCCAGGCCTCATTTCAAGCCTTTGTCGACAGCCGGCGAAAATTCGCCTTCACCGCGCGGCTGGCCGGCTTCAGCCCGGCATTGATCGACCGCTCCGCCGCGACGCCGTTGAACAGCGACGGCGTGCGACCGGAAAGGAGTTCCGGCCAGAACCGCGATGCCGACTGCAGGAAAGACATCTGCGCCGCGAACGCGCCTTCGGCCATGGCCGCAGTCTTCTCGCTCACCGCGCGCGCGGTCTCGGTGCTCCAGGGCTGGCTGCTGCCGGCGTCCATCGCCATCAATGGCATACGCATCATTGCCACCAGCGGCGCCAGCATCAGGTCTCCGCCGATGCTGGCTGCTTCTTGCGCGCGTCGGCTCTTGCCGGTTTTTCTCATGGAAAATGAACCCCTTGTCGCAACCGGGCCGGCCGCTGCCTCACACACTACGCGCGGAGGATGAAGTTGTTCCCCATCGCGGCAGTATGTTTCTCGAGGCCGGGCGTTCCCTCTGGAAACGCCCGGGTCGAGGTTCGCTCTAGCGCTTGCGCAGATCCGCCTGTGCCAGATCCAGCGCCTTGCCGATGCGCTCGCAGGCCATGTCGATAGTGTCGCGGGTCCAGATCAGCGGCGGCGACAGGATCATCGTGTCGCCGGTGGCGCGCAGCATCATGCCGTTGGCGATGGCATGGTCGCGCACCGTCACCGCGGCACTTCCCGACGGCAGGAACCGTTCCTTGGTCGCCTTGTCCTTGACGATCTCGATCGCCCCCATCAGCCCGATCGAGCGCACCTCGCCGACCAGGCCATGCCCGGCAATGCGCTCCTGCAGGGCCTTGGCGAAGTAAGGACCGGTGTCGTCCCTGACGCGGTCGACCAGGCCTTCCTGTTCGATGATCTCCAGGTTCTTCAAGGCCACGGCGCAGGCCACGGGGTGCCCGGAATAGGTGTAGCCGTGGTTGAACTCGCCGCCCTTCTCGACCAGCGTCGAGGTGATGCGGTCGCCGACCAGCAGTGCCGACAGCGGCTGGTAGCCAGAGGTCAGTGCCTTTGCCGTAGTGATGGTGTCGGGCTCGATGCCGAAGGTCTGCGCCGCGAACCATTCGCCCGTGCGGCCATAGCCGGTGATGACCTCGTCGAGCATCAAAAGCACATCGTATTTGCGGCAGATGCGCTGCACTTCCGGCCAGTAGCTGGCCGGCGGGATCTTGACGCCGCCCGCGCCCATCACCGGCTCGCCGATGAAAGCCGCGACCTTGTCGGCGCCGGCTTCGAGGATGGCGTCCTCGACCGATTTGGCCGCGCGCAGGCCGAAATCATGGTCGCTTTCGCCCGGCAGCGCCAGTTCGTAGGCATAGGGCATCATCACATGGACGATGTTGGGCACGGCCCCGTTGAGCTGCTTGTGCATGGCATCCATGCCACCGAGCGACGTGCCGGCGATGGTAGAGCCGTGATAGGCCATCTTGCGCGAGATGATGCGGTTCTTCTCCGGCTTGCCTTCCAGCACCCAGTAGTGGCGGACAAGACGCAATGCGGTGTCGTTGGCTTCCGAACCTGAGGACCCGTAGAAGACCTGGTTGACGTTCTTCGGCGCGATCTCGGCCAGCTTCTTGGACAACAGCACCGGCGTCGGGGTCGAGCATTTGAAGAAGGAATTGTAGTATGGCAGTTCCTTCATCTGCGCATAGGCGGCCTCGGCCAGTTCGTCGCGACCATAGCCGATGTTGACGCACCACAGGCCGGCCATGCCGTCGAGCAGTTCGGCCCCTTCGGAATCGTAGATGAACGGGCCATTGGCGTGAGTGATGATGCGGGAACCCGCTTCGCGCAATTCCTTGTGGTCGGTGAAGGGATGCAGATGATGCGCGGCGTCGATCTGCTGAAGCTGCTTCAGCGAATAGTTCTGATAGGTCATGTCTGGATCTTTCCTCTGAAATTATTCCGGCTGGCGCCGGGGCGAATTCGTCAGAGGATGGCGGGTGGTGAATAACCGATGCGGGCGCACAACCGCAAAAGCTCCGCACGCAGCGTGCGCGGTGACGGTGTCACCGCGACCCCGAACGTGCAGACAAAGGTCATAGCAGGAGCCATGGAGGGCACCTTAGAGCAAAGGCTGGCCGAGGTGAACCACCCTTTGCTTGACCCATGACGGAATACGTCTAGGCCTTGGCGCTGAGCGCCCGTTGCAGGAACACATACTTCATCGCCGTCTGCGCCGCTTGCGGCCGGCGGTCGCCACGCCCGCCATGTCCGCCTTCGGTTTCCTCGAAGAACAGCGTCCTGGCATGACCGGCCTCCTGCAGTCGGGCCGCCATCTTGCGCGCATGGCCGGGATGGACGCGATCATCGGCGGTCGAGGTTGTCAGAAGGACCGGCGGATAGGCGGCAGAGGACTCTACATGCTGATACGGCGAATAGGCCGCAAGCCACGTGGCATCTTCCGGCTTCGACGGATCGCCATACTCTGCCATCCATGAGGCGCCGGGTGGCAGTTCGGTGTAACGAAGCATGTCGAGCAGCGGCACCTCGATAATGACCGCACCGAAAAGTTCCGGATGCTGTGTCAGGGAAACGCCGGTCAGCAAGCCGCCATTCGAGCCACCCTGGATGCCGAGCGAGCTTGCTGTCGCGATGCCGCGCTTGACGACATCCTCGGCCACCGCGGCGAAATCGTCAAAACCGTTCTGGCGATTGCCTTTCAGCGCCGCCTGGTGCCAGGCCGGCCCGAACTCGCCGCCGCCGCGGATGCAGGCCTGCACATAGGCATTGCCCTTCTCCAGCCAAAGCCTGCCGCGCACGCCGGCATAGCCGGGCAAGAGCGGCACTTCGAACCCGCCATAACCATAGAGCAGCGTCGGCGCCGGCCCCTTCTGGTCGCGCCGCCGGACGACGAAATACGGGATCATCGTGCCGTCCTTCGACCGTGCCTCGAACTGCTCCGAGATCAGCGGCGAGGCATCGAAACGCGCCGGCTGCGACTTCACCGTGGCGAGCGTCTCGCCATCGTCATCGGACCAGATGATCGAGCTCGGCGTCAGGAAATCCGTGAAGGAGAAGGACACGCTTGAGCCGAAATGCTCGGCATGGCTGATGCCGACAGTGCCATTTTCAGGCAGCGCAACCGGTTTCATCGACCAGGCGCCATCCCTACGCTCGCAGACAAGAACCTTGCCGCGCACATTGTCCATCAGGCTGATGAACAGCCGGTCCTGCGTGCGGGCAATGCCGGCGATCGACACGCGATAGGCCGGCGCCAACAGGGTATCGATGGCGCCAAAACTGCCGGTTTCGATCCAGTGTGCGAAATCGAGGGAATAAAGCCCGTCCGGCTGGCACAGCGTGCCGTCCGGCGCCGTCCATGGCGTGCGCACCCCGAACAGCAGCTGGTCCTTGAACAGCGATGTGTCGGTGACATCGTCGGGCAGCGGAACGCGCCTGTTTTCACCGGACGGGAGATGCAGGAAACTGTGCGATGCGAAGAAATTGATTGCCCGCGCCAGAAACACATGACGCTTGTCGCCGTCGAACTCGACGCCGGCTCCAGCGGCGAGATCGTCTTTCTGCGCCTCGAAGATCGGCGTCGCCGCTTCCAGCTTGGTGCCACGCTTCCAGAGCTTGATCACGCGCGGATAGCCGGACTCGGTCTTGTCAGTGTCCTCGAAGGCAGCCGAGACGATGACCGTGTCCTTATCCAGCCAACTGAAACCCGACTTCGACGCCGGCGCGCGAAACCCACCTTCGATAAACGATTTGGTCTCGATGTCGAATTCGCGCATCTCGCTGGCGTCGCCGCCGTCCGGCGACATCGACAGCAGGCAGCGGCTGAAATCCGGATAGAGCCGGCTGGCGCCGCTGAACACCCACTTGATCCCCTCCTTCGCCGCGAGTTGGTCGAAGTCGATGATCGTTTCCCAGACCGGCTTCTCGGTCTTGTAGGAAGCCACCGTCGTGCGGCGCCACAGCCCGAGCGCATTGGTCTTGTCCTGCCAGAAATTATAAACATGGCCTGCGATGGCCGCGCCGACAGCGATGTTGTCCTCGGCCGTCATCAGGTCGAGCGCGGTCTGGAACGACGCCTGATAGGATGGATCGCCCTGCAATTCACCTGTCGTGATCTCGTTCTGGCCATGCACCCAGTCGAGCGACGGTTTGCTTGTCCTGTCCTCCAGCCAGAGGAAGGGGTCGTCAGCCATGGAATTCGGCAGGCTCTGTGAGGTCGACTTGGTCATATGGTCTCCGATAAACTCATCAAGGCGCGGTGTGGCAAACATCGTCATGCCACTACCGAAATTCAATTGGAACGCACGAAAGAAGCGATCCCAGCGATACCGTATCAACTGCGAAAACCTTATCGAGCCACCATCGCCATAGGGGAAAACTCGTGCAGCGTCTGTACATTGCGAAAGAGAGATTTGGTCCATCCGACGGCACCGGATGGACCAAATACGTCGAGTGGTCGGGCCTCACCCAACTGACCGAGGTCGTCACGCTCGACACAATGCTTTGCCCCGCCGCTCTCGAAGACACAAAGGACAGCTATTGGCCCCACATTGTGAACGAAGATTATATGCTCGATTTCTTCGTCGACCTGAACTTCCTTCTTTCAGAGTTGGCCGATGAGAGCGCCGTCAACATCCTTGGCGTGATACGAAGACCTTCGACGGATGTGCGCCAACTTGACTGGGATGGATTTGCGTTCCTCGGCTACGACCTGCTGGACCAGGACGTTTCAACAAGCGCACTGACCAACTGCGGCGGCTTTCCAGAAGCATTTGAGAATTCGGAGCTGTCCGATGTCGGACTAATCCCAGACTTTGATCGCGCTGTTGAAATTCAAAGGATGCTGCGCAGCAAATATTACCCGCCAGAACACCATGCCGATTGTGACCTCTGGGCAATTTTCAGACGACAAAGCAAATGAGAGGCTCACGCTGATCTGCGGCCAAAAACACTCGCAACCGCCAGCACCAGGCATAGCAGGCCGAGCGTGATCGGCAGGCCTCCTGCACCCAATATGTCCATGGCGCTACCAGCCAGCGGCGGCACAGCTATGCCACCAACGCCCCACATCAGCGAAAAGGCCGCGTTGCCGGCGACCAGCGTCGAGCCGGTGAAGCGCTCGCCAAGCTCGATGATCGACATCGTGTAGATGCCGTAGGACACCGCGCCCCAGACGAAAATCATCGGCCAGATCAGTGGCGTTTCGATGAGAAGCGGCAGCAGCACGCATCCGAGCACCGTCAAGGAAACACAGGCAAGCCGCACCAGGCGTGCGGTCAGCCTCTCCGCCAGCAGGCCGAGCGGCACTTGCATGGCGATGTTGCCGGCGATCATCATCGACAGCAGCGCCGACATGCGGACTTCAGCGATGCCGTGATGGGTGCCATAGACCGGCAGCAGGGCCAGCGCCCCTTGTTCGAAACCCGCAGCCACGATGACCGCGAACAGAAGCAGCCACGCCATCGGCACGAAGTTCAGGACGGAAACCTGGTGACCGGCTTCGTCCACCTTCGGCAGGCGCGGCAGCACCGACGCCAGGCAGACGCCGCACAGCACGAAGGCACAAATGCCGACGAGGAAGGGCGGCCATCCCTGTGTACCAACGGCAAGCAGGCAAAGCGGGCCAGCCGCGAAGCCGGCCGAGATGATCGTCGAATAGACGCCCATGATGCGCCCGCGCCGCGCCGGGGGCGCCAGCGCGATCACCCAGATTTCGCTCAAGACATAGAGCGGATTGGTCACCACGCCGATCAGGAAGCGCAGGGGAAACCAGAGATAGACATTCTGCGTCCAGCCGATCAGCGCCAGCACGACAGCCGAGAGCGCGGCACAAATGAGCGCCGTGCGCCCCGCCCCGAACTGCCGCGCCAGCGCCGGGATCAGTGGCGAGGAGACGATGAAGCCGACGGGTGTCATCGCCGCCGACAGGCCGATCATCGCCGGCGAGACGCCCTGGCGCTGCAGGATGAAGCTCAGCAGCGGATAGGACAGCCCTTGCGCGATGGCGAACACCGAGACGGTCGCGATCACGCCGGTGATCGCTGCCCACTGCATTCCTTCGCCAGTTTCCGAATCCGCCGCGGCCATGGTCCTACCGTTGGTGCGCGGCAGAATTAGCGGTTTGGCCAAACAGCGGTAAGCCCCGCCGCTGGGAAGCGCTTGCTCCAGCCAGATGCATGTCAGGAGGCTCGACGTTGCGAGGAGCGGTACAGAGCGAAGGCGACCAGAACAGCGTCGAGACCGGCGATCACCACCGGCAGCCCCAGCGAACCGATGCCTTGCATGAGCAGGCCGGCGCCCGGTGGGCCGACAATGCCGCCAACGCCCCACAGCAAGGCGAAGGCCGCATTGCCGGTGACGAGCAGCGTGCCCTTGAAGCGGCTGCCGAGTTCGACCAGCGCCATCGTGTAGACGCCGTAACCGACAGCGCCCATCACCAGCAGCACGCCCCAGATCAGCGGTGTGGTGATCAGCAGCGGCAGCAGCGCCGCGCAAACCATTGTCGCCACCGCGCAGGCCACGATCATGGGGCGGCCGCCGAAGCGCTCGGCCAGCAGGCCGAGCGGGATCTGCAGCAGGATGTTGCCGAGCGACAGCGCCATCACCAGTGCGGCGAGCACGGCTTCCGGCAGGCCATAGCCGGCGCCGAAGACCGGGACCAGCGCATAGGTGCTTTGCTGGACGGCGGCCGACACCAGCACGGCCAGCAGCAGCGCCGGCGCCACCCGGGCAAAACCGACAAAGCTGCCGGCCGGCTGACCGTCATCCTCGAAGCCGGTGAGTTTTGACGAGACAAGGCGCAGAATGACGGCGCAAAGCATGAAGCCGCCGACACCGACGCTGAACGGCGCCCAGCCCGATGTGCCGACGAAGGTCAAGGTGAAGGGTCCGGCGGCATAGCCGGCGCCCATCAGCGTGTTGAACACCCCCATCACCCGGCCACGCCGCGAAGGCGGCGAAAGCGACAGCGCCCACACCTCGCCAAGGATATAGAGCGGGTTGATGACCACGCCGATGATGAAGCGGATGACGTACCAGGCGACCCAGTTCTGCAGATAGCCGATCGCCAGAAAGCACAGCGCGCCGATCAGCGAGCAGCCGACCGCCAGGTTGCGCGCGCCGACCAGCCGCACCGCCGCCGGCACGAACGAGGCCGACAGGATCAGCCCGAGCGGCATCATCGCCGCCGACAGTCCGATCAGCCCGGGCGACAGGCCTTGCTTCTGCATCAGAAGCGTGAACAGCGGGGAGCTCAGCCCTTGCGCGGCGCCGAACATGGCAAGTGCCGCGGTGACGCCGGCGAGCGCTGCCCACTGCGTTCCCGCTTCGCCTTCGGCGGCGTTGGTTGCGACCATACAGCTCTCTTCGCCCGGACACTTGCCAGCCCATTTGCCGGCCATCAGGCCGGCGAGCCCCAGCTATCGGTTCATTGCCGGAAAAGGAAGGTCCAGGCGCGGAAATCCAATTGTCCGGGATCGTCCGGCGGCCTCTCTTCATCGGGTCGGCTCTTGACGACTACGTCAACAACTTTGCGTAGCCGGCATCAACGATCATAGTGAGATGTCTTTGATAGTCCGCGTATTCGATATCGCCCTCAAGAATACGCCCCAATTTCGGATTTCCAACGCCCGGCCAAGGCAACAGCGCGATCGGCGCCGCAACAGGGGTAAGATTGCTGCCCGCGCCGACGGCCAGCGTCGCCAGCAGTCCGTAGATCTCACCACGGATATGAGGACGGTTCAGGATGGCGATACGCATCTGCCCCTGATCGTTGGTGTAGAGATAGATTTGCCCGGACCTGTTGGGAATCGAGACCACGCCCTTTTGCGAAAACGGCGCGTCCAGGCGATCCATTTCGCGAAACGCCAGACACTCTTGATCCCCGTCCCAATAGATTTGCGTGCGATAAGCATAGATGGCGCCGGCAAGCTCAAAGGAAGGCCGCAGCGTCAGATAATCTCCCTCCAGCCACGCAACACCGGCTTTGGCATATCCACCCAGATCCGGCCTCGACGAAGAGACCTTGGGCACCTGAACGCGTAGCGAAATGCCCAAGGCGGTTTCCAGCCGAACGACGCTCGCGATGGTGAAAGGACGGCTTCCGTTCAGTGCCTTTTCAAGGGTCGAAATGCTGATTTTGGCGCTATCGGCCAGCGTCTGACGAGACATGCGACGGCGGGCTAATTCCTCCCGAACGCGCTCCGCCATCGCTACGTTCTCTGAAGGTTCGATATCTGGCCTCATATTGCACCGGACAAATCCGCACAACGGCATACATCGCGCGACCGCCGATGCCAATCAAGGCCAAACAAAACGCTACGCCGGCTGGCGTCAGGAAGCGCATCGTTCGTACGGGTTACGAGCGAGGATGCAATGACCGTTTCCACCGTCTTCAAGCAATCTGCGATTGCCGGCGCCTGCATGCTTTTCACCGCCGGCACAGCGTTCGCATGGCCGCAGATGACGGGTGACACACGGCGCTCGGAGTGTGTCGAGGCTCTGGCGATGGCCTCGGCGCAATTCAGGTCCGACACGTTCAGCATGAGGGCGCCCTTGCCCATCGCGGCCGCTGCCATGTCCCGGTTGGTGCTCAGCATCGGCGAAGAGCATATCGAGGCTGGCAACGCCCAGATCGCCGACCCCGAAGTGTTCGACAAAATCGCTTATCCGGGCGACCCGAACACGCTGCGCAATCTGTATTGGCAAATCTCGCCACAGAATGGGAAGCGACTGATCGTGGCGGAGAGCGCAGTTGGCTGGCGCGGCGACTGGTACAGCTATTATCTGGTCGACCCTTCGCTTCCCGTTGAAACGTTCTTGGTCGATCCCCAGCAGGCACAAACACATGGTCTGCGGCCCGTCATCCAAGAGGTTTGGCGCCCGCTGCAACTGTTGCAGAATTCGGCGTCGGGCCAACTGTGGGCAATCGACCAAAATCAGGAAGGAAGCTGGGACGTATACATTCTGGACGAAGCCGGGATGTCCCCCCACTGTCACATCGCCTTCATGCCTGAGTTGACCCGAGCGGTGCTGCTGGTCCCCAAACCGGTGCAACGCTTGGCAACCCTGCTTGCCGCGGCGCTGGGGCCGGGAAAAGATGAAGGCACGCTTCAGCCGACCGCGCGTATAGCATATGAGGTGGAGCAGGCTTGGGCCAACGCCGCCATACGTCCGTGGGCGTTGAAACGCGAACTCTACAACTCACGTGCCGAAGTTGATGACGGACTGAAGAAATGGGCGATGCAAGGTCCAGCTTACCGCAAGGCCTATCGCGTCCTACGCAGGCAGTATCCGAAAGCAGTGTCGTCCCTAACGTCCTACTACCGCTCAACTTTTCACGTTTCGTCGCGCGCGGCGCGGGCAATGGCGATACATTCATTGGACTATGTATACCGCAGCTACTTTGTCTTTCATCGCGAGCCGTCCGTCACCATCCTCGGTTGGAACTGAGGACCGACACCCAAACTCAAGAGCGCGAGATCAATCAACCGGTCATTTGAGACTCTCGCAAAGCTGCCGTTCCGGCATGTCGCTTCCCTCGCCCTAGTGGTCGCCGCCTCCGCAATGGCCGGCGGGCCGCCGGTCCATTATGCCGCCCGCTGTTCGCATCGTACGAGGACCATCATGACCGCCGCCCTACACCCCCTAGAACCGGCTTTGGCGCCCGACCGTGCCCGCCGTGGCGGCCGCGCCGGAAAGCGCGCCGGAGGCTCGGCCGCGTTCGAGCAGCCGGCTTTCCGCCAGCTTAGAAACCCGCTCACGCCGACCAAGCTGGTCTCGGATGACGAGCTGGAATCGATCCACCTCGCCTCCTTGCGGGTGCTCAGGGAGATCGGCGTCGACGTCCTGCACGACGAAGCCCGCCGCATCATGAAGGCACATGGCGCCGATGTGCGCGAAGGCTCGGAGCGGGTGCGCTTCGACAGCGACATGATCCTCGATCTGATCTCGAACTGCCCGTCGGAATTCACGCTGCATGCCCGCAACCCTGCGCACAACGTCCGCTTCGGCGGCAACAATGTGATCCTGTCGATGATGGCGTCGGCGCCGAACTGCTCCGACATCGATCGCGGCCGCCGGCCCGGCAACCAGGCGGACTACCGCAACTTCCTGCGCCTGGCGCAGATGCACAACATCCTGAACTGCACTGGTGGCTATCCGGTCGAGCCGACCGATATCCATCCGTCGGTCCGCCACCTCGAATGCATCCGCGACCTCGCCACGCTGACCGACAAGGTGTTCCACATCTATTCGCTCGGCAAGGAGCGCAATGTCGACGGCATCGAGATCGCCAGGATCGCGCGCGGCATCAGCCACGAGCAACTGCTCGAGGAGCCGTCCGTCTTCACCATCATCAACACCAATTCGCCGCTCAAGCTCGACGTACCGATGATGGAAGGCATCATCCAGATGTCGAGCAAGGGCCAGGTCGTTGTCGTCACGCCCTTCACTTTGTCGGGCGCCATGGCGCCGGTCACCATCGCCGGCGCACTGGTGCAGCAGAATGCCGAGGCGCTGTCCGGCATCGCCTTCGCCCAGATGGTGCGCAAGGGTGCGCCTGTCGGCTATGGCGGCTTCACCTCCAATGTCGACATGAAGTCCGGCTCACCGGCCTTCGGCACGCCCGAATATATGAAGGCGCAGCTCGTCGGCGGCCAGCTTGCCCGCCGCTACAACATCCCCTACCGCACCTCCAACACCTGCGCCGCCAACACGGTCGACGCGCAGGCGGCCTATGAGAGCGTGTTCTCGCTGTGGGGCGCCATACAAGGGGGCGGCAATCTGATGATGCACGGCGCCGGTTGGCTCGAAGGCGGCCTGCGCTGCTCCTACGAAAAGACCATTCTCGACATCGACCTGTTGCAGATGGTGGCCGAATTCCTGACCCCGCTCGATTTGTCCGAAGAGGCGCTCGGCTTCGACGCCATCCAGTCGGTCGGCCCCGGCGGCCATTTCTTCGGCACCCAACACACGCAGGACCGCTACAAGACCGCCTTCTACTCGCCGATCCTTTCCGACTGGCGCAATTTCGAGACCTGGGCGGAAGCCGGCTCGCCGACCGCGCTGGAAAAGGCCAACAAGGTCTGGAAAGAGCGGCTGGCGTCCTATGACGAGCCCTACATGGACCCGGCGATCCGCGAGGAGCTCAACGATTTCGTCCAGAAGCGCACGGCCGAAGGCGGCGCGCCGACCGATTTTTGATCGGGAAGCCTGCGTCGCCACGCTCGCTCACCCACCCTGATTCAGTTTACGCAAAAACGGACCTATCTTCATGAAATCCCACGTAAAAGCGGTTGTCATCGGCGGCGGTGTCGTTGGCTGCTCGGTGCTCTATCACCTGGCCAAGGCCGGCTGGACCGACATCATGCTGATCGAGCGCTCGGAACTGACCTCCGGCTCGTCCTGGCACGCGGCGGGCGGCTTCCATACGCTGAACGGCGACCCGAACGTCGCCAAGCTGCAGGCCTACACCGTGCAGCTTTACAAGGAGATCGAGGAAATCTCCGGCCAGTCCTGCTCGCTGCATCTGACCGGCGGCGTGATGATGGCCGATACGCCCGAGCGTATGGACTTCCTGCGCCTTGCTCACGCCAAGGGCCGCTATCTCGGCATGGACACCGAGCTGATCACGCCGTCCGAAGCCAAGGCGATGTTCCCGCTGATGGACGAGACCAACTTCGTCGGCGCCATGTGGGATCCGGTCGAAGGCCATCTCGACCCGTCCGGCACCACCATCGCCTATTCCAAGGCGGCGAAGAAGCTGGGCGCCGAGATCGTGCTGCGCAACCGCGTCGTCGACCTGACGCAGCAGCCCGACGGCACCTGGAACGTCGTCACCGAACAGGGCACGGTCCACGCCGAGCATGTCGTCAATTGCGGCGGCCTGTGGGCACGCGAGATCGGTCGCATGGTCGGCGTCGAACTGCCGGTGCTGGCCATGGAGCACATGTATCTCTTGACCGAGCCGATGCCGGAGGTCGAGGAGTTCAACAAGTCGACCGGCCGCGAGATGATCGGCGTGCTCGACTTCAAGGGCGAGATCTACACCCGCCAGGAGCGCAATGGCATCCTGCTCGGCACCTATGAGAAGGCCTGCAAGCCGTGGTCGCCGGTCAACACGCCCTGGGATTTCGGCCATGAACTCCTGCCGCCGGACCTCGACCGCATCGCGCCGTCGCTGGAGATCGGCTTCAAGCATTTCCCCGGCATCGAAAAGGCCGGCATCAAGCAGATCATCAACGGCCCCTTCACCTTCGCGCTCGACGGCAATCCGCTGGTCGGTCCGGTGCAGGGCCTGACCAATTTCTGGTGCGCCTGCGCCGTCATGGCCGGCTTCAGCCAGGGCGGCGGTGTCGGCCTCGCACTGTCGAACTGGATGGTGCATGGCGATCCGGGCTTCGACGTCTGGGGCATGGACGTCGCCCGCTTCGGCGAATGGGCGGGCCTGCGCTACACAAACGCCAAGGTGCGCGAAAACTACTCGCGCCGCTTCTCCATCCGCTTCCCTAACGAAGAACTGCCGGCGGCACGCCCGGCGCAGACAACGCCGCTCTACGACACCATGCTGGTCAACAATGCCGTCATGGGCGACAGCTGGGGCCTCGAAACCCCGCTGTGGTTCGCGCCGAAGGGCAAGGAGCCGAAAGACATCGTCTCCTTCCATCGCTCGAACGACTTTGGCCCGATCGGCGAGGAAGTGCGCGCCACGCGCGAGCGCGTTGGCGTCACCGAGATCGCCAACTTCGCCAAATACGAAGTGTCGGGACCGGGTGCGGAAGAGTTCCTCAACCGGCTGATGACCAACCGCATGCCGAAGACCGGCCGCATTGTGCTGACGCCGATGATCAACGAATTCGGCAAACTAATCGGCGACTTCACCATCGCCAAGGCCGGTGAAGACCGCTTCATGATCTGGGGCTCGTCGGCCGCGCAGAAATACCACATGCGCTGGTTCGAAAAGCACCTGCCGAAGGACGGTTCCGTGCGCATCCACCGTTTCGACCAGACGCTGGTCGGCCTCTCGATTGCCGGGCCGAAATCCCGCGACTTGCTTCAGAAGCTGGTCGATGTCGACATCTCGACAAAAGCCTTCCGCTTCATGGATTTCCGCGAGATGGCGGTCGGCGGTGCACCGTGCCTGGTCAACCGCATCACCTATACCGGCGACCTCGGCTACGAAATCTGGATGGCACCGGCCTATGAGCGGCTGGTGTATAAGGCGATCAAGGATGCCGGCGAGGAATTCGGCCTGGTCGATTTCGGCATGCGCGCGCTGCTGTCCATGCGTCTCGAAAAGAACTTCCCGACCTGGTTCCGCGAGCTACGGCCGATCTACGGCCCGTTCGAAGGCTCGATGGACCGCTTCATCAAGCTCGAGAAGAACGATTTCATCGGCCGCGAAGCGGCCGCCAAGGAACAGGCGGAAGGCCCGAAACTGCGCCGTGTATCCTTCATCGTCGACGCCGCCGACGCCGACGTCATGGGCGACGAGCCTATCTGGGCCAAGGTCAGCAAGGACTTTGGCACGGTGGAAAAGCCGCATGGCTACGGTGCGCCGCGCTTCGATACATCAGGCAAGGAAATCCGTGGTTCCAAGGCCGCTGAAGGCGCTTCCGCCGTGCGCGGCATCGTCGATGGCGACTGGCGCGTGGTTGGCTGGATCACATCGGGCGGTTATGCCCACTATGTCCAGAAGTCGATGGCGCAAGGCTATGTGCCGGCAGCCCTTGCCGAGGACGAGAGTGCCGGCCTGTTCGAGATCGAGATCCTCGGACATCGGCGTCCGGCGCGCATCAATGTCGAGGCGCCTTTCGACCCGAGCGGCGAGAAGATGCGGACCTGAGGTTCGACCATGGACAGCGCGGGGCCAAAAGGCGGCTTCGGCCGCCACCGCAAGATCATGCCGTTCGAGCCAGGCTCGATCGAGGCCCTGCGCGACGCCTCCCGCCAGAAAGCGGCTTCGCTTAACCAGCATGTGCTGGGCTTTGGAGCCCAGGCTGAAGCTGAATGGGCTGCGGCAGGCATTGCCGCGCCCGATCTTCCGGCGATGCGAGGATACCGGCTGGAGCGCATCCGCGCCGAGCTGAAACGGCGCGGTTACGCCGGCGCCCTGCTCTACGACCCCGTCAACATCCGCTACGCCACCGACTCGACCAACATGCAGCTGTGGGTGGCGCACAATCCGACGCGGCATTGTTTCGTCGCCACCGAAGGGCCGGTGGTCCTGTTCGACTATTTCTCCTGCGAGCATCTGTCCGATCATTCCGGCGTCGTCGACGAGGTGCGCCCGGCCGTGTCGTGGATGTATCTCTACGGCGGCGAACTGACCGAGCAGAAAGTCCGCCGCTGGGCCGCCGGCATTGCCGACCTGGTGAGGGAACATGGCGGCGGCAACAGCCGCATCGCCGTCGATCACATCAATCCGGAAGGTGTCGAGGAACTGGCGCGGCTTGGTGTCTCCATCGGCAATGGCGAAGCGGTGATGGAGAATGCCCGGCTGATCAAATCGCCGGACGAAATCCTCGCCATGCGCCGCGCCATCGTCGCTTGTGAGGCGGCGATGGGCGAGATGGAACAGGCTCTGAAGCCCGGCATCTCCGAGAACGAATTGTGGGCGGAACTGCATCGCGGCAACATTGCGCGCGGCGGCGAGTGGATCGAAACGCGGCTGCTGGCATCAGGCCCGCGCACCAATCCGTGGTTCCAGGAATGCTCGTCGCGAAAGATCGAATCCGGCGACCTCGTCGCCTTCGACACCGACCTGATCGGCCCCTACGGCTTCTGCGCCGACCTGTCGCGCACCTGGCTGTGCGGCGACGCAAAGCCGACCAATGAACAGCGCGATCTGTTCCGCATTGCCGCCGACCAGATCACGCACAACACTGAATTGATGCGGCCCGGAACCTCGTTCCGCGACCTTGTCGAACGCTCAGCGGTGCCGCCTGGAGACTGTTTCCCGACCCGCTATGGCGTGCTCTATCACGGCGTCGGCCTGGCCGACGAATACCCGACGCTGCCGCATGCCAGCGACTGGACGCCGGACACGCCGGACGGCGTGCTGGAACCAGGCATGGTGCTGTGCGTGGAAAGCTATATTGGCAGGCTTGGCGGCCGCGAGGGCGTCAAGATCGAGGAGCAGATTCTGATCACCGAGACCGGCAACCAGAAACTTTCAATCTACCCGTTGGATGCGAGGCTGCTCGGCTAACCCAGCAAGGGCTTCGCGCATTGCCTTGACTGTCTTTTCCGGCGTCGCCTTGGCCGTGATGAAGGGCAAGCCCTTGCGCCGTGCGGTCCAACCGACAATCGCCACTTTCTGCGCCGCCGGTTCGAAACGCTGCGCCAGCGCCCAGCTTTCGCAGTCGATCGCAGCGACATCCGCCTTGCCCTCGGCAACGGTGACGATCGAGGCGCGATGACCGCCGCTTTCAATGCGCGACGAAAAGATGTCGAGGCTTTCGCCGGCTGCCTGCAGGTCGCGCGTCAGCCCGATCATGCCCGACATCGAATCGAGGCTGTTGAAGGTGATGCGCTTGCCGCGGATGAGATCGAGCGGCAGCACCGCCTTGCCGTCCGCGGGTGACCGAACCTCCGGCCCCTCGCCTGTCCGCATCACCAGCGCACTGGAATATAGCTCGCCCTGCCCGCCTTCATAGGCGTCGTAGCTCGGCTGGCCGACCACCTGCACATGGCTGGACAGGCCAAGCTCCATCGGCCCCCAGCAGGTCTGTGCGAACAGAAGCGCGGGGTGCAGCCAAAGCTTGTGATAATCGAGTTCGTCGGGCGGCAATGTCGCTGGGTCCGGCGCGATCAAGGCTCCCTCGGCATCAAATATCCCGCCCGGCACCGGCGGCAGATCGCCATTGCGGCGCACGATGGTTTGCGGCGCATCGAGGCCCTTTAGGCCGAAGGCATCGCGCAGACGTGCCCACTGCGCGTCAACCTCGCCGCGCACTTCCGGCCAGTCATACATCGGCAACGCCGCAATCAATTCGCTCATGCCGACACTCAATCATCACGTCTGAAGAAAGGATCGCAAAAACGCGGCGTCCAATCAGAATTGGCCGACACGGGCCCCAGGGATGCCCGAATTATTCCTTGGGCGGCTCGGCGGGCACCGGCGCGGTGCCGAGCCCACTGACGTTGCGCGCCCGGATGCGCGGCTGGAAGGCCCGGCCGTGCTCAGGCGCGCGCCGCAGCACCGGATGCACGATCGGCTCCTTCGCCTTGAAGGCGTAGGCTTTGATCAGCGCGAAATAGTTCGGGTAAGCATAGCCATTGTTCATTCGCAGCCACTCGTCACGACGCTCGCGAAACAGCTTGGGCAGTCTGTACCAGGCCACAGCAGGCGTCTTGTGGTGAACGAAGTGCAGATTGTTGTTGAGGAACAGGAACGATAGTGGCGAGCGCTCGATGATCACCGTGCGGCCTTCCGGGTGCTCGGACCATTGATGCTCGGCGAAGGTGCGGATCGCAATCAGCGACTGGCCGAGCCAGACCGGCGCCAGAATGTAGAGCCAGAGCGGAATGCCGAAACCGAATTGCACGATCGGCGCCACGATGGCGAGGCCGATCGCATGCAGCAGCCAGGCTTTGCGGATCGCCTTGTCGCCGGCCATCATATGCTTGGCATCGTCGATGAAGAAGCCGATGCAGGACAGCCACGGACCAAGGAAGAAACGGCCGGCCATGGTGTTGTTGATCTTGAGCAGGAATTTCATCGTCGGCGGCAGTTCGTCATGCTGCCACATCGCCTGGTAATAGCTTTCCGGATCGTCGAGCGGATCGGTCAGCCGCTCGTCGGCATGGTGGCGCAAGTGCAGCGTCTTGAAGCGCCGGAACGGCCAGACCAGACCGATCGGCAGGAAGACGAAGGCTTCATTGATCAGCGCACTGCGCGTCGGATGGCCATGCAGCACTTCGTGCATGATCGATGATTGCAATGCCAGGATGAAGCCAAGGATGGCAAGCGCGAGGATGGGGTAAGAGGGCCAGAGCAGGAAACCGGTGGCGAGCCATGTTCCGTAACAGAAGAAAGCGAGAACCACGGTCGGCCACTCGATGGCCGGTGCGTTGCGTCGCTTGATGCTCTTGCCTGTCATGCTATCGACCACTGTCCCTCAGTCGCCGGAACCCCCAGTGGTTCCTGACAGCATAGTGTCAGGAGAAGTGATTCCACTCAACGAGACAAAGTGTACAAAATGTTGCGATTGCGCATATTTGACCGCACATGTTACACATTGTAAACAAGCTTAGGGATTCATTTACGCCTGAGGCACCCGGCTGGACCGATTCGGCGCAAATTTTTCCTCAAGATTCGGAGGAGCGGACGATGGACAAACGCGACCTGTCAGCAATCTTTCGGGAGCGTTTGAAGCTGCTCCTGACACGGTCCGACCTCAACCAGTCGGCATTCGCGTCAGCTGTCGGCATCGATCGATCGGCGTTGTCGCAGCTGATGTCCGGCGCCTCGACGCGCCTGCCGCGCGCCGAAACGCTGCTCAACATCGCCGCCGAATTCAAAGTGTCGCTCGACTGGCTGCTGGGCTTGAGCCAGGACGAAGGCGTCACCGGCGAAATCCGCGAAAGCCTGGAGATCGAGGAAGCGCCGGATGGTTTCGACCGGACGCTGCTCGCCAAATGGTTCGCTGAAGCCGCAGGCACCAAGATCCGCTATGTGCCGGCAGGCATTCCCGACCTGCTGCGAACCCGCGCGCTGGTCGACTACGAGGCCAACATCACCAACAGGAGCCGTCTGGCCCAGGCCAGCGAGACCCAATACCGCATCGAATACAACCGGCGCCCGGAAACCGACATGGAAGTCTGCATGCCGCGCCACACGCTGGAGATTTTCGCGCGCGGCCTCGGTGTCTGGGATCGCTTTCCCGAAGCCGACCGTAGGCAACAGCTCGCCCATATGGCGACATTGCTCGACGACCTCTACCCGACCTTCCGCCTGTTTCTCTACGACGGCCGCATGCGCTATTCGATCCCGCTCACCATCTTCGGCCCCTACCGCGCCGCCATCTACGTCGGCGACATGTATGTCGTGTTGAACGCCACCCAGCCGATCCAGGCGCTGACCCAGCATTTCGACAATCTGATCCGTGCCGCCGACATCAACCCGCACGAGGCTGCCGCCTATGCGCGCAATCTGGCCGGCATGTCGTTCCCGTCAGGCTCTGTCTGATCGATGGCAGTCGTGGTCATTCGATTGCTTGGCCCCGACATGGTCGAGGGCCAAGCCAATCGCCTTGCCGGAAGGTCGCGGCAAATCATTGACTGGACATAAAGACTTCTTTATATCCTTATTCGAATTCGTAACACGAAAGCCAATCCGATGACGACGACCAATCCGATCGATGCCCTGCTGGCTGAAAAGGGCGTGCTGCTGGCCGATGGCGCCACCGGCACCAATCTGTTCGCCATGGGCCTGGAGGCCGGCGAAGCGCCGGAACTGCTGAACGAGACCGCCCCCGACACCATCACCAGCCTGCACCAGAACTTCGTCGATGCCGGCGCCGACATCATCCTGACCAACTCCTTCGGCGGCACCCGCCACCGGCTGAAGCTCCACCATGCGCAGGACCGTGTGCATGCACTCAACAAGCGCGCCGCCGAGATCGCTCGCGCCGTTGCCGACAAGGCTGGCCGCAAGGTGATCGTCGCTGGCTCCGTCGGTCCGACCGGCGAATTGCTGGTGCCGCTTGGCGCCATGACCTATGACGAGGCGGTCGATGCCTTTGCCGAGCAGATCGAGGGTCTCAAGGAAGGCGGCGCCGAAGTTGCCTGGATCGAGACCATGTCGGCGCCCGACGAAATCCGCGCCGCCGCAGAAGCCGCGATCCGCGTCGGCCTGCCCTACACCTATACCGGCTCCTTCGACACCGCCGGCCGCACCATGATGGGCCTGCTGCCCAAGGACATCCACGGCGTCGTCGACGGGCTGTCTGAAGCTCCGCTCGGCGTTGGCGCCAATTGCGGCGTCGGTGCCTCCGACATCCTGGCCTCGCTGCTCGACATGACCGAGGCGAAGCCGCAGGCGACCGTCATCGTCAAAGGCAATTGCGGCATTCCCGAATTCCGTGGCACCGAGATCCATTATTCCGGCACGCCGGAACTGATGGCGGATTATGTCCGTCTCGCGGTCGATGCCGGTGCGAAAATCGTCGGCGGCTGCTGCGGCACCTCGTTCCAGCACCTTGCCGCGATGCGCAAGGCGCTCGACGCCCACACCAAGGCGGATCGTCCGACGGTCGCGGCGATCGTCGAGCGCATCGGCCCGATGCGCAACAAGGTGGCGACGAAAAACACCGCCGAGACCAGCGAAGCCCGCCGTGAGCGGCGCCGCAGCCGGGCCTGACGCGATCGTTTTTGATTATTCGCTGTTGTCGGCGTAGCTCGACTGCGCCGACTTGAAGTCGACCACGTTGTCGCCGCGCATCGTCATCAGCGCGCCGGATGACGCCGGATCGCTGATCTGTTCCAACATTGCTCGGAAGCGGTCGTTGGTCAGCGCCGACATGGCAGTGTTACGCGCCTGCGCGACATCGTCGCTGATGCGCCTGGATTCGGATGATGGGGCCGACGAAACCGACGAAGCGTCTCGTGCCGGCGGTATCGAGTTGGCGATAGTCCTGATCTGCAATTCCGGCTCCCTCAAGCCCCGTAGACCTGTCCGGTGTAACAAGAGGACATTGCGATCCGGTACCGGAAATGCCGCGAAGTTTAACGATCATGCGGGTATCGCCGTCCCGAGGATCCGTTGAGATTCAGGTCAGGCCGAGCCGAAAACGATGGGTTCCGAGAACCGGAGCGGAGCGTACTTTTGGGTACGTGAGCACCGGAAGCACAGGAAACCATAGTTTGCAGGCCGGCCTCACCTGAATATCAATGGATCCGAAAAAAAGGCCGGCAAGGGAATGATCCCTCGCCGGCCTGCCTCACCCGCCCGTAGGCCGGTTTCCCGTATCAGAACGATCCCATCTGAAAGAAACCGGCCGTCATCGCCACTACCGGTTACCGCCCAGCGCCGAGGCAAGGCGCACAAGCGAAAGGAACTCGGACCTGTACCCAAACGGGTCGGCTCCTCGGGCGGCAGTGGCAATCTCCATGATCTTGTCGTAACCGAACTTCGCGGTCGCATCCTCGTCGCGCAGCTTCTGGCCGAAGGCCGCGACGGCGACGGAGAAACGCTGGTCGGTGCTGGCCTGGTCGAACGACGCCACCTCGTTGGCCGATGTCACAGGCGTGGTGATCAGCTTCGAGATGTCTTCATTCGGCAGCTTGTAGCGGATCTTGACGAAGGCATATTCATCCGCATTGGCGACGCCGCCATTGTTGACCGTCGCCTGGCCATAGCGTAGCGGGTCGATCTGCTCGCCGCCGCTGCCCTTCGGCGTGACCTCGTAGATCGCGGTGACCGAATGGCCCGAGCCGATATCGCCGGCATCGACGCGGTCATTGTTGAAGTCCTCGCGGTTGAGCGCCCGGGTCTCGTAGCCGATCAGGCGGTATTCGGAGACCTTGTTCGGGTTGAACTCGACCTGAATCTTCACATCCTTGGCGATCGGGAACAGCGTCGAGGAGGCATCCTCGACCAGCACCTTCTCCGCCTCGGCCAGCGTATCGATATAGGCGGCGGTGCCGTTGCCGTTCTGGGCAATGGTCTGCATCATCTGGTCGTTCAGATTGTCGTGGCCGAAGCCGAACACCGACAGGAAGACACCGCTCTTGCGCTCCTGTTCGATCAGGCGCTTGAGATCATCGTCGTCGCTCTGGCCAACATTGAAGTCACCATCGGTGGCCAGCATCACCCGGTTGACGCCGTCCTTGACGAAGGATTGCTGGGCAAGCTTGTAGGCCTCCTTGATGCCGGCCTCGCCGGCGGTCGAGCCACCGGGCGTCAGATTGTCGATGGCGTTGAAGATCTTGTCCTTCTCGGCAGCCTTGGTCGGCATCAGCACGGTGCCGGCTTCACCGGCATAGGTGACGATCGAGATCGTGTCGTCGGCCTTCAGCTTGCTGACCAGCAGCCGGAATGCCGATTTGAGCAGCGGCAGCTTGTCCGGCTCGTCCATCGAGCCCGAGACGTCGATCAGGAACACCAGATTGGCCTTCGGCTGCTCGGTCGGCTTGATGTCGAAGCCCTTGATAGCGACATGCATCAGCTTGGTGTGCGCGTTCCACGGCGTCGGCATGACGCTGACGGTCGAGTTGAACGGCGTCGACGCCGAATCCGGCCCCTTCCAGTCATAGGGGAAGTAATTGATCATCTCCTCGACGCGCACCGTGTCGGCCTGCGGCACCGAGCCTTCCTTCAACGAACGGCGCACGAAGGAATAGGAGGCGGTGTCGACGTCGATCGAGAAGGTCGAGATCGGCTCTTCGAGTGCCGCATGCACCGGATTGGTCTTGACGCCCTCGATGCGGTTGCGGTTTTCCTCTTGCGGCGCGATCTGATCCGCCGGTGCCACGGCGGACTGCGGCGCCATCAGTTTGGACTCGGCAGCCGGCATGCGGGCGACCCGCGATGTGCTGGGCGCGTTTACTGTTCCATCCAGCGCGAACTCACCCGTCGGCGCCGGCGGTGCCGGCTCGGTCACCACCCCGCGCTCCGCCGCAGTTTGCTGAGCGACGCCACCGGCCTGGGCCGATTCGGATTTGGGCGGCGAAGCCGGCGCTACAAGCGCATCGGTCGCGTCGCGGCTTTCTACATCCGCGTCGGCTTTCTTGTCCTTCTCCAACCCGGTCGGAACCGGCTTCGGCTCGGCCGGCTTCAAAGTCGCCGGCTTGTCGGCCAGCGTCTCGGTGATCTTTTCGTCGCCGCCGAATTTGGGCGGCTGTTCCCTCAGCAGATGAAAGGTGGCGTATCCGGCGATCGGCAGGGCGACGAGCCCGGCAATGGCCGGCGTGGCAATGAGTTTCTTTTGCATGATCTCGCTCCAGAGCTTTTGTGCTCGCTCTGTGAGACGAAGGCCGCCGACCGATCCTTGGGTGACGGCAGAAATATTTTCCTGATCATAGGCGCGCAGGGCGGCTTCGAAAGCGCGCGCCTTCGCGCTCTCGCCCGGTGCCGGTGCTGCGATATCGCGCAGTCTGTTGAGTTCGTTGTCGTCGACCATGGTCACACTTCCCCGGCCGAGCGCATCAGCGTCTTCAGCCGTTTCTTCGCTTCATGGATGTGCCAGGAAACCGTCGTCTCCGAGATCGCCATCGCTTCGGCGGCAGCCGCGTGGCTCAAGCCCTCGCCATAGACAAGCAGCACGGCGTCGCGCTGCTTGTCCGGCAGCTGCCGCACCGCCGCCCACAGCGCCTCGGCCGGATCCTCGCTCTCGGCCGGCGCCTCGCCGGAAATCAGCGCGTGGACACCGTAGGCTTCGGTCCTCACCGTCTCGCGGGCGGTCTTGCGCATCATGTCGCGCGCCGCGTTCATCGTCACGGAATAGAGCCATGTCGTGAAAGCGCCGCCACCGCGGTAATCGCGGATCGCCTTGCCGAGCCGGACGCAGACTTCCTGGGCGATGTCTTCAGCATCGGCCTTCTTGCCGCACCAGCGATAGGCGGCGCGATAGACGAAGTCGTAGTGGCGCTCCAGCAATTTGCCGAAGGCCCCCCTGTCTCCGCCCTTCGCCCGCCCGATCAGTTCGGCGTCGGAGGCTTCGCTCTCATCCAGCATCATCGCCATCATTTGCCTGTTGGACGAAGGCTAATGGCTAATCCTTGGGGTGATGCAAAGTTTTTTTCGAATTGGCGCTTTCGACCTTACGCCGCCTGCCCCGCCACCCAGCCCGACGACCACGCCCACTGGAAATTATAGCCACCCAGCCAGCCGGTGACATCGACGACTTCGCCGATGAAGAACAGGCCCGGCAGGGATTTCGCCTGCATCGTCTTCTGGTCCAGTGCGTTGGTGTCGACCCCGCCCAACGTCACTTCGGCGGTGCGGTAGCCTTCCGAACCGGCCGGCTTGATGCGCCAGTCGTTGACCGCGGCGTCGACCGTTTTAATCTGGGCATCCGAAAAATCGGCAAGGTTGCCGTCGAACCCGGTGCGCTCCGCGATCGACTGTGCAAGCCGTTTCGGCAGGTGATTTGCGAGCACTGTCTGCACCGCCTGCCGTCCATTGGCGCGCTTGCCTGTGCGGATGACGTCCGCCACATCGATCCCGGGCAGCATGGCGATGCGGATTTCGTCGCCCTCGCGCCAATAGGATGAGATCTGCAGGATGGATGGCCCGCTGACGCCGCGATGCGTGAACAGCATGGCCTCTGAAAAGCGCGTCTTGCCACAGCTGACTTCCGCGTCGACTGCGTTGCCGGCCAAGGGCGCCAGCCGCTCGAGCGTTTTGGCATCGAAAGTCAGCGGCACCAACGCCGGCCGCGTCTCGACAATGGCAAGTCCAAACCGCTCGGCGACCTCGTAGCCGAAACCCGTTGCGCCCATCTTGGGGATCGACTTGCCGCCGCACGCCACCACCAGGGACTGGCAAGTGACCGTACCGGTGGAGAGGGTGAGCTCGAACCCCTCCATGGTTTTTCTGATATCCCTGACCTCGGCGGAGAGCGCCAGCTCGACGCCCCTGCCCTGCATTTCCGAGACCAGCATGTCGATGATCTGGCGCGCGGAGCCGTCGCAGAACAGTTGCCCCAACGTCTTCTCGTGATAGGCAATCTTATGCCGTTCGACCAACGCGATGAAGTCGCGCTGTGTGTAGCGGCTGAGCGCCGAGATGCAGAAATGCGGATTGCCCGAGATAAAGTTCTTCGGGCTGGCGTGGATGTTGGTGAAATTGCAGCGGCCACCGCCTGAGATACGGATCTTGTCGCCAGGCGCTGCCGCGTGATCGAGGATCAGCACCGAACGGCCCCGCTTGGCAGCCTCCATAGCGCACATCATTCCGGCGGCGCCAGCGCCGATGATCACGACATCGTAGGATTGCATCAGGCCAGTTGTTCCCGCTCGGCCCCCGCTCAATTCGGGGGGCCGTCCTTCAGGCTGCCTGATACCGCGAACGGGTCGGGTCGCCAACAGGCAAGAACAGCCGTGCGAAAACTCAGACCAGCGTCTCGGCGAACAGCGCCGTCAATCGCCTCCAATGGCGCTCGGCGCCGGCTTCGTTGTAGACGCTGTGGTCGGGCACGCACCAGCCATGTGCCATGCCGACATAATTCTCCAGCACATGATCGACCTCTGCTTCCCTGAACGCCTCGGCCAATCGCGTCGACTGCTCCGGCGGGAAACTCCTGTCGACGCCCGCCATGCCGACATAGACACGCGCCTTGATGGACGCGGCGTGGCGATACGGGCTGTCGGCGGCATCGCTGGCGAGATTGCCACCGTGGAAACTGGCGGCGGCCTTGATCCGGTCGGGATAGGCTGCGACTGCGTTCAACGCGCGCGCGCCGCCCATGCAATAGCCGACGGTGCCGATCGGACCCGTAACACCTTCGCCGGCGAGCGCTTCGAGAAAGGCCGCGCTATCGCTGATGGTCATTTCTTGCGTCGTCCCGGTGACCAGCGCCATCAGCGCTGCCTTGGTCTTTTCCTCGGTGAAGGCGGTCTTGGCGTCGAACGGACCATAGGGCGCATTGCGATGGAAGAGATCGGGCACCAGCACCGCATAGCCCTCGCTCGCCAGCCGCTCGGCCATGCCGTCGAGCGCCGGGCGCGGACCAAAGGCATCCTGATAGAGAATGACACCGGCCTTGGCCGGGGAGGTCTTGGCCGATCGGAACAGGCCCGCCTTGGCTGTACCATCACGGGTCTTGATCTGAAGGTCCTGCTTCGTCATTGCCTGCTCCGTTTGTCAGATGCGCGATACATATCCGCGCGGCCTGCCACGGCAAGGCATTCCCTAGAGATGGCCGTCAACATTTCGTGCAGGATCGCGTGACGACTACGGGCCGGCGAATGCCGCCATATGGAAGGCCTGAACATCAGGCGGATAGCGATATTCCGTGCCATAGGGGCAGGCATTGCGATCGAGGCAGCCACCGCTCCGGCACGGTTCGCCATTCGCCCCCCGCACATGCGCCAGGCAGGCCGGGTAGGCGAATCCTTCGATGGAATAGGCGTCGACCGGACACGATTTCAGGCAAGGTCTGTCGACACAGGCGTCGCAAAGGTGGATTGCCTCGCCCCGCTCCGGAAGCGCGATCTCGTCCTCGAACAGCAGCGCACCGCGATAGGCATGCCAAAGTCCGTATTGCGGATGCATGAGGATGCCGAGTGGCGACGGTTTTAACCCCTCCGCCCGCATCGCCCATTGCTGGAACGGCAAATAGGGCTTGTCCGAGGGCGAAACCGCGCGCGCGCCAAATGCCTGCGCAACATCACCGATGACCTCTCGCGACCAGCTGTCGAGTGGATTGGCGATTTGCTGCGGCTGGTTTTCGCGCCAGCGCAGGAAATGCGGCCAGGGTGCCGTCCCCGCCTGCCCCACCAGCAGCACGGATTTGGCGGAAGCGCCCGAGGCGCCATGAGGGGCGTCCTCGTTCTCAGGAAAAACAAAACCACCCCGCAGGATGAGGCCGTTGGCGCCGAGCGCGGCCGTGATCTCTTCGATCATGCCTCGCGCAATCATCCCTTCTTGTCCGGATCGGAGAAGGCGCTCCGCCAGACTTCCTTGTGGATGATGTTGGCGACTTTAGCCCCGCCTGACTCGGGCTCCTTTCAAGTGAAGGCGTCGGGCATCGACCCCTTCTTCTTGGCGATGAAGTCCTTCAGCGCTTCGTCGATGCTCGGATCGAGATAAGGCGCCTCGTAGGTTTCCAGCCAGCGGCGGGCGAGTTCGTTGGCGCGCTGCGGCGCGGTCTTCTCGCCCTCGGCCAGCCACTGTTCGTAGGAATTGTTGTCGGCAATGTTGGAGCGGTAGAAGGCGGTCTGGAAATTCGCCTGGGTGTGGTCGCAGCCGAGATAGTGGCTGCCCGGCCCGACCTGGCGGATGGCGTCCATCGCCTGGCCGTTCTCCGACAGGTCGACGCCTTCGGAGAATTTCTGCGTCATGCCGAGCTGGTCGATGTCCATCATGAATTTTTCATAGCAGGACGCCAGCCCGCCCTCGAGCCAGCCGGCCGAATGCAGCACGAAATTGGTGCCGGCAAGGATCGTCGAGTTCAGCGTGTTGGCGCTCTCATAGGCCGCCTGCGCGTCCGGAACCTTGGACGCGCAGAGCGAACCGCCGGTGCGGAACGGCAGGCCGAGACGGCGTGCGAGCTGCGCCGCGCCATAGGACACCAGCGACGGTTCCGGCGTGCCGAAGGTCGGCGCACCCGACTGCATCGAGATCGACGAGGCGAAGGTGCCGAACAGCACCGGCGCGCCCGGCCGGATGAGCTGCGTGAACGAGGCGCCGGCCAGCACTTCGGCCAGAACCTGCGTCAGCGTGCCGGCGACCGTCACCGGGCTCATCGCGCCGGCCAGGATGAACGGCGTGACGATGCAGGCCTGGTTGTGGCGCGAATAGACTTTGAGCGCGCCAAGCATGGTCTCGTCGAACACCATCGGCGAGTTGGCGTTGATCAGGCTGGTCAGCACCGTGTTGTTTTCGACGAAATCGTCGCCGAACACGAGCTTGGCCATCGCCACCGTGTCCTCGGCGCGCTCCGGTGCGGTCACCGAGCCCATGAACGGCTTGTCGGAATATTTGATGTGGCTGTAGATCATGTCGAGATGGCGCTTGTTGACCGGCACATCGACCGGCTCGCAGACCGTGCCACCCGAATGGTGGATCGACGGCGCCATGTAGGCGAGCTTCACGAAATTCTGGAAATCCTCGATCGTCGCGTAGCGCCTGACACCGTCGAGATCGCGCACGAAGGGCGGGCCGTAAACCGGCGCGAAGACAGTGGCGTTGCCGCCGATCTGCACCGAGCGTTCCGAATTGCGGGCATGCTGGGTGTAGACGGACGGCGCGGTCTTCAGCAGCGACCTGCAAAGTCCCTTCGGGAAATGCACGCGCTCGCCCTTGACGTCGGCGCCGGCCTCTTTCCACAGCTGCAGCGCTTCGGCGTCGTCACGGAAGATGATGCCGATCTCTTCCAGAACCGTGTCGGTGTTCTTCTCGATCAGCGCCAGGCCCTCCTCGTCGAGCACCTCATAGACGTTGATCTTGCGCTTGATGTAGGTGAGTTGCGTGCCGGGGCCACCGCCGGAGCGCGCGGCGCGCCTTGCCGCCGCGCCGCCGCTGGCAGCGCGTCCACGCCGTGCGTTTGACGCTTCCTGGTCGACTGCCGCGTGTTCGCTCATGATCGCTCTTCCCTGAATATGGCCTGGCCTGACGATGGCTGGTCCGTAACCGTTGCGGCCGCGTGGCGCGGCTTTCGCCGGATCGTAGCCATGCACCCTATTCGAAACGGCCCGTCCGCGCCAACGCCTGTCGCAAAATCGACAAGAAAACCAATAGATTTTCCAGTCGCTTTCCTTTTGTGGGAAGTCGCAAATCAGCTATGGATACCCGCCCGTTGCGGGTTAGGTATGAACGCCAATATTTTGTGCCTTGCGACGCAGTCGCGATGCCGTGAGGAGCTGGATTAAAATGTCCGACGACGAGATCATCCTTTCTGAACTTTCCGACGACGAGTTGGTGCAGCAGATGCACGACGATCTCTATGACGGGCTGAAGGAAGAGATCGAGGAAGGCACCAACATCCTGCTGGAGCGCGGCTGGGTGCCTTATAAGGTGCTGACCGAAGCGCTGGTCGAAGGCATGCGCATCGTCGGCGAGGATTTTCGCGACGGCATCCTGTTCGTTCCCGAAGTGCTGCTGTCGGCCAACGCCATGAAGGCCGGCATGTTCATCCTGCGTCCGCTGCTCGCCGCCACCGGCGCGCCCAAGCAGGGCAAGATGGTGATCGGCACCGTCAAGGGCGACATCCACGACATCGGCAAGAACCTCGTCGGCATGATGATGGAAGGCGCCGGCTTCGACGTCATCGATCTCGGCATCAACAATGCGGTCGAGAAATATCTCGATGCGATCGAAAAGCACCAGCCCGACATCATCGGCATGTCGGCGCTTTTGACCACGACCATGCCCTACATGAAGGTCGTCATCGACACGATGAAGGAAAAGGGCATCCGCGACGACTACGTCGTGCTGGTTGGCGGCGCGCCGCTCAACGAGGAATTCGGCAAGGCCGTCGGCGCCGACGCCTATTGCCGCGATGCCGCGGTGGCGGTCGAGACCGCCAAGGACTTCATGAAGCGCAAGCACAACGTCCGCGCTTCGGCCTGACCCAAGGCATCAGGATGGACCGACAAGAAAAGCCGCGCCTTGCAGCGCGGCTTTTTTGTTCCCAGATGATGGACGAGGCTGCCGATCAGTTGGCGACAGTGTCCTTGACCGCCCTGGCTGTCGATTTGACATCCTTGCCGACGCCGCGAACGGTGTTCGCGCAAGCGGAAAGGGCCAGGGCACAGGCAAGAATGGCAATCGGTGCGATGCGTAGCAGTTTCATGGACGGTGTCTCCCTCAACAGATAAGTTAGCCCCACAGCAACGAAGGCCCGCTTTGACTGGTTCCATGGCCAAGACACAGAAAACGAAACCGAATCAAGCAGACAGGCTGCTGGTCATCGCCTGCGGGATGATTGCGCGCGAGGTCTTGGCCGTCAAGGAACAGCTCGGCCTCAGTCACCTCGAATTGACCTGTCTGCCGGCGGAGTTTCATTTCTATCCCGACCGCATCGCGCCCGCCATGGACAAGGCGATCGAGAAGGCCAAGGCGGAGGGATACGAGCACATTTTCGTCGGCTATGCCGATTGCGGCACCGGCGGCCTGCTTGACCGCGTCCTGGAGAAGCATGGCGTCGAGCGCATGGCCGGACCGCATTGCTTCGCCTTCTATCAAGGCATGGAGGCCTACGCGAAAATCGCCGACGACGACATGATGTCCTTCTACATGACGGACTTCCTGTGCCGTCAGTTCGATGCCTTCTTCATGAAGCCGCTAGGCCTCGACAAGCACCCGGAGCTGATCAAGGACTATTTTGGCAATTACGAGAAGCTGATCTACCTCGCCCAGACCGACGATCCGGAACTCGACAAGGTTGCGGAAAAGGCAGCAAGCCTGCTCGGCCTCGCCTATGAGCGGCGCCCGACCGGCTATGGCGACCTGACGGCCGGGATGGCGCAAGCGGCCGCGCACGCCTGACGACTCCTAGGAGACGCTCTCCTCAGCCCGCAATTGTGCCAGCACATCGGCAAAACTCGTCTTGCAGACAAAACCCAGCCGGTCTCTCGCCCGCGACGCGTCATAGACCCGGTCGATGGAGGAAAACATCGTCCAGCCCTTTCGCGCGTAGAGTGCTGGAAAGTCCGGGTAATAGCGCGCGACGACCGATGGCGCGTCTCTGATCAGCGCATCGCGGTCGTCGGGCTGAAACGGAGTCGGCGCACAGATGATAAACGTGTCGAAGCCGAGAAGCGGCGCCCTCTCCAGCGCAGCGATATGAGCCTGCGCCGCATCTTCCACCGTCAACCGCCGGAACAAAAACTCGTTCGCCTTGGTGTTGGCATCCGATTGTTCGATCGCATGCGCCATGTCGTCGGCTTCGGGAAAGAAGCGGGCCGTGCGCAGCACGACCACCGGCAGGCCGTGCTGAAGATGGTAGAGACGGCAGAGATGTTCGGCCGAAAGCTTGGTCACGCCATAGATGTTGCGCGGCTCGGGCGACATCGCCTCCGTCAACCAGGCGGCCGTGCGCGCGCCGCCTTTGAACCCGTCGCGTATCGCTTGCGAGATCATCAGCGAAGTGGTCGAGGTGAAGACGAAGCGCTGCACGCCGATCGCCACCGCCGCGTCGAGCAGGTTCAACGTGCCCTGCACGTTGGTGGCGACGAAATCGCTGTTGGCGCTGCTCTCTATATTGGGCTTGTGCAGCGCGCCGCTGTGAATGATCGCTTCGATACCATTATCTCCGACCGCCCGCATGACCAGGTCACGATCAGCAATCGAGCCAACAATGTGCGTCTCCGTTGATGGAGCGGGATCGAGCCCGATCACCTCGTGACCAAGGCTGCGCAGTCGCGGCGCCAGCGCGCTGCCCAGCCAACCCGACGATCCCGTGAGCAAGATTCGCATGCGTCACACCATGATTTTTGACGGTGACGCTGTTAAGCACGGATGACAGGCGCGAGCGACCCGGTAAAGTCAGGCATTAGCCGGCAGGGGCGCCGCTCCAGACATTAACTGCCATTTTTATCGACTGCCATTTTAGAGATTCAGGGAGTTCCAGATGATCCTTCGTCCCCTTTTCGCCGCCATCGGCCTGCTCTGCTGCACCCTGCCCGCTCTTGCCGACGGCGCGGTGCAGAAGCTGATCACGCCGGCCGACAAAGCCCGCCTCGACAAATATGGTGAGACGCGCAAGGCAGCCCTTGCCGAGGCGAAGGCCGGCGACCCAGCCGAGGTCAAGCAGCTCGATGCCTTGCTGGCCAAGCCGCTGGTGTCGTTCTCCGACAAGGACCTGACTGGCAACTGGCAGTGCCGCACCATCAAGGCGGGTGGCTTGAGCCCGCTCGTCATCTATGGCTGGTTCAAATGCAAGGTGACCGACGATGGCTCCGGCTGGCGGCTGGAAAAGATCAGCGGCTCGCAGCGAACCCAGGGCCGCTTTTTCGACGACAACGAGAAGCGCGCGATCTATCTCGGCTCCGGCTCCGTCAACGACGATCGGGCAAAACCCTATGGCAGCGGCCCGCAAACCGACCAGGTCGGTTATGCCTTCCGCACCGGCGCCAAGGAATGGCGCATCGAACTGCCCGCGCCCTATTACGAATCGAAGCTCGACATCATCGAGTTCAAGCGCTGAGCGTGGTCATCAAGATTTAACCCCAATCCGGCACAAATTCCTGCCAGCAGCATGCGGCAGGCGGCCGCGTGCAAGGCAGGGAAGTGGGCAATGTCTTCACCGGGTGGAAACAGCGCGCCGATCGTCGTCGTGACCGGCGGCGGCCAGCATGTCTGGGCTATGATCAACGCAATCGCCGATCGCGTTGGTCGTGTCAGCGTCGTCCTCGAAACCCCTGAATCCAAAAAGCAATTGCTGCGTGGTCGGGCTCGCCGCCAGGGCTGGATCTCGGCCATGGGCCAGCTTGGCACGATGGTGTTGAGCAGGCTGGGCAAACGGCTCCTCGCTGACCATGCCGAGCGGTTGATTGCAGAGGAGAAGCTGGAGGTCGAGCCCCGACCGGGCCAGGAGATCATCCAAGTAGCCTCGGCCAATGGGCTTGAATGTCTGCAGGCGATCCAGAAAATCCAGCCAGGCGTGGTGCTGCTCAACGGTTGCCGACTGATCTCGGCCGAGATGCTGAGCAAAATGCCCTGCCCCGTGCTCAACTACCATGCGGGCATCACGCCGAAATATCGCGGCATGAATGGCGGCTATTGGGCTCTGGTATCCGGCGATGTGCAGAATTTCGGCACGACTGTCCACCTCGTCGACGCTGGCGTCGACACCGGTGGCGTGCTGAAGCAGGCGCGCGGCAGATCGAAAAAAGGCGACACTATCTCAAGTCACGCGCTACGCCAGACGGCGTTCTCGCGCGACATCTGCGTCGAGGCCGTCCGCGATGCACTGGCAGGAAAACTGACGACGATCGATCCCGGCCTGCCTTCGAAACTGTGGTATCATCCGACGATCTGGTTCTACGTCTGGACCGGCCTCAGAACCGGAATCTGGTAGGTTTTTTCAGCCCGGAACCGCATAAGACGCGACGGCCTTTTTGGCACGTCGACCCTGCCGCCGGCACACATCGCAAACGAATAAACGCACCTTTCATTTTACGACATTGAAATGCGTCGCTTTTGAATGCGCGCGCGTCGTCCCATAACAAGCGGCCCCACGGCGCATGCGGCAATGCTCGATAGTTCGAGGAGCGAGAATTCATGGCCGATCTTATCGTCGTCTACTGGCGCGACATCCCTGCCCAGGTCATCGTCAAGAAGGGCCGGCAAAACGCCAAGCGCGAACTGCCGCTGCGCTTCACCGAGGCCATCGACATGTGCGCCATGCGCACCGGCGCCGGCGGCACCGACGACTATCTCGCCGAATGGCGCAAGGCCGATCCGATTCCGGTCGGCGACGATCTCGAAGCCGAAGTCGAAAAGGCTTTTCAGGACCTCGACACGAAATATGACCGCGAGCGGCTGGTCGCTCTGGTCAAGGCGGGCGGAAAAGAAAATGTCTGATCCACAACCGGCGGTTACCCAGGCCACTCAGGTCAAGAAGGCAGCGCCGAAATCCGACTACAAGCCGGCCGACGTGTCGCCGCAGCGGCGCGTGCAGCGCTCGTTTGCGATCAGGCTGTGGTCGGTCCGCCATTCGCGCCTGCTCGAATGGTTTTATGCCCGTTTTGCCGACATGTTTCTGTTGCTCCACCCGCTTTGGAAAGGCCTTGGCTATGGGCGCGTCGAGGCCCCCATCAAGTTCGTCGAAAAACGCGTAAAAGGCTTCATGTTCGACTGCCGCATGTGCGGCCAGTGCATCCTGTCCTCGACCGGCATGTCGTGCCCGATGAATTGCCCCAAGCAGCTGCGGAATGGACCCTGCGGCGGTGTGCGCGCCAATGGCAATTGCGAGGTCGAGCCCGATATGCCCTGCGTCTGGGTCAAGGCCTGGGAAGGCTCGCAGAACATGGTCAACTCAGACAAGATCCTGACCGTGCAGAAACCTGTCGACCAGTCTTTGCGCGAAACCTCAGCCTGGCTGCGGGTCACCGCGCAGGCGGCGGCAGCCCGTGAAGCCGCGGCCGCGCCAAAGACCGGAGCCGCCGCATGATCGGCCGTCAACGCGACGAAAACCCGGCCGGCATTGATCTGCCGCTCGATCCCCTGCCCGGCCATTCTTCGCGCGGCCGGCTGGAGCGCGTGCTGCGGCGCGGTGAATTCGCGGTGACGACCGAGCTCAATCCCCCAGACAGTGCCGACCCGGAAGACGTCTACAACAGGGCGAAGATTTTCGATGGCTGGGTCGACGCCATCAATGCGGTCGATGCCTCGGGCGCCAACTGCCACATGTCGTCGGTCGGCATCTGCGCGCTTTTGACCCGCATGGGCTATGCGCCGATCATGCAGATCGCCTGCCGCGACAAGAACCGCATCGCCATCCAGGGCGACGTGCTGGGCGGCGCGGCCATGGGCGTCGCCAATATGCTGTGCCTGACCGGCGACGGTGTGCAGGCGGGCGACCAGCCCGGCGCCAAGCCGGTGTTCGACCTCGATTCCATGTCGCTGCTCGAAACCGTCCGCATCATGCGCGACAACGGCAAGTTCCTGTCCGGCCGCAAGTTGACGACCCCGCCGCAGGTCTTCCTGGGTGCTGCCGTCAACCCGTTCGCGCCGCCCTTCGACTTTCGCCCGATCCATCTCGGCAAGAAGATCGCCGCCGGCGCGCAGTTCGTGCAGACCCAGTATTGTTTCGACGTGCCGATGTTCAGGACCTTCATGCAGAAGGCGCGCGATCTCGGCCACACCGAAAAAGTGTTCGTGCTGTGCGGCGTCGGCCCGCTCGCCTCGGCCAAGACGGCCAAGTGGATCCGCAACAACGTGCCGGGCATCCACATCCCGGACGCTATCATCAAGCGGCTGGAAGGCGCGCAGGACCAGAAGAAGGAAGGCAAGCAGCTCTGCATCGACATCATTAATGAGGTGAAGGAAATCCCCGGTATCTCGGGCATCCATGTGATGGCCTATCGCCAGGAGGAATATGTCGCCGAGATCGTCGATGAATCGGGCGTGCTGAAGGGCCGCCAGCCGTGGAAGCGCGAGATCCGTCGCGACGACCAGATGGTTGCCGACCGACTCGACCACATACTGCACGACGAGATTACCGAAACACAGGTGGACATGGTAAAGACCGCGCACTGAGCGCGGCCCAACCAGACCCTGGAACGAAACCAGAGACGATATAAAGAAGCACTTTATATCAAGGCGGAGAGACTTCATGACCCGGACCATCGTCGCCTCGGCGACACGAGAGATCATCATCGGCTTCGACCAGCCCTTCTGCGTCATCGGCGAGCGCATCAACCCGACCGGTCGCAAGAAGCTCGCCGCCGAGATGATCGCCGGCAATTTCGAAACCGTGATCAGGGACGCGCTGGAACAGGCCGCCTGCGGCGCCACCATGCTCGACGTCAACGCCGGCGTCACCTCGGTCAACCCGAACGAGACCGAACCCGGCCTTCTCGTGCAGACGCTGGAGATCGTGCAGGGGCTGGTCGACCTGCCGCTGTCCATCGATAGCTCGGTGACCGCCGCGATCGAAGCGGCGCTGAAGGTCGCCAAGGGCCGCCCGCTGGTCAACTCCGTCACCGGCGAGGAAGAAAAACTCGAAGCCATCCTGCCGCTGGTCAAGAAATACAACGTCCCGGTCGTCGCCATCTCCAACGACGAGACCGGCATTTCGATGGATCCGGACGTGCGCTTTGCCGTTGCCAAGAAGATCGTGCAGCGTTGCGCCGATTTCGGCATTCCCGCGCACGACGTCGTCGTCGATCCGCTGGTCATGCCGATCGGTGCGCTGGGCGATGCCGGGCGCCAGGTCTTTGCGCTGCTGCGCCGCTTGCGCGAAGAGCTCAAGGTCAACACCACCTGCGGCCTGTCCAACATTTCGTTCGGCCTGCCGCATCGCCACGGCATCAATGCCGCCTTCATCCCGATGGTGATCGGCGCCGGCATGACCTCGGCGATCATGAACCCGGTGCGTCCGCAGGAAATGGAAGCCGTGCGCGGGGCCAATGTGCTCAACGGCACCGACGAGAACTGCACCAACTGGATCCGCACCTACAAGGACTACAAGCCGGCCGAAGGTGGCCAGGCAGTTGCGGCACCGACGCAGGTCAATGCACCGGGCGACGGCGCCGCCAACGGCGGCCGCCGCCGCGGCGGCCGTGAAGCCCGGATGGGTCGGGGATAAGCGCGCAATCGTGAATTCACCTGCCAACATCACCGATCCGCTCGTGCTATTCATGCCGTCAGGCAAGCGCGGGCGGTTTCCCGTCGGCACGCCCGTGCTCGATGCCGCGCGCCAGCTTGGCGTCTATGTCGAGAGCGTGTGCGGCGGCCGTGCCACCTGCGGACGCTGTCAGATCGAGGTGCAGGAAGGCAATTTCGCCAAGCACAAGATCGTCTCCTCCAACGACCACATTTCGCCCAAGGGACCCAAGGAAGAGCGCTACGAACGCGTGCGCGGCTTGCCCGAACGGCGCCGCCTTTCCTGCTCGGCGCAGATCCTCGGCGACCTCGTCATCGACGTGCCGCAGGATACGGTCATCAATGCGCAGACCATCCGCAAGGATGCCGACACCAGGGTGATCGCCCGCGATACGGCGATCCGCATGTGCTATGTCGAGATCGAAGAGCCCGACATGCACAAGCCGCTCGGCGATCTCGACCGGCTGAAGATCGCGCTGATGAAGGATTGGGGCTTTAAAAACCTCGAATTCGATTTCTACCTGCTGCCGCAGGTGCAGGGCATCCTGCGCAAGGGCACCTGGACCGCCACCGCCGCCATCCACAAGGATGCCGACAGCGACATCGCGCGGGTCATTGCCTTGTGGCCGGGCCTCAAGAACGAGGCCTATGGGCTGGCCTGCGACATCGGCTCGACCACCATCGCCATGCATCTGGTGTCGCTGCTGTCGGGCCGCGTCGCCGCCTCCTCCGGCACCTCGAATCCGCAGATCCGCTTCGGCGAGGATCTGATGAGCCGCGTCTCCTATGTGATGATGAACCCGGACGGCCGCGAAGGCATGACGGTGGCCGTGCGCGAGGCGATCTCCAGCCTCGTCGACAAGGTCTGTGCGGAAGGCAATGTCCAGCGCAACGACATCCTGGATTCCGTCTTCGTCGGCAATCCGATCATGCACCATCTGTTCCTCGGCATCGATCCGACCGAACTCGGCGGCGCCCCCTTCGCGCTCGCCGTCTCGGGCGCGGTGCGCATCAAGGCCTCCGACATCGGCCTGAAGCTCAACCAGGGCGCGCGCCTCTATATGTTGCCTTGCATCGCCGGCCATGTCGGCGCTGACGCGGCGGCGGTCACGCTGTCGGAAGGTCCGCATCGCCAGGACGAGATGATGCTGATCGTCGACGTCGGCACCAATGCCGAGATCGTGCTTGGCAATCGCACGCGCGTAGTCGCGGCCTCCTCGCCAACCGGACCGGCCTTTGAAGGCGCCGAAATCTCCGGCGGCCAGCGCGCCGCGCCCGGCGCCATCGAGCGCGTGCGCATCGATCCCGAGACGCTGGAACCAAAGTACCGGGTCATCGGCTCCGAGCTGTGGTCCGACGAACCGGGCTTCCTCGACAGCGTGCAGGCGACCGGCGTCACCGGCATCTGCGGCTCCGGCATCATCGAGATCGTGGCGGAGATGTATCTCGCCGGCATCATCTCGGAGGACGGCGTCGTCGACGGCTCACTGTCCGCGCGCTCGCCGCGAGTTATCGCCAACGGCCGCACCTTCTCCTATGTGCTGAAGGAAGGCGAGCCGAAGATCACCATCACCCAGACCGACGTGCGCGCCATCCAGCTCGCCAAGGCAGCGCTTTATGCCGGCACCAAGCTTTTGATGGAAAAGCAGAACACCGAGCATGTCGACCGCATCCATTTCGCCGGCGCCTTCGGCTCCTTCATCGATCCGAAATACGCCATGGTGCTGGGCCTGATCCCCGATTGCGACCTCGACAAGGTTTCGGCCGTCGGCAACGCCGCTGGTGCCGGTGCACGCATGGCGCTGCTCAATCGTGGCTATCGCCGCGAAATCGAGGAGACGGTGAGCCAGATCGAAAAGATCGAGACCGCGCTGGAGCCAAAATTCCAGGAGCATTTCGTCTACGCCATGGCGCTGCCCAACAAGGTCGATCCGTTCCCGAAACTGTCGGCGGCGGTGAAACTGCCGCCGCGCAAGACGGTTAGCGAGGACGGTGTCGCCGGCGACGCCGCCCCGCGCCGCCGCTCGCGCGAAGGCCACGCGGCAAGACGCAGCCGGGAATAGAAGCGACCTTCACAGGTCGCCTCGAATCTCAACTCATTTGCATGCAAATGTTTCCGGATCGAACCGATCCGGAAACCGAAACGCTGTTTTCGCGAAATCCATCCGATACATGGCAGGCGCATTTACCCCGCATCGAACGGCGGCCGAAGATAGACCTCGGCCGAGGCCGTTCTTCAAGGGAGATGAAAATGTCGATGTTCGGAAATCTCGGTCGCTTCGGTGCGGCCATCAGGCAGACCCATGCCAGGAACAAGGCGATCCGCGCGCTGAACAGCCTGCCGGCGCATGTCCAGAAGGACATCGGCTGGCCGGCTTCTCCGCCCAGCGACCCGCAGGCCGCGCTCACCTCGCTGCTTCTGGGTACGTCGCGCTGATGAGCTTCGCCGACAAATGCAAATTGCTCGGCAAGCGCCGGGGGTCTCGCACGTCCCCGGCGGCAACCAGCAACCAGCTGCGCGCGGCACTTTTGCCGCGCCGCTGACCACGGCGGCGCGGATCACAGCGCCGTGTGGACACTGCGTAAAACTTGACTTTCTCGGCCAAGGTACGATCTTCGGAAATAGTGGAGGTTTCTCTTAGTCGGCTCTTGCCGAAGTTCGTGTATCCGCATGCCAAGTTTCAAAAGCCACGTCGTGTCCTTCGTGCTCAGGTACAGCCGCAAAAAGGCGTTTTCCAGCCCGGAAAACCTGCAGCGCTGGATCGCGGCCGCGCGCAAGACCGAGGATCATCACCCGCCCGCCTCGCTGCAGCAGCGCCTGGACATCCAGACACGCACCGTCGACGGTTTTCCGGTCTACGAAATCGCTCCGAGGGCCGGCGAGCACAAGCGCATCCTCTATTTGCATGGCGGCGCCTATGTGTTTGAGATCACGCCCTATCACTGGCACCTGATCGCCGACATGGCCGACCAGCTGGGATACGGCATCACCGTGCCGATCTATCCCATCGCCCCGGAACACGATTTCCACGCCATGTTCGGCATGGTCGGCGACGTCTATCGCCAGATGCTCGACGAGACGGAGGCGGAAGACATCATCTTCATGGGCGATTCCGCCGGCGGCAACATGGCCGTGGTGCTGACCATGATGGCTGCCGAAGAAGGCTTGCCACTGCCGTCGCGCCATGTGCTGATCTCGCCCGGCGTCGACATGTCGCTTTCCAACCCAAAGCTGTTCGAGGCCGAGCGCAACGACCCCTGGCTCGGCATTCCAGGCGGCCTCGAAGCGATCCGGATGTACAGTGCCGGCATCGACCGCAGCGACTGGCACATCAGCCCGCTCTACGGTGATCTCTCCGTGCTGCCCAAGACACTGCTTCTGACGGGCTCGCGTGATCTCCTGACCCCCGACAATCTGGTCTTCGCGGAAAAGGCGCGTGCCGCCGGCGCCGAGGTCGACGTTATCCATGAGCAAGGCATGTTCCACGTCTGGCCACTGTTCGACATGCCGGAATCGCGGCGCGCCCGCCTGCACATCGTGGCGTTTCTCAACGAGAGCCCCTCGCCGATCAGGCAAGACACGAAAACAAGGTTCGAAGCGCCCTCCGCCGAGGCGGCGGAGTAGCGCTTCTGCTTTCGGTCTGATCCGGACGGATCAGAACTTGCCGGTTTCCCGGAACACTTCGAACGTCGCGCGGATATGGTCGGCGACGGCCTTGACCGGCGCGCTGGCGTCCGGCGCCACCACCATGGCCAGATTGTAGGTGCCGATATCGGGCATGCCGTCCTTCGGGCAGAGTTCGACCATGTCGTTGCCCAGAAACGACTTCGGCAGCGGCGCCACCGCGAGGTCGGACATGATCGCGGCGCGCTGGCCGGCCGTGTGTGCGCTCATATAGGCGATGCGGTAGTTGCGGCCTTCGCGTCCCAGCGCATCGAGCGCACCGGCCCGCCAGGCGCAGCCCTCCTCCCACAGCGACACCGGCAGCGGTTCGCGCAGATGCGCGCAGCCGCCCTTGGCGCCGGCCCAGACGATCGGCTCGGTCAAAAGCACCTCGGCGCCGAGCGCGCTGGTCTTGTAGGAATTGGTCAGAAGCGTGATGTCGAGCGCGCGGTCGTCCATGCGCCGGCGCAGATTGCTGCTCTGGTCGATGGTGACGTCGACGGCGATCGAGGGATGCGACTGCGCGAAGCGCTTCAGCACATGCGGCAGCACACGCTCGCCGTAATCATCCGGCGAACCGAGCCGCACCACGCCGACAATCTCGGGAATGATGAACTTCGAGACCACCTCGCGGTTGATCGACAGCAGCCGGCGGGCATAGCCGAGCAGCATCTCGCCGTCCGTGGTCAGCGACACCGAGCGGGCGTCGCGCGCGAACACCGAGCGGCCGAGAATGTCCTCCAGCTTCTTGATCTGCATGGAGACGGCCGACGGCGTGCGGAAGACGGCATTGGCGGCGGTGGTGAAGCTGCCGGTCTCGGCGATCGCCACGAAAGTGCGCAAAACGTCGAGATCGAGCAGTGGTAGCGGATGATTGAGCGGGGCGTTCATGGGAAGCGACCTTCAATTTTTCTGATACAAAGCATCATTCCATTTCGTTTGATTGAACATCAGATCAGGAGGATAGTCAACTCCATCGAAGCAGGTAGCTGCCACAAGCAGCCACGAAACGACCACGACACAGACCTGTAATCGACATGAAATGGGGTTGAAACACGCCGCGTGTAAGGCCCCATCAAAGGCCGGAATATCTCCGACCCGCCACCAAAGGAGAAGGAAATGTCTATCCTGTCGTCCCTCGGTCGCATCGCGACTGAATTCAGCGCGGCCCGCGCCCGCTACCAGACCGAACGCGCCATCCGCTCCTTGCCGATCGAACTGCAGAAGGATATCGGCTGGCCTGAAGCTTCCGACAGCAAGTCCGGCATTCGCAACGGCGTTGGATCCTGGGCTGGAGCAAAGTAAACCGTGTGTACCAAATGCTGAAGGCCTGCCGCGCGCACCCAGCCCGGCAGGCCTTCTCTACTTTACCCCTTGGCCCTCTGCACTTTATTTGTATTCAAATGAGTTTTGGAGCCATGTCGCCAACGCATGGCGCATATGAGCAAGCCGCATAGCGGCTCATGTTTCCGATTAATGCCTTGTAAATAATCGTAAATTTCAGGCACGCTGCCCAAATTTGTCGCATTCGGTGTCGCATTTCATATCAAGCGCTTCGCTTTTGCGATTTGGTTTCACGCAGCACAAGCCTATATCACCACCAGCAAACGAGCTGCCCCACTCCATCAAGCGAAGGCGACCCGTCTGAGCAACCGATTGGAGATGATCATGAAGCTTTTTGCCCGCCTCTTCGCCCGCCGCGAAATGAACCTGACGACCGCTCTCGAGCGTCAGCGCCTTGCCAACACCATGCCCGGCCAGACCGGCGCCATGGCTGCGGCGCGCCTCGGCTTCGTCGCCTGAAGATTTCTCCCAGGCAGCGCCTCCCTGCCGCTGCTTAAGACTGTAACGCCGCCTGGCTCCAGCCACGGCGGCGTTTTTGTTTTGCCTTTGCGCATTTGCCCACCGGCTGGACAGTTGTTGCTGCTCTTCGGGGCAACGCCGCACAGCAATTGCCCATTTGCGACCCATGTCGCAAATTTTGTCTCACTGAGGCAGCGTAGCCGATTGACAAGCATGGTTTTTCCTGATGACGCTATGCTATTCGCGACATCCTGTTCGCGTCATGGCTGCGTGAGGTTCCCTTGAACGCCGTAAAGCATCCGATCAAGCGATCGTTTGTGTTCTTCCTTATCCCCGATTTCACCATGATCGCTTTTGCGACCGCGCTCGACCCGTTGCGCTCGGCCAACCGCATGCTCGGCTACGAGGCCTATCGCTGGCGTCTGGCCAGCATCGACGGCAAGCCGGTGCGCGCCTCCAACGGCGTCGAATGCGCGGTCAACACCTCGCTTGAGGAAGAGCGCAAGAAGATGGCCGGGCCGGATCGGCCCAACATGGCCATCGTCTGCAGCGGCATCAATGTCGAGCGCTACCAGAACAAGTCGGCCTTCGCCTGGCTGCGCGAAGAGTACAATCGCGGCGTCGCTGTCGGCGGCCTGTGCACGGGTGCCCATATCCTTGCTGCTGCCGGCCTCTTGTCCAACAAGCGCTGCGCCATCCACTGGGAAAACCTGCCGGGCTTTTCCGAAGCGTTCCCGAAGGCCAATGTCTTTGCCGACCTCTTCGAGATCGACCAGAACATCTACACTTGCGCCGGCGGCACCGCCGCGCTCGACATGATGCTGAAGCTCATCGGCGACGATTTCGACGAGAGCCTCGTCAATCGTGTGTGCGAGCAGGTGCTGACCGACCGCGTGCGCAGCCCGACCGACCGCCAGCGCCTGCCGCTGCGCGCCCGCCTCGGCGTGCAGAACTCGAAGGTGCTGACCATTATCGAGCTGATGGAAGGCAATCTGTCCGAGCCGCTGTCGCTGATCGAGATCGCCGACCATGTCGACCTGTCGCGCCGCCAGATCGAGCGGCTGTTCCGCACCGAGATGGGCCGCTCCCCTGCCCGCTACTATCTGGAAATCCGGCTCGACCGCGCAAGGCATCTGCTGATCCAGTCGTCGATGCCGGTGGTCGAAGTGGCGGTCGCCTGCGGCTTCGTCTCGGCCTCGCATTTCTCCAAATGCTACCGCGAACTCTATGCCCGCTCGCCGCAGCAGGAGCGCGTCGACCGCAAGCAGCTGCTGGCGGCCTGATCCCTGGATCAAGCCTTGATCCGCGATCAGGCCTCGGCCGGCTGCCCCTGAGCTGTCCGCATCGCCTCGACGCGGATGTCCTCGGTCAGCCGCGCCTTCAGGCCTGAGAATTCCTGGCTGGTCTTCAGCGTGTAGTGGCGTGGATGCGGCAGGTCGATGGCGACATCCGACTTGATGCGGCCGGGCCGCGCCGTCATCACGATGACGCGCGAGGCCATGAAGATCGCCTCCTCGATGTCGTGAGTGACGAACAGCACCGTCTTCTTGCGCCGTTCCCAGATGCCGAGCAGCAGTTCCTGCATCAGGCCACGGGTCTGGTTGTCGAGGGCGCCGAACGGCTCGTCCAGCAACAGGATTTCCGGATCGTTGGCGAGCGCCCGGGCAATCGCCGTGCGCTGCTGCATGCCGCCGGACAGCTGCTTCGGCCAATGGTTCTCGAATCCCTTCAGGCCGACGAGGTCGACATAGGAGGCGACGATCCCGTCCCGCTCCTTTTGCGCCATGCCGCGTTCGCGCAGGCCAAAGGCGATGTTTTCGGCGACCGTCAACCACGGGAACAGCGTGTAGGACTGGAAGACCATGCCGCGATCCGGCCCCGGCCGCGTCACCGCCTTGCCGTCGAGCAGCACACGGCCTTCGCTCGGCGCCTCCAGGCCGGCGACGATCCTCAGCAGCGTCGACTTTCCACAGCCTGATGGCCCGAGAATGGTGATGAAATCGTTGGCGGCGACCTTCAGGTCGACCGGCATCAGCGCCTTGACCGGCTGTCCGCCGCGCACGCCGGCAAAGGTGCGTGAGACGCCCTCGATGAGAAGCTTGCTCACGCCAGGCTCCATGGAAAGAGCCAGCGGTTGAAGGCCTTGAAGGCGAAATCGGACAACAGTCCGATCAGCCCGATGACGATGATGCCGAAGATGATCTGCCCTGTCGCCAGCCGCGACTGGCTGTTGATGATCATGTAGCCGATGCCGGACGATGAGCCGATCAGCTCGGCGACGATGACATAGGTCCAGGCCCAGCCGAGCACCAGCCGCAGCGTCTCGGCGATTTCGGGCGCATTGGCCGGCATGATCACCCGTTTGACGATGCCATTGTTGGTCGAGCCCAGCGTGTAGGCCGCCTCGACCAGATCGCGCCGCGTGGAGCCGACCTTGACGGCGACGATCAGGATGATCTGGAACACCGAGCCGACGAAGATGACCAGCAGCTTTTCCAGCTCGCCGATGCCGGCCCACAGGATGAGCAGCGGAATGAACGCCGACGCCGGCAGATAGCGGGCGAAGGAGACGAACGGCTCCAGGAACGCTTCCACCGGCTTCCAGGCGCCCATGGCGATGCCGATCGGCACGGCGACGACCGAGGCCAGCACGAAGCCGCCAAAGACACGCCAGATGGTGATCAGTATGTCGAGCCAGAAACGGTCCTCGACCAGCAGCCGCCAGCCATCCCGCAGCATTGACAGCGGATCGGCGAGGAAGATGCGGTTGACGTGGCCGCCAAGCGTGATCCAGGCCCAGAAGGCGACGAACAGCACGAAGAAGGAAATGCCGAGCACGGTTCGCAGGCCCGGCGAGACTGGGTGCAAGGGGCGCATCTTCACATCGTCCCCATCAAATGGTCACGTGTCCAGGAGAGGACGGCGGCGCCAGGCGCCGCCGCAGGATGGGCAAAGGCCGGACGATCAGTTGGACACCGCGCTGGTGTCGGCCAGCGTGGCAACATCGGGCGCTTCCTTGATCAGCCCCATTTGCAGCAGCAGATCGCCGGCGGTCTTGGAGAAATCCAAAAACTCCTTGGTGAAGAACTGCTTGTTCTCGGCCTTGTCGGCCCATTTCAGGTACTTCGCCGAATCCTCGAATTCCTTGGCCGACTGCTTCACGTCGGCGCCCATGATCTCGTAGGATTTCTGCGGGTCCTTCTTGATCAGGTCGAGCGCTTCGAAATAGCTGTCGGCCAGCGCCTTGGCGGCATCCGGATTGGCCTTGAGGAATTCAGGCGTGCAGCCGACCGTGTCGAGCACCATCGGGTAGTCGAGCGTGGTCGCCAGGATATGGCCTTGGTCGGACTTGTCGCGGACCGCCGAGATGAATGGCTCATAGGTGACGGCAGCATCGTTCTGGCCGGCGAGGAAGGCCTGCGCGGCCGCATCCGGCTCCAGATTGACGACGGTGACGTCCTTGGTCGACATGCCGTTCTTGTTCAGCACCCAGGCGAGCATGAAATAGGGCGACGTGCCCGGCGCCGAGGAGGCGACGTTCTTGCCCTTGAGATCGGCGACGCTCTTGATGTCGTTGCGCACGACGATGCCATCGGCGCCATAGGATTTGTCGAGCTGGAAAATCTGCTTGGTGGTCACGCCGCTGGCATTCCACACCAGCCAGGTCTCGACGGTGGTGGCAGCGCATTGCAGGTCGCCGCTGGCGATGGCGAGCGGACGGCTGGCCTGCGGCACCTTCTTCAAGGTCACGTCGAGGCCGTGCTTCTCGAAGAGCCCCGCTTGCTTGGCAAGCGTCAGCGGTGCAAAGCCGGTCCAGCCGCTGATGCCGATGGTGACCGAGGTGGCGGCCATCACCGGCGCGGACAATCCGGCGGCAAGCGTCAAGGTTGAGGCGAAAACGGCGATCCTGTTCATGTGAGTTCCCCTTTTGTTTTATCTCGGGGGAATTGTCTCACAGACGCCAATCGGCTTGTCAATCAACAGGATGGTGAGGCATGTCCCCGGGATAAGGCCTAGCGGCTGTCCAACATCCAGCTGCGGTTGCGCCACATCTTCTCGCCGATCTGGCAGTCGCTGGCGGGCTTGTCCTGTGCCAGCACCACGGGCGGATGATCCGCCTCCTCCGCCGCCCACTGCGGCGACGCCGGGCCGGCGAGCTCCAGCACCAGCTTGCGGCGTATGGCTTCGGGAAATTGCGTCCAGTCGTTGACTGGGATCATGAAGGCGCCGGGGCCGCCGATGACGCAGTCGCTGTAGTAGCGGTCGAGATCGTTGACATCGTAGGCGCCGGAAAAGCCGCCACGCGTCATCAGCGGCAGGCCGTTGATGATGATGCCTTGCCTGACCACGCCGTCGCGGGTGAGATTGACCGGCGCGCCCTGATTGTTGGGTCCGTCACCGGAAATATCGATGACCCGCTTGGTCCCCTGGTAGCCGCTCTCGGCGAACAGATCGGCACCGAACTCCATCGCCCCGGAGATCGACGTGCGCCGCGCGCTGTCGGGAGGATGGGCATCGAGTTGCGCCACCACTTTTTCCGCATCGGCCCGGCTGGCAATAACCGTCCACGGCACGATGACCTTCTGCCAGCTGGTGCCGGCCCATTCGACATAGGTGACGGCGATCTTGCCATAGGCGCCATCGGCGATCGCCTGCAGCACATTGTCATGCGTCAGCGCCGCCGCGTAGCCATGACGCTGGATCTCGAGCTCGTCCGCCGACATCGACAGCGAAACGTCGACCGCCAGCACCAGCTCGACATCGACCGGCTCATCCGCGCGGGATCCCGGCGCCAGCCAGAGCATCAGCACCAGCGCGGCGCAGCCGGAAAGGAGATGTCTTGCACACGGGAAAGCAGACATGCCGCAAGGGTAAGCGAAAACCGCTCGGTTAAGAAGACAAAAGCCCGGCTCGAAGCCAGGCTTTTGCAGTCGGTCCGTTGCTCCATCAGGAGATCAGCTGCGCGGCTTGAGATTCTCCGGGTCGTAGAGCGGCTTGTAGCCGACGCCAGCGACTTCGACCGGATAGGTTTCGCCGAAATACTCGACCTTGAGCTTGCGGCCTTCCTGCGCATACGAATGCGGCAGGTAGGCGAGCGCGATGTTCTTGCCGATGGTCGGGCCGTAGGCGACCGATGTAGTGAAGGAGCGGCGGCCGAGCTCGTCGACCAGCGTCTCTCCGGTCGCCGGATCCAGCACCGGCATGATGCCGACCGGAAAGCGCGCGACGCCTTTCGAATCGGTGTTTTCGGTCATCACCAGCGTGCACAAAGTCGCCGGCTGATGCTCGCGGGCGCGGTATTCGATATGCTTGGCCTTGCCGCAGAAATCGTTCTCCTTGACCTTCGGCCGCGCCAGATCGGCTTCGAGCAGATTGTACTCGGTCAGAAGATCGGCGTTCTGCAGCCGCAGGCTCTTTTCCATGCGGCGCGTATTGGCATAGGTCTCGACGCCGAACGGCATCACGCCGGTCGAGCGCAGCGCATCCCAGACGGCAAGGCCGTCCTCATAGCGCATATGCAGTTCCCAGCCCTGCTCGCCGACATAGGAGATGCGGAAAGCGGTGACATCCTTGCCGCCGATCCTGACCGGCTTGATTGCCGCGAAGGGGAAGTTTTCGAGCGACAGCCCGTCCGGATTCTCGACCACCTTCTGCAGGGTTGCCCGCGCGTTCGGACCCCAGATGCCGATGGTGACGTATTTTTCCGTCACATCGGTGATGGTGACGTCGAAACCTTTGTCCTGCGCGGTGCGCTGCATGTAGCGGAAGTCGCGCGGGCCGGCGTCGGCGCCATCGATCAAACGACAGCGGTCGGCCATGCGGATGACGGTAAAGTCGGCGCGCACCATGCCCTCCTCGTCGAGGAAGTGGGTGTAGATGCCCTTGCCGATATTGTTGTCGCCGCCGACCTTTGCCGCGCACAGCCATTCCAGCAGCGCGACATGGTCGGGTCCCTCGATGTCATACATCGAGAAATGCGACAGGTTGACGATACCGCAATCCTCGCTCATCGCCAGATGCTCGGCATTGGAGACGCGCCAGAAATGGCGGTTGTCCCACTCGTTCTCACGTATGGGAACGCGGTTGCCATACTTCTCCAAAAGGTGCTCGTTGGCGGCATAGCCATGGGCGCGCTCCCAGCCGCCCAGTTCCATGAAGTAGCCGCCGAGTTCCTTCTCGCGCTCCCAGAACGGCGAGCGCCTGATGTTGCGGCCCTTGGAGAACGGCTCGCGCGGATGCACCGCGGGATTATAGACCTTCATCGCCGTCTCGGTGCAGCGATCCCAGATGAACTGCTCCTTGGTCTGGTGCGGATAGAAGCGTGCATAGTCGATGGCGTGGTGGTCGATCGAAGTACGACCGTCGGTCATCCAGTCGGCGATCAGCTTGCCCATGCCGGGACCGTCCTTGACCCAGATGGCGACGGCATACCAGAGGCCCCTGACCTTCTGGCTTTCGCCCATCGACGGGCCGCCATCGGCGGTTACTTGCAGCAGGCCGTTGAAGGAATGGCTTTCGTTGTAGCCGAGTTCGCCCAGGATCGGCGTCAGTTCCATGGCGCGTTCGAGCGGCGCCAGGATCTGTTCCATGTCGAGGTCGCGCTGCGACGGCGACAGCCGCGCCTCGTGCTTTTCCAAGAGGTCGCGCGGATGGCAAAGGCGCGGATTGTTTTCTTCGTAATAGCCCCATTCGATCTGGCCGCCCTCGGCGGTCTTGGGGTCACCCGTGTCGCGCATATAGGCCGAGTTGCCCTGGTCGCGCAGCAGCGGCCAGCCGATCTCCTTGCCGGTGCCGGCGAACTCATTGTAAGGGCCGAAGAAAGTCAGCGGATGGTCGATCGGCATGACCGGCAGGTCCTCGCCGACCATTTCCGCGATCAGCCGGCCCCAGATGCCGGCGCAGACGATGACATAATCGGCCTCGATGGTGCCGCGGTCGGTCACCACGGAGGTGATGCGGCCGTCCTTGACGACGAGCGACCTGGCCGAAGTGTTGGCGAAGGATTTCAACTTACCAGACGCTTCCGCCTGGTCGACCAGCTTGCCGGCAACGGTCTGCGAGCGCGGGATGACGAGGCCGGCGTCCGGGTCCCACAGGCCGCCCTGCACCATCGCTTCTTCGATCAGCGGGAACTTTTCCTTGATCTCAGCCGGCTCGATCAGGCGCGCCCGCGTGCCGAAAGCCTTGGCCGAAGCGATCTTGCGCTTGATCTCGTCCATGCGGCCGTCGTCGCCGATGCGAGCCACTTCGAGGCCGCCGATGCGAGCGTAGTGACCCATCTTCTCGTAGAAATCGATGGAATAAAGCGTCGTCCAGCAAGACAGGAAATCGTGGCTGGTCGTGTAGCAGAAGTCGGAAGCATGCGCGGTCGAGCCGATATCGGTCGGGATGCCGGACTTGTCGATGCCGACAATATCGTCCCAGCCGCGCTCGATCAGGTGATGCGCGATCGATGCCCCGACAATACCGCCGAGGCCAATGATGACGACCTTCGCCTTTTTCGGAAACTCTGCCATTGCCCGCAACTCCAAAGCTATTCCGGGCAGCGTCGGCGCCCGTCTTGATCGGCGCACAATATGCAGGCGACCGGGACGACGCTACCGCCTGTTTGCGACACGCCGCAGGTGCGGCGCGACCCGATATGATCAGGCAGAAACGGCAGCGTCAGGCGAACGCCCAGACATCCTCGGCCTGGAAGCCGACCTGGTAGCCCGCCGTCTTCAGCTTGACCACGACCTGGCCGATCTCCGGGGCCGGCAACGCGCCGACTTCCACCTTGATCATGCCAGGACGATAGCGCTTGAGGTCGAGCTGCTCGAAGACGATCCAGTCCGCGCCTTCGCAATCGACGAGGAAGGCGTCGATGTGGGTGATGCCGTTGCGGTCGAGCAATGTCTGCAGTGTTTCCGATGGCACCTCGATGTCCCTGAGGTGCGGTGCGAATTTGTTGAAGTTGGCGTCGGCCTCGCCCCAGGCATTCTTGCCCGACATCAGATTGGTGTCGGTGACCGACGAGCAGCCTATGAATTCAAGGGGCAATGTACCGGCCTCGAGGGCTGCGGCATCGAAAGTATGGACGGTGATCGTGCCCTTGGTCCTGGTGACGGCCACTGGCTCGATGATGAAGCGATCCGCATCGGGATAGTTGGCGCGCAGCCGCTTCTGATTGTACGGGATCGGCTCGACCATCATGGCGCGGGCGCCGGAAATCTTGTGCAGCCATGGCGTCACATCGTCGAACAGCGCGCCATCACAGGCGCCGACATTGACCATCTGGAACGGCTGCCCTGCCCCACCGAAGCGTGCTTTCATGGCCGCCTTGGCCAAGAATTTCGTACCGCGCAGCGACGGCCCACGATCGAGCAGGCCTGAGGGAAGGCCGAGCGACAAGGCGATGCGCGCCAGGTTGGGTAGCGAACTCATGGCTTGTCTCCGGGAATGATGTGCAAGGCGGCGCGATGCTGACCACGCGCCACGGCTGCCCACAGCGCCATGAACGGCGTCGCCAGCAGCAGGAAGGGCGGGATCAGGTGTGGAAAATAGATGCGTGTATCGTGGATCGGAAAGACCGTGAACTTGGCCAGTGCCCCCAGCACCAGCGCCGCGAACAAAATGCCGGCACGGCGGTCGAGGCGGAAGCCGGCGCGGCCGGCTGCGAACCAGCCGGCCAGTGCCAGCACCGAAACGCCGACCCAGCTGTCCAGGTTGACGGCGCGCAGCAGCGATGTCGCAAACGCCCTGAGATAAGCGGTGACCGAAAACGCCGGCTCGAAGCCGTCCATATTGTAGTGCTGCTCGATGCTGGAGAACCACAGATGCGGCCACCAGCCGGGATGCTGGGCCCAGTGCGAAATGGCGAAATAGGCGACGAAGGACGCGGCAAAGCCGGCCAGCGCGCCCCAGGCCTTTTGCCGGAAGACGACCAGCAGCACCGCGAAAACGGCAAGGAAAACAATATTGTCCGGCCGCACCATGAAGGCGAGGAAGAGCAGGACCGCCGTCGCCACCTCGCGGCCTCTGATATACGCGTAGAGCCCGCCGAGCAGCAGCGCCGACGTGAGCAGGTCCGGCGTCGAAGCCCGCGCCGCGTCGCCGAAATCGGCCATGATCAGCACTGCGCCGACCACTGGCGCCAGCGCCAAAGCCTTTTCCGAACGCAGCCAGAGCAGCGTGATCGCGCCAAACAGCAGCACCGAAAACACCTGCACCAAGCGCATCGCCTCGACCGGCGACATCACCGCGCTCAGCGTTGAAAGGATTTCGGCGTAGAGGAATTTTATCCGGTACATACCGAGCAGCGAATGGAAGTCGGCGGCATTGTCCGTCATGTGGCTGCGGAAGCCGCCGCCATCGTCGGTCAGCGCCTTGTAGTCGCCGGCCGAAACGCCTGATTTGGCGGTGCTGTAGGCATAGTCATGCAGCGCCTGCGCGTCGGGATAGCTGCCTTCCTCCGATATTGCGAGATAGGGCAGCATGTCCCAGTTTGCGTCGGGCATCACCCACGCCGTGAACGCCGTCAGAAGGAGGTAGAGCGCGAAGGCGGCCGCGCCGATCGGTGCGGCCAGCCGCGCATAGGTCCCCTCGCCCCACGCCAGACCGGTCTCGGTGAGCCGGTCGAGCGGGCCTTTCGCAGCGGGAGATTTGGTCAGCATTGTTGCGCTCAACGAACCTGGCTTTTGACGAAATCCTTCACGATCGACACGATGCCGCGCGACAGCAGACTGTCGAAGGCATCGACGAAGCGGTCGACATGCTCGCGCTGGCAGATCAGCGGCGGCTCGAGCCGGATGACATTGCGGTTGTATTCGGTGAAGGCGACGAGCACGTCATAGTCGCGCAGCAGCAGCGCGCCGACGAAGCCGGACAACGAGCCCTTCAGCTTGTCGTCCAGCACGCTGACGATCGGACGCAGCACCATCGGCAAGGTCTGCGAGAAGTCGTGGAACTCCAGGCCGACCATGAAGCCCTTGCCGCGTACATCCTTGATGATCTTGGGATATTTGTCCTTGAGCGCCTGCAGGCGCTGCAGCAAATAATCGCCGGTGACGGCGGCGTTGTCGATCAGCCCCTCGTCATAGAGCACGTTGATACCCTCGATCGCGGTGACGCAGGCCTCGCCCATGCCGCCGAAGGTCGCCATGGCATGGATCATCGCCGTCTTCGGCGTGCCATAGGCCTTCATGTAGACGTCGCGCTTGGCGATCATCGCACCGACCGCCGCCTTGCCACCGCCAAGCGACTTGGCCAGCGCCGTCACGTCGGGCACAACGCCGTAGTGCTCGAAGGCATAGAAGCGGCCCGAGCGGCCATAGCCGCACTGCACTTCGTCGGCGACCCACAGCACACCATACTGGTCGCACAGCGCGCGCAGCTTCTGCCAGTATTCCGACGGCGCCTGGATGATGCCGCCGCCGCCCTGGATGGTTTCCAGCACGATGACGCCGACCTCGGGATCGGAACGGAACAGGCGCTCGACCGCCTCGATGTCGCCGAACGGAATGCGCACCGTGTTCTCGGCCATCTTGAAATCAGCGCGATAAAGCTGGCCGTCGGTGATGCCGAGCACGCCCTTGGTCTTGCCGTGGAAGGAATTCTCGGCATAGACGATTTTCGGCCGCTTCGGGCCGGCGGCGCGCTCGGCGAGCTTCACTGCCGCTTCCATCGCTTCGGAGCCGGACGAGCCCAAAAACACCATGTCGAGATCGCCGGGCGAGCATTTGGCGATGTTGTGCGCCAACGCGGCCGCATATTGCGACATGAAGGCGATGGCGATCTCCTGGCGCTTCTCCTCCTGGAATTTTCTGCGCGCTTCGAGGATGCGCGGATGGTTGTGGCCGAAGGCCAGCGAACCGAAGCCACCGAAGAAGTCCAGGATCTTGCGGCCGTTCTGGTCGATGTAGAACATGCCTTCGGCACGTTCGATCTTGATCTTGTGGAAGCCGAGCAGCTTCATGAAATGCAGCTGGCCGGGGTTGAGATGCGCCTTGAACAGATCGGTCATGCGGGCGACATCCATCGCCTTGGCCTGCTCGACGCTGATCAAATCGGGCTTGGCGATGGTGGCGGGCGACAGCGCCGGCGCGCTGACCATGGTGCGCGCATTGGTCTGTTCGGGCTTGGCCATGACGGTCATTTCAATCTCCTGTCCGCGCTTACGACCCGAGTCGTGCGCATAAAACGTTTGGCAGGCCCGCTATTCGGCGGGCACATGTTTGGTGGCCACAGTGGGACCGGCCTTCTTGGCGCGGTACTCGCTATAGGCGGCGATCAGCATGTCCTCGTCGCGATACTGCGGCACCCAGCCGAGCTGGCGCTCGGCCTTGGACACGTCGAGCACGCACTCCTCGTCGGCGATCAGATATTGCTCCGGATCCATGATCGGCATGTTCATGAGATCGAGCAGGTCGAGCGTGCGCTTGACCGCCCAGCCGGGCGTCGGCAGCAGGATCGATTTCGAGCCGGCATGCCGGATCAGGTCGCCGAGCAATTTCTTCACCGGCGGCGGGTTGAGCGAGCCGAGATTGTAGGCCTCGTTGGGCACGCCGGCTTTCCAGGCCGCACGCGCGGCCTCGGCGCAGTCGAACACCGAGATGAATTGATAAGGGTTCCTGCCCGAACCGATCATCGGCACGGGAAAATTCCAGTCGATCAGCTTGAACAGTTTTTCCAATATGCCCAGCCGGCCGGGGCCGATGATCAGACGCGGCCGGAACAGCGAGATCGACATGCCGCGCTTGCGCCATTCGGCTGCCAGTTCCTCAGTCTTCTGCTTCGACCAGCCATACTCACCGAGCGGCGCGACCGGATGCTCCTCGGTCATCGGCTGGGTGACCGTGTGGCCGTAGATCATGTCGGTCGTGTAGTGGACGAGTTTTGGTGCACCGGCCTTGTCCATGGCCTGCATGATGTGCTCGGTGCCATGGAAATTGACCGGAAAAAAGAAATCGTGCCGCTTGGCGCGCACCTGGATCGGCGACAGCATCTTGGCCGACAGATTGTAGACCATGTCGTCGGCCTTCAGCCCAACCGCCGTGACCGAGGCAGGATCGGTGACGTCGCATTGGACGAAGCGGACATTGCGGTAATGCGCAAGGTCGCTCTTGACGATATCGGCGACGAGAACCTCTTCGCCATCGGCCACAAGCTTCGGGGCAAGGTGACGGCCGACGAAGCCGTCACCGCCGAAAATCACATGTCTCATCGAACGGTCTCGTTTGCAGGGATCTTGTCGGGCGTGATGGAAGCGGTCTGGTCCTCATGCACTCGCCCACTTTGCGCGATCAGCACGGTACCGACGCAGATGAAGGCGATGCCGGCGATGCGCCAGCCATTGAGGTCTTCGCGGAAGACGAAATAGGCGAAGATGGCGACGGCGACATAGGCGAGGCTGAGGAAAGGATAGGCGAAGGAAAGCTCGACCTTGGACAGCACATAAAGGTGCGAGGCCATCGAAATGACGAAGGTGCAAAGGCCGAGGAACACCCAGGGGCTGAAGACGATCTGCAGCAGTTTGACGAGCGGATTGACGCCCTCGAACGAGATCGGTCCAAGCGACATCATGCCTTGCTTCAGCATCAGCTGCGCAGCGGCATTGGTCATGACCGTAAAGAGAATGAAGACGATATATTTCATGCCTGCTCACCCACCCCGTGTCATCGAGTAATACAAAGCTGAAAAGATTTCGTGAACTCATAAGAATGTTTTGAGTAAATCTTATAATTAATCATTCTCTAACCACGATTCATTCCAATTTTATCTATTCCGCGACGTCGGCGCCACGCCGCCGCAGGTCGATGCCGCCAGCCGTGCGCGCCCAAAAATCGGACATGAAGGCAGGGTCGCGCAGCGCTTCCAGCCTCGGCCAGTCCGCAAAGGAGGCGGCGAAAACTGCAGCGCTCATGCGCGCATCCTTGTAGGGGTTGACCGCCCCGCCGGCCGCGATGGTGATGCGGTCGAGTTCACCAAGCAGGGCAAACATCGCCGCTCCCTTGTTGGGGAAATCCAGCGTCAGTGTGTAACCGGGCCTGGGGAATGACAGCAGCGCCGGCGAGCGGATCGAACCGAAGCGTTTCAGAACGGTGAGGAAAGAGCCCTGCCCGGCCCGCCGGGCCGTGGCGAGCAGTTCCGGCACGACGATCCGCGCGGCCTCTTCCGGCACCACGCTCTGGTGCTGGAACAGCCCTTTGGGGCCATAAAGCCGGTTCCAGTCGCGCACGCCGTCGAGCGGAAAGAAAAAGCCTTGATAGCCGGTCTGGCGCGGTACCGTGGCCCGGCTCTTCTTCCACCGATATGCGGCGTTGAAAGCGATCAGGAACGGCCGGCTGAGCACATTGAAGGGCGGCTGGAACGGCACAGCAAGAGTGCCGCCGGCGCGCGCGGCCGCATGCGAGCCATGCTCGGCGTGGTTGCCGGTGAACAGCAGGCCGCGCCCGCTGTTGTGGCCACTGGCGAGCTGGTCGATCCAGGCGACGGCATATTCATTGGCCTGGTCCGCCACCTCGGCCAGATCGAAGAATTCGCCGAGATCGGCAAACGGCGTCGTCTTCTCGACGATGTCGAGCGAAGGCACCCGCATCAGCCGGATCGAGGCCGACAGGATCAGGCCGGTCAGCCCCATGCCGCCGATCGTCGCCGCAAACAGTCGCGGATTGTCCGTGGCCGAACAACGATAGCTCTTCCCATCGGACCGCAGCAGCGTGAAGCTCTCGACATGGCAGCCGAACGTGCCGCGCCGGTGATGGTTCTTGCCGTGCACGTCATTGGCAATGGCGCCGCCGAGCGTCACGAATTGCGTGCCCGGAACGACAGCCGGGAAGAAGCCGTAGGGTGCTGCGTGCGCGATGATATCCGACAACAACGCGCCGGCGTCCGCCTCGATCACACCGCTCTCGGCATTGAAGGCGCGGATACGGTTCAGGGTCCGCATATCGACGACCGCGCCGGCCAGATTCTGGCAGGAATCGCCATAGGACCGCCCATTGCCATAGGCCAACAGCGACCCTTCCTTCGCCTGGCCGCCCTTCAGCAGCGCAATGGCGTCGTCGGCGTGGATCGCACGCGGCGCCGATGGCGTGGCAAGGCCGAAGCTCTGGAACCGTTCGGCCATGCCTACCAGCCCCCGATGACCAGCAGCACGGCGCCGATCAGCACCACGATCTGGCTGCGCCAGTCGCGGATGATGAAGACGACCGGGTCGTCATGCATCTCGTCGCGGCGCGCCAGGATCCAGACGCGCATGGTGAGGTAAAGCACGATCGGCGGCAGCGGCCAGATCAGCCAGGGATGCGGATAGAGTTCGCGCACCGCGACACTGTCCATGTAGAGCGCCAGCACCAGCGCCGAGGAGAAGGCCGAGGCCATGCCTGCCTGGGCGACGATCTCCTGGTCTTCGGTGCGATAACCGCGGCCGGCAATGCGTTCACCGGGCGGAATGGCGGTGGTGCGCAATTCGACGAAGCGCTTCACCAGCGCCAGCGACAAGAAGAAGAAGATCGAGAAGGCGAGCAGCCAGAACGAGACGTCGACGCCGGTCGCCGCCGCACCGGCGAGCACGCGGATCGTGTAGAGGCCGGCAAGCGTCAGCACATCGACCAGCAGCATGCGCTTGAACGACAGCGAATAGGCTGTGGTGACGACCAAGTAGCCGCCGAGCACACCGAGGAATTGGATCGGCAAAAACAGGCTGGTGCCGATGCCGATCGCCAACAGCACGACGATCGCACCGAGGCCGAACGGGATCGACAGTGCGCCGCTGGCGAACGGTCTGTTGCGCTTGGTGACGTGCTTGCGGTCGAGTGCGAGGTCGAAGAAATCGTTGAGGATATAGATGGCGGACGCCACCGCGCTGAACGAGATGAACGCCAGCAGGCACTGCCAGATCATGTTGGTGTTGAAATATTCGTGCGACAGCACCATCGGCACGGCGATCAGCGAATTCTTGAGCCACTGATGCACGCGGAGCATCTTGACGATGGTCCGCAAGGTCGGCTTCGGCACCGGCATTGTTTCGGCGCCATGCGCCGCCTGCCAGCGCGCGGCATGACGGTCGGGTGCCACGACAATCGCATTGCGCGCGGCGTCGAAAACCTGCAGGTCATGGCGGCTGTTGCCGGCATAGTCGAAACCGCCATCGCCATAGGCTGAGATCAGCGAGGCGCGCTTCTTGCCGGAGGTGAGATTGTCGAAACCATCGGTCGCCAGCACCCGGTCGAAAATGCCGAGATGGGCTGCTATGGCGTCGGCGAATTTGCGCGGCGTGCCGGTCGCCAGCACGATCTTGCGGCCTTCGCTGTGCTCAGTGCGCAGCCGGTCGAGCAGCGGCGCGCGATAGGGCAGTGTCGCGGGGTCTATGTCGATGCGCTGCGCGATCGCCTGTTTCAGCCGCGCCGGCCCGCCGGCAGCCCAGAATGGCACCAGGAAAATATAGAGCGGGTTCTTCTTGAGGAGAAGGAACAAGCCTTCCCACAACAGGTCGGTTGCGATCAGCGTGCCGTCGAGATCGACCGCAAGCGGTATTGCGTTCCTGTCCGACCGCGCGTCCATGTCCGTCCTGCCCTGCCAGCGTATGATCCGGGAAACCGGAATCTGGTTGCGCGCCGTTTCGGCGTCTTGACGCTGGTATAGCGGGGGATGGCGTAGCGAACGTTAAAACGCCTGGTTGCAGGCGGCTGCCGCACCGGTATTTCCGGCGTCATTGTTAAACAACGGCTACCGGAAACGATAAAAGGCCGAGCAAATTGCCCGGCCTTTCCAGTCATGCCATTGAGATTACTTGATGCGGGCGACACCGCCCGAGATTTCGACGGTTTCCGAACCGGTCAGGGCTTCGAGGTCACCGTTCGGCAACATGACGAAGCAGCCGTTCTGGCAGAACTCGACGGTTTCACCGCCGGCCAGCGCAAGCTCGGTCTTGCTGCCGCCCTCCGTCACGACCAGCGTGCGGGTCTCGGCGTCCTTGTTGACCGCGCTGGCGGCATGAGCCGAGCCGCTCACAGCGAGCAAGGCGACGGCAGCGACGAGAGACTTCCACATTTTGCAGTATCGGTGTTCCCACCGCCTCTGTTGCATTTCGCAAGGCATTTTCGCCCTTTGCATGGGAGCTTATATGAGATGGAAGCTGAACCGCAACTGAATGCCGCATTCATGCCGCAATTGGTTTTGGATGGACTTGAGGCCTACGGATTCCCGATCTAGTCCGGATCGGGCTTCCTTGACTTGCGCGGCTTGGCGGCCCGTTTCGCTTCGGCCGCGGCTTCCACCTTCGCCTGTTCCTGTTCGGCGAAGTCGGCCTCGATCTTGTCGTCGTCGGTCGGCCAGGCCTTCGCATGTTTGGTCTCGATAACGGCGCGCGGCGTCGAGGGTATTTCGATATGCTGGTCGCTGAATTTCTCCAGCACGGCGAAGCGGACGTCGTTCTGGACGATGTTGCCGTTCATCACATCGGCCAGGAACACACGGATCTCGAATTCGAGTGCCGCCGGTCCAAAATTGGAAAACAGCACGAAGGGTTCGGGGTTCTTCAGCACCATCGGGTGGCTGCGTGCGATCTCGAGCAGGATGGCATGGACCTGCTTGACGTCGCTGCCATAGGCGACGCCGACCTTGATGTCGATGCGGCCGAGCTTGTTGCGATGCGTCCAGTTGCCGACGGCATTGTTGATCAGGTTTGAATTGGGCAGGATCACCGACTGCCGCTGGAACGTCTCGATCTCGGTGGCGCGCACACTGATTTTCTTGACCGTGCCGCTGACGTCGCCGGCGACGATCCAGTCGCCGACCTTGAACGGCCGTTCGGCCAAAAGGATCAGGCCGGAGACGAAATTCGACACCACATTCTGCAGGCCAAAGCCGATACCGAGGGAAAGCGCACCGGCGACCAGCGCCAGGCTGGAGAGATCGATGCCCGCCGCTGATATGCCGACCAGCCCCGCCAGCGCCACGCCGGCATAGCCGACCGCCAGCCGGATCGAGTTGCGCACGCCGGTATCGACCTTGCCGCGCGCCATGACGGAGCCGTCGAGCCAGCCCTGGAACCAGCGTGTCAGGAAGTAGCCTATGACGAAGACGATGATGCCCGAAAGGATGCCGGTGACCGAAATCGTCACCGAACCGATATTGATCCCGGTCGCGAGCTTGTAGGCCCAGGCCTGGATGTCGCCGGGCTGGAAGCCCCACATCAACAGGATCAGCGGCAGGAAAACCAGCACGATCAAGAGGTTGATGGCTATGCTGACGACAAGGCCGAGCTGATCGAGCGCGGTGTCTTCGTAACTCGAATTGGTCGACAGCCAGCGCCCGACAGATGTGTTGGCGAAAGCCCCCTCCTCGCCGATCGCGCGCGCCGACAGGAAGCCGATATAGGCGGTGATCAGCGCCGTGCCGGTGACCACGACCTGCAACGAGACGAACAGGGCAAGGCCGATATAGCCAAGCAAGGCGGCTATGATGGTGAACAGGCCAAGCGCCAGCGCCAGGTAGCGCAGCCATGCCGGCCACGGCCGCCAGCTTCCGTCGCGCGCCTTGAACGGTCGCAGCATCGCCATCAGGATCAGGATGATGCCGACGACAATGGTGGCGACGAAACTGCGCGCGATGGTCAGCGACAGCGGCGATCCCATCTTGTCGTTGATAACAGACAGGAAGGTGTTGACTGAGATGACCACCGCCATGGCGGTGGCCAGACGCACCAGCCAGCGCGCCGGCCCGGTCTCGACTGGGATCAGGCGCCAGTTTGGCAGCCGCGGCTCCAACGCCGCATTGGTCAGCCGGTTGACGCAGAACACCACGCCAATGACCGTCGCCATCGCGTTCAGGAAGAGGCCAATGTCGCCACGCAATACGTTGTAGTAATTGAAAAAGAAAATGGTCGAGCCGAGAAAGGCGCCGACCGCCAGGGTCGGCAGCAATGTCGACCAGAAGGCCACCGTCAGGCGGCTGAGATAGGATGGGTCTTCGTTGCTGGGGTCGGCCTCGAACATGCGCCCGAACAGGCGCCTGCCGCCGACCAGCAGCACCAGCGCCAAGCCGAGCGCCACGAAAGTTGCCGCGAGGACGGCCTGGAATTTGAACTTGAAGGCGAAGCTCAACCAGGACGACACCGCCTTGTAGAAATTGTTGAACTCGTCGCGGGCGTCGGAAAAAACCTGTGGGCTCAACGCATCCGTTAGCACGTAGCGCTTGCTCAAAAAGTTGCGGAACAGCTCGCTGCGCATATTGCCGATCTTGTCGATCAGCCCGCTGATGCGTATCGACAGGTTCTGTGCGCTGGCGACGACAGCGTTGATCTCGGCCTTTTCCGACGCCAGCGCCTGGCGTTCGCCGGTCACGATGTCGGGCTCCTGCGGCTGGCCTGCCGCCGGCGGCGGGCCGAGCACCTCGATGCGATTGTTGATGTCGGTGAGCCGCGAACGGAAGGCCAGCGCACTGGTGAGTGCCGCCCGCGACAGATCCTCCAGTTGCAGGCGGATATCCACGAGTGAGGCATCGTCCTCACCGTCCTGCTGTATTTTCTTCTCGAGATCGTCCGTCTTGGCCGTCAGGCCCTGGATAACTTTCTGCTGATCGGTGATCAGGCCGGCGGAGCCCTGGCCAAGCGCCTGCGCCATCGCCTCGAACGAAGGCTGCGCCGAAACGACGAGCGCGAGGATCAGGAAGAGGCGAAGCAATCGAAAAAGCATGATTTGTTGGCGACTCATCGGCGGCAAAGGCATTCAAAAAGCCTGTCCTTGATAAAGACGGCCATATCATGGGGCAAGCCGTCGCATCGCGGCGTCGGTCAGTCGAAAGGCCATGGCGCAATATTGGCTTTGCGGATGCGGCCTGCTCTATAGTCTGCCGCATCGCCTGAACCGGATGACAATGATGGCAGAGTACTCGGCCTTTTCGCTGCTCGCGAACGCGCTCAAGGGAAACAAGGACTGGAAGCCGGCCTGGCGCAAGCCCGACCCGAAGGCTTCCTATGATGTCATCATCATCGGTGGCGGCGGCCATGGACTGGCGACCGCTTACTATCTGGCCAAGGAACATGGCATCACCAATGTCGCGGTGCTCGAAAAGGGCTGGCTCGGCTCCGGCAATGTCGGCCGCAACACCACGGCCGTGCGCTCGAACTACCTGCTGCCGGCCAATACCCGCTTCTACGAGCATTCGATGAAGCTGTGGGAGAACCTCTCGCACGAGCTCAACTACAACGTCATGTTCTCGCAGCGCGGCTGCCTGAACCTGGCGCACACGCCGGCCCAGTTCGACGACTATGCCAGGCGCGGCAATGCCATGCGCCATCTCGGCGTCGATGCCGAACTGATGACGCCTGCCGAGATCAAGCGCCTGATCCCGGCGCTCGATATTTCCAGCGAGGCGCGCTTTCCCGTGGTCGGCGGCCTGATGCAGCGGCGCGCCGGCACTGCCCGCCACGATGCCGTCGCCTGGGGTTATGCGCGCGGCGCCGACCGCCGTGGCGTCGACATCGTCGAAAATTGCGAGGTCACCGGTTTCCTGCGCGATGGCGACCGCGTCACCGGTGTCACCACCTCGCGCGGCGACATCAGGGCCAAGAAGGTGGCGGTTGCGGTGGCCGGCAGCACCGGGCGCGTCATGCAACTGGCCGGCATCGAGACGATGCCAATCGAGAGCCATGTGCTGCAGGCTTTCGTCACGGAATCGCTAAAACCCTTCATCGACACGGTCGTGACCTTCGGCATGGGCCACTTCTACATGTCGCAGTCCGACAAGGGCGGTCTCATCTATGGCGGCGATATCGACGGCTACAACAGCTACGCCCAGCGCGGCAACCTGCCCGTCGTCGACGAGGTGATGAGCGAGATGTTGGCGCTGTTCCCGGGCCTCGCCCGCGTGCGCATGCTGCGCTCCTGGGGCGGCGTCTGCGACATGTCGATGGATGGCTCGCCCATCATCACCACCGGCCCGCTACCCGGCATGTATCTCAATTGCGGCTGGTGCTATGGCGGCTTCAAGGCGACGCCGGCCTCCGGATGGACCTTCGCCTGGACCATCGCCAAGGATGAGCCGCACGATTTCAACGCGCCGTTTACACTCGACCGTTTCCACCGCGGCCTCGTCATCGACGACAAGGGCCAGGGCGCGAATCCGAGGCTGCATTAGACCATGATCCGGAAAAGTGGACGCCGGTTTTCCGATAAGATCATGGTCAAACAAGAAGATACAATTGAATGTTGATCACTTGCCCCTACTGCGGCCCGCGCGACGTCATCGAGTTCACCTACCAGGGTGACGGCAATCGTGAGCGGCCTGACCCGGCCTCGCAGAATTTCGAGGCATGGAACGCCTATGTCTATGACCGGCTGAACCCGGCCGGCGATCACAATGAAATCTGGCAGCATTCCGGCGGTTGCCGCGCGCATCTGAGGGTCGTGCGCAACACCCTGACGCATGAGATCTCCAGCGTCGCCTTCGTGCGCGGCGATCATACCTCGGCCACGCGCCGCAAGGCGGAGGACAAGGCATGAGCCCGCGCCGCACCGACACTGGCGGCCGCATCGACCGGCTGAAGACGATCCGCTTCACCTTCGACGGCGTTGCCTATACCGGCCATGCCGGCGACACGCTGGCGTCGGCGCTGCTGGCCAAGGGTGTCACGCTTTTCGGGCGCTCGTTCAAATACCATCGCCCGCGCGGCCTGCTCACGGCGGGCGTCGAGGAGCCGAATGCGCTGGTGACGGTGCTGAAGGGCGAGGTGCGCGAGCCCAACATTCCGGCGACCATGGTCGAGATCCATGACGGGCTGGTGGCGATCAGCCAGAACCGCTTTCCGTCGCTGGCCTGGGACGTCAATGCCATCAACCAGCTTGGCGGCAAGATCCTGTCGGCCGGTTTCTACTACAAGACCTTCATGGGACCGGTGGTCGGCCCGCTGAAGGGCACGCGTTTCTGGATGTTGTGCGAGCATTTCATCCGCCGCGCCGCCGGTCTCGGCAGCGCCGGATCGGCAAAGGACCCGGCCCGCTACGAACGCATGAACGCCTTTTGCGACGTGCTGGTGGTCGGCTCCGGTCCGGCCGGCCTGATGGCCGCCAAGGCCGCCGCCGATCAGGGCGCCCGCGTCATGCTGGCCGATCTCGAACGGCGTTTCGGCGGCACCACCAACTGGTCCGATGAAACCATCGATGGCGCGCCGGCAGCCGATTGGGCGCGCCGCACCGTTACCCAGCTCGAAGGTCGCGACAACGTCCGGCTTTTGCCGCGCACCACGGTGTGGGGCTACTACGACAACAACACGCTTGCGGCACTCGAACGGGTGAGCGACCACAAGGAGCAGCCCGCCAAGGGCGAGCCGCGCCATCGCTACTGGGCGATCCGCGCCAAATCCGTGGTCCTTGCTACCGGCGCCTTCGAGCGTCCATTGGTCTTCCCGGGCAATGACCGGCCGGGCGTGATGCTGGCCCATGCCGCCGAGCGCTATGCCAACGAGTTCGGCGTGCTGCCGGGCGAGCGGATCGCGCTGTTCACCAACAATGACAGTGCCTATCGCACGGCCGTTGCCTTGAAGAGGGCCGGTGCGGCGATTGTCGCCATCGCCGACGTCAGGTCCGAACTTTCGCCAGAGATGCGCAAGCTGGCGACGGAGGCCGGAGCCGAACTGTTGGCCGGTCACGCCGTCGTCGCCACCGAGGGCGGCAAGGCGGTCTCCGGCGTCAAGGTCCAGCGTTTCGACATGGTCACCGGTGCGCTGAGCGGCGATGAACGCAGCATCCATGCCGACTGCCTGCTGATGTCCGGCGGCTGGTCGCCGACCATCCATCTCGCCAGCCAGGCCGGCGCCAAAGCGGAATGGAATGCCGCACGGCAGGCCTTTCTGCCGCCGAAGCCGACACAGCAATGGATCGGCGCCGGCGCCTTCACCGGCAGTTTTTCCACGGCCGAGGCGATCGCCGAAGGCCGCGCCGCCGGTCTTGCTGCCGCAGGTGGAACGAGCACGCCGGCGGCATTGCCCACGGTCGAAGCCGTACCCGGCGATCCTGATCCGGCGCCGGTCTTCGAGATCAGGGCCAAGGGCAAGAGCTTCGTCGACTTCCAGCATGACGTAACCGCAGAAGATGTCCGCCTGGCGCATCGCGAAGGCTTCGTCTCGGTCGAGCATCTGAAGCGCTACACCACGCTTGGCATGGCGACCGACCAGGGCAAGAGCTCCAATGTTCCCGGCCTCGCCATCATGGCAGAAGCGCTGGGCAAACCTATCCCCGAGGTCGGCACGACGCGCTTCCGGCCGCCCTTTGCGCCGGTCTCGATCGGTTCGCTGGCGGCGGAACGCTTTGGCGACCTGAGGCCCGAGCGGCTGACGCCGATGCATGACTGGCACATCGCCAATGGCGCGACGATGTATTCGGCCGGCCTCTGGTACCGGCCGATGATCTACGGACTTTCAGGCGAAACGGTCGAGCAGGCCTATGTGCGCGAGGCCAAGGCGACACGCGAGAGCGCCGGCATCGTCGATGTCTCGACGCTGGGCAAGATTGCCGTGCAGGGCCCCGACGCCGCCGCATTCCTCGACCGCGTCTACACCAACATGTTTTCGACGCTCGCCGTCGGCAAGGCGCGCTATGGCCTGATGCTGCGCGAGGACGGCCTCGCCTTTGACGACGGCACCACCTGGCGGCTCGGCGAGCAGGATTTCCTGATGACCACCACCACCGCCAATGCCGGCAAGGTGATGCAGCATCTGGAATATTTCCTCGACGTGATCTGGCCGGAGTTGAAGGTTCACGTCACCTCGGTGACCGACGAATGGGCGGGGGCCGCGATCGGCGGGCCAAAGGCCAGGCAGATCCTCGCCGCCTGCGTCACCGGCACCGCCGTCGACAATGCGACCTTGCCCTTCATGGGCATCGTGCGCGGCGAGATAGCCGGCGTGCCGGTGATGATTTGCCGCCTGTCCTTCTCCGGTGAAATGGCCTTTGAGGTCTATTCCGGCGCCGGCCACAGCACCCATGTCTGGGAAGCGCTGGTCGAGGCCGGCAAGCCGTTCGGGCTGGTCACCTACGGGCTTGAGGCGCTGGGCACGATGCGCATCGAGAAGGGCCATGTCACCGGCGCCGAGATCGACGGCCGCACCACGGCGCGCGACCTGCATCTCGACTGGATGCTGTCGAAGAAGAAGCCGTTCATCGGCTCGGCGATGATGGACCGCGAAGGCCTGATCGCATCCGACCGTCTGGAACTGGTCGGCCTGATCGCGCTCGACAATCGGCCGCTCAATGGCGGCGCGCACATTGTCGAAGAGCTTGACGAGGCCGATCCGCACGGCTCGATCGGCCACATCACCGCCTGCTGCTATTCGCCGGCGCTCGGCAAGCATATCGCGCTGGCGCTGGTCGAGGGCGGTAAGGTAAGGCACGGCACCCGCGCCCATGTCTCCGATCCCTTGCGCAACCGCTTCGGGCCGGTCGAAATCGTCTCCAACCATTTCTACGATCCGGAAGGGACCCGCATGCATGGTTGAGCGCCAATCCCCTCTCGAGCCGGAGTTTCATGTCGGCTCGCATGGCAATTTCGAGCATGGCGTCGAGATCATCCTCACCGAAACGCGGCCGGGCTCGATCGTGCAGCTCGCCGCCTGGCCGGGCGAAGAGAAGACGCTGATCGCTGCCATCCGCACCGTCACCGGGCTTGCCCTGCCCGACGGCGCCGGCGGCGGCCTGAGCGACGGCGTGAAATCGGTGTTCGGCTTCGCGCCGGGAAAGTTCACCGTGGCCGATGAAGCCGAAGGGCTGGCCGCTTCCTTCGTCAAGGTGGTGACGCCGGCCATCGGCACGGTGACCGACCTGTCGCACGGCCGCACCGCCATACGCATCGCCGGGCCGAAAGCAGAATGGGTGCTGGCGAAATTCTTCGCCATCGACTTCGCGCTGCCGGCGTTCCCGGCCGGCGCTGGCCGCTCGACCACCCATCACGATGTCTTCGCCCAGATCCAGCGCACCGGCGCCGACCAGTTCGACATCTACGTCTTCCGCTCCTTCGCGCGCTCATTCTGGAAGGCGCTCTGCCACGCCAGCGAGGAAGTCGGCTACGAGGTGCAGTAGGTGGTGCAGCCGGATGGCCGCGCCACTGCTGCTTCTGGCCTCAATGCCGGCCGGTTCTGCCGCTAGAGAATCGCGCCGCGGGCGGCCATGGTGGAAAAACGTGGCCGCCGGATCGGCCCAAGGGGTATAAAAATCCCGTCTCTGACTCGGCACATTCGTTTGGTTCGAACATCCCCATGACCGCAGAACTATCCGCCGGCGCCACGGATCGCGCCGATGTGTCGGCCAGAGCCTTGCTCCTGCTGCCGCTGACGGTCGCTTGCGGCGTGTTCATGACCAGCCTCGACCAGAATGTCGTGGTGACGGCCCTGCCCGGCATCGGTGAAAGCCTCGCCCGCCCGCCGAGCCAACTCGGCCTTCTGATCACCGTCTATGTCGCCAGCCTGATCATCTCGATGCCGCTTGGTGGCTGGGCCGCCGACCGCTTCGGCCTGCGAAACGTCTACTGCTTTGCCTTGCTGGTGTTCGCCGGCTCATCGGCGCTGTGCGGACTGTCCGACAACATCTGGATGCTGGTCGGTGCCCGCGCTCTGCAGGGCTTCGGCGGTGCGCTGATGGGCACGCTCGGCCAGGTCGTGATATTGTCGAGCTTTCCGCGCAGCCGCACGCTCAAGGTCAACATGTATATCTCCGTGGCCAGCCAGACCGGGCCGCTGGTCGGGCCGCTCGTCGGCGGCGCGCTGACCACTTACATCTCCTGGCGCTGGATCTTCTTCATCAACGTGCCGTTTGCGCTGGCCGCGGCAGTCCTTGCCGCCTCACTGTTTCCGACGGTGACCAAGCCAGTGCGCACGCGGTTTGATTTTCCAGGCTTCCTGCTGGTCGGCAGCGGCATGATCCTGCTGGTCTTCGGCATGGACTCGCTTGCCGCCAAAGACGCGGTCGGCGGCATGATCGCCGGTGAACTGGCGCTGGCGGTCGTCATCCTGTCGATCGCCTCGCTCTACTGCCTACGCGTGCCCAATCCCCTGCTCGACCTCAAGCTCCTGCGCATCCGCACCTTCCGTATCTCGTTCCTCACCGGCGGCGGCCTGGACACGATCGGCCTCAGTTCCGTCGCCTTCCTGCTGCCGCTGATGTTCCAGCTCGGTTTCGGCATGAGCGCGGTGCAGGCGGGATCGCTGACCTTCGTCGCCGCGCTCGGCTCCGTGATCATGCGTTTCTTCATGCCGCGCGTCCTCAACCGGTTCGGTTTCCGCCGCGTCCTGGTCTTCAACACGCCGGTTATTGCCGTCATGGTTGCCGGTTTCGCCTTGATGCAGGCGACGACGCCGGTCTGGATCGTGCTTGGCTACATCTTCATTTTCGGTGTTTTCCGGTCCATACAATGGGCCTCGACCGGAAACCTCGCCTATTCCGACATCGCCCCCGAACAGCTCGCCCGCTTCAGCGCGCTCTACTACATCCTCTGGCAGCTGGCGGTGGCGATCAGCGTCGGCCTGGCGGCGGCGATGCTGTCGTTCCTGGCCGGCGGCGGGCCTGCGGTGACCAATGATTTCCGGATCCTGTTCGCGATCGAAGGCGTCATCACGCTCTGCGCGCTGCTTGCCTATCTCAAGCTGACGCCGCAGGACGGCGCCCATGTCAGCGGCCACGGCATGCAGATGAATACGGAATAGGACGTGTCGCTCGCGTCGGCGTGCTACCGGCGTGGCGAAACTATTCGCTGAACGTCACCCACTCTTCCAGCGGCACGCGGTCGGTGCGGAAGGCGTTTTCCGGCTTGGAAACGTCCTCATACCCAAGAGCCATGCCGCAGACGACGATCTCCTCGTCGGGAATGTTGAGCACCGGCCGGATCTGCCGGTGATAGGGCGCAAAGGCCGCCTGCGGGCAGGTGTGCAGACCCCTGCCCCGCGCCGCGACCATGATGTTCTGCAGGAACATGCCGTAGTCGATCCACGAGCCCTGATTGAGGCGGCGGTCGATGGTGAAGATCATGCCGACCGGCGCGTCGAAAAAAACGAAGTTGCGGTCGTGCTGGGCACGCATCTTGTTGACCTCGCGGCGGCCTATGCCGAGCGCGCCGTAAAGCCCGAAACCATTGGCACGGCGGCGGGTGAGATACGGCTCGAAGAACTGGGTCGGATAATAGCGATACTCGTCCCAGTCGGCCTTTTCGGCGCGGATACCGGAATTCAGGATAGCATCCGATATCTGTTTCTTGGTCTCGCCCTTGGTGACGTAGACCCGCCATGGCTGCATGTTGGTGCCGGAGGGAGCGCGTGCCGCAACCGCGAGAATGTCGCGGATCGTCTCGTCGTCGATCATATCGGGCAGAAATGCGCGCACCGAACGGCGCGACACGATCGCCTCGTCGACGATCTCGGCCTCATCGGCAATTCGAGCCTTCTTTTCCAGCATGGGCCGTCCCTTAGCCTTTGTATCGATCGGACGTCCCCACTCGCCGCTCGCGGCGGAGCCTTTGCATGAACCGTCAAAATCCTGCAAGTAAATCTTGAGCATTGGTGAAATTCTGCTTGATTTTTTCATGAGCTTGATTTCTCATGAAATTCGGATCGAAATTTTCATGAAGTGAGCGTTTTGGCGTCTCCTAGCGCACGAACATTGCAGGGACCTGACGAACGCGTGCTGGCCGGCGATATCAGAGCGCTGCGCCGGGCACGTGGGCTGACGCTCACCGAAATCGCCCTGAAGCTCGGCCGTTCGGTCGGCTGGGTCAGCCAGGTCGAGCGCGGCCTGTCGACGCCATCGCTCAGCGACCTCAGGGCCTTTGCCGAACTGTTCGGCGTGCCGATCAGCCTGTTCTTCAGCCATGACGTACCGGTCGAAAGCGAGCGTGGTGTCATTGTTCGCGCCGGCAGGCGCCGCACGCTTGGCACCAGCGAATCCGGCCTGGTGGAAGAACTCCTGTCGCCCGATCTCGGTGGTAGCTTCGAGATGGTGCGCTCGATCTTCGCGGCGGGCGCGGAGATGAAGACCGAGCAGCTGCGGCCGACCGAGGAAGCCGGGTATATCGCCTCCGGTATTTTCGAGATCGAGATAGCGGGCGTCTGGCACCGGCTCGGCGAAGGCGATTCCTTCCGCTTCGAAGGCAAGCCCTATCGCTGGCGCAATCCGGGCACCGAGCCGGCGGTTGTCATCTGGGTGGTTTCACCACCGGTTTATTGAAATGCATGTCGCCCAAAAGTGTGCAGCGGTTTTGGGATAACGACATGCATCAAAACAAAAAATAGAAGCGCGACGCGCTTCGGTCTGGGAGACAAACATGGCGGGTTTGCCGAGCACGGCGCGCGTGGTGATCATCGGAGGTGGTGTTGTCGGCACCTCCTCGCTCTATCATCTTGCCAAGGCGGGCTGGACCGACTGCGTGCTGTTGGAAAAGAACGAGCTGACCTCGGGCTCGACCTGGCATGCCGCCGGCAATGTGCCCACCTTCTCCTCGTCCTGGTCGCTGATGAACATGCAGCGCTATTCGACCGAGCTTTATCGCCGGCTGGGTGCCGAAGTCGACTACCCCATGAATTACCACGTTACCGGTTCGCTGCGGCTTGCCCATTCGAAAGAGCGCATGCAGGAATTCCAGCGTGCCAAGGGCATGGGCCGCTATCAGGGCATGGACATCGACGTGGTCGGCGTCGACGAGATCAAGCTGCGCTATCCCTTCATCGAAACGCATGATTTGAAAGGCGCTCTCTACGACCCGAGCGACGGCGACATCGACCCGGCGCAGCTTACCCAGGCGTTGGCCAAGGGCGCGCGCGACATGGGTGCGAAAATCATCCGCTTCTGCCCGGTCACCGGCGTGCGCCGCGAAAACGACGAATGGGTGGTAGCCACGCCGCAAGGCGAGATCCGCTGCGAGATCGTCGTCAATGCCGCCGGCTACCGCGCCGCTGAAGTGGGCCGGATGTTCGGCCGCGAAGTGCCGATGATGGTGATGAGCCACCAATACATCCTGTTCGAGGAAATCCCCGAACTCGCGGCCTGGTCGAAGGAACAGGGCAAGAAACTGCCGCTGCTGCGCGATGTCGACACTTCCTATTATCTGCGCCAGGAAAAGGCCGGCATGAATCTCGGCCCCTATGAGCGCAATTGCCGCGCGCATTGGGCCACCCACAATGATCCCATGCCGGAGGATTTCTCCTTCCAGCTCTTCCCCGACGATCTCGACCGGCTGGAGCATTACCTGGCCGACGCCGTCGCCCGCGTGCCGATCCTCGGCACGGCCGGCCTGTCCAAGGTCATCAACGGGCCGATCCCCTATGCACCGGACGGCAATCCGCTGATCGGCCCGATGCCTGGCGTGCCCAACGCCTTCGAGGCCTGCGTCTTCACCTTCGGCATCGCCCAAGGCGGTGGTGCCGGCAAGGTGCTGGCCGAATGGGTCACGCAAGGCCAGACGGAATGGGATATGTGGTCCTGCGATCCGCGCCGCTTCACCTCTTTTGCCGCCGCACCCGACTATTGCGTCGCCAAGGGTCTCGAGATCTACGGCAATGAGTATGCCATCCAGTTCCCGCGCCATGCCTGGCCGGAAGGACGTGACCGGAAACTGTCGCCGATCCACGACCGCATCAAGGCGTTCGGCGGTCGCTTCGACGCCTATAATGGCTGGGAGCGCGCCACCTGGTATGCGCAGCCCGGCGACGACATCTCCGAAGAAGCCACGCTGACCTTCCGCCGCGAAGGTCCCTGGCAGCATCGCGTGCGCGAGGAATGCCTGGCGGTGCGCGACGCCGCCGGCATTTTGGACCTGCCGGGCTTCTCGCGCTTCAACCTCGAAGGCCACGGTGCCGCAGAATGGCTGAGCCTGCAGGTCACCGGACTGGTGCCGAAGCCCGGCCGCATCGGCCTCGTCTACTTCGCTGACGACAAGGGCCGCATCGTCACAGAAATGTCCGTCGTGCGCCACGACGAGAATGTGATGACGCTGATCACCGCCGCGGTCGCGCAATGGCATGATTTCGAGTGGCTGAAATCGCGCATTCCCAAGGACGCGCCATTCAAGCTGATCGACCGGACCGAGGAATTCTCCACCCAGATCCTGGCCGGCCCCAATTCGCGACAAATCCTCGCCGAAGTCTGCGACGCCGACCTTACCCTGCCGTGGCTGACGCATCAGGAAACGAAGATCGCCGGCCGCTGGGCCAAGCTCGTGCGTGTTTCCTTCGCCGGCGAACTCGGCTGGGAAATCCACACCAGGGTCGACGACACAGCCGCCATCTTCGATGCCGTTTGTGTGGCAGGACAACAGCATGGCCTGAAGCCGTTCGGCATGTACGCTCTGGATTCGCTGCGGCTCGAAAAAGGCTATCGCACCTGGAAAGGCGATCTCTCTACCGACTATTCCATCCTGCAGGGCGGGCTCGAGCGCTTCGTCAAATGGGAAAAGCCCGACTTCCGTGGCAAAGCCGCGCTGCAGAACGAGAAGCAGCAAGGCGTGAAGAAGCGCTTCGTCACGCTGGTCGTCGAAAACCCCGGCGATTGCGACGCACCCTACATGTCGACGCTGTGGCATGGCGGCCAGATCGTCGGCGAGACCACGTCCGGCGGCTGGGGCCATCGCATCGGCAAGTCGATCGCGCTCGGCATGTTGCGCGCCGATTTGACCGCGCCCGGCACATCAGTCGAGGTCGAAATCTTTGGCGACCGTTTCAAGGCGATCGTGCAGAACGACGAACCTTTGTGGGATCCGAAGAACGAAAGACTGAGAGCATGAAGAAAGTCATCCTCACCGACGGTGGTATGGGTCAGGAACTGGTCCGGCGCAGCAAATCCGAGCCGACGCCATTGTGGTCGGCCAGGGTGCTGATCGACGAACCCGATCTGGTGCGCGACCTGCATGCCGAATTCATCCGCGCCGGCGCCCGCGTCATCACCATCAACACCTATTCGGCGACACCCGAACGCCTGGCGCGCGAGGGCGCCGAGGACCTGTTCAAGCCGTTGCAGAAGCGTGGCATCGAACTGGCCAGGCAAGCCTGCGACGAAGCTGGCGACGCAGCGATCGCCGGCTGCCTGTCGCCGCTTTTCGGCAGCTACGCCCCGGCGCTGACGATCTCTTACCAGGAGACGCTCGACATCTACCGCCGCATCGTCGCCGAGCAGGCGGACGGCGTCGATCTCTTCCTGTGCGAAACCATGGCCTCTGCCGATGAAGCGCGTGCGGCCGTCACCGCGGCCGCTGAGAGCGGCAAGCCTGTCTGGGTGTCGTGGACGCTCGCCGATCACGGCACGCCGCGGCTGCGCAGCGGCGAAACAATAGCCGCCGCGGCCAGCGCGCTCGATGGCCTGCCGATAGCCGCGCGGCTGCTCAACTGCTGCCGGCCGGAAGCGATCGCCGCCGCCTTGCCTGAACTGATCGATCTCGGCGGCCCGGTCGGCGCCTATGCCAATGGCTTCACCTCCACGGAGGCGCTCAAGCACGGCGGTACCGTCGATGTGCTGCATGCCCGCCACGACCTCGGCCCGGACGCCTATGCCGAGCAGGCGATCGGCTGGGTGGAGGCAGGTGCCGACATCGTCGGCGGCTGCTGCGAAGTCGGACCGCCGCATATCGCCGCGCTGCGCGATCGACTGCGGCAGGATGGTTACGAAATCTCGGGAGTTTTGCATGCCTAGACCATCATCGCGCATTTCCGGCATCGTCCCGTCAGGCAAGGACGGCTGGGAGGTCCACTCGGCCGCCTGGGCCCGCAAGGCGGCCGGCGAAGACATCATCATGCTGTCGGTCGGCGACCATGATTTCGACACGCCCTCGCAAACGATCGAGGCCTGCGTGGCCGCGGTTCGCGGCAGCAATCACCACTACACGCCGCTGCCCGGCCTGCCGCGCCTGCGCCAGGCAATGGCGGCAGCCTCCAGCGCCTGCACCGGCGTCGAGACGACGCCGGATCAGGTCATCGCCACGCCAGGCGGCCAGGCCGCACTCTATGCGGCGGTGCAGGCCGTGCTCGACCAGGGCGACCACGCCATCGTCGTTGCCCCCTACTACGCCACCTACCCCAACACGTTCAGTGCCGCAGGCGCCAGTTTCACCGTCGTCGAGACGCCGGCCGAGGACGGTTTCCAGCCGCACGCCGACATGATCCGCGCTGCGCTCAAGCCCAACACGCGCGCCATCCTGATCAACACGCCGAACAACCCGACCGGTGCGGTCTATTCGCGTGAGCGGCTCGAACAACTGGCCGAGATCTGCAGGGAGTACGACCTCTGGCTGCTGTCGGACGAGGTCTACTGGACGCTGGGCGGCGGCGAGCATGTCTCGCCGCGCTCGCTGCCCGGCATGGCCGAGCGCACGCTTGTCATCAATTCCATGTCCAAGAGCCATGGCATGACCGGCTGGCGCATGGGCTGGCTGACCGGTCCTGAAGCGATGATCACCCTGCTCGTCAACCTCAACCTGGTGACCACCTACGGCCTGCCGGCCTTCATCTCGGTCGCCTGTGCCGAGGCGCTGGAGAACCATTACGGCGTGAAGGACATTGCCGAGCGCTACGCGGCGCGCCGCACCGTCTTCCTTGATGCCGTGCGCGGCATGAACGATGTCGCCGTGCGCGGGTCCGAAGGCGGCATGTATGTCATGCTCGACATATCCGAGGTCGAACCCGACGACGAGAAATTCGCCTTTGCCTTTCTCGACAAGGAGAATGTCGGCGTGATGCCGGGCTCCAGCTTCGGCGAAGCCGCCGCCGGCCACATCCGCATCAGCCTCTGCCAGCCGGAGCCGATTCTCCAGGAAGCAGCACTTCGGCTGCGCCGTTTTGCTTCCACCTATCGCCGCGAGGCCGCATGACCACCAAGACTATCCCTACCAAGGCCCGCGCGGTCATCATCGGCGGCGGCGTTTCCGGCTGTTCGGTCGCCTATCATCTGGCCAAGCTCGGCTGGACCGACATCGTGCTGCTCGAACGCAAGCAGCTGACGTCGGGCACGACGTGGCATGCCGCCGGCCTGATCGGCCAGTTGCGCGGTTCGCAGAACATGACGCGGCTGGCGAAATATTCCGCCGACCTCTACGTCAAGCTGGAAGCCGAGACCGAAGTCGGCACCGGCATGCGCCAGGTCGGCTCGATCACCGTGGCGCTGACCGAGGAGCGCAAGCACGAAATCTACCGGCAGGCGTCGCTCGCCCGCGCCTTCGATGTCGATGTGCGCGAGATTTCACCCAATGAAGTCAAGCAGATGTACCCGCATCTCAATGTCTCCGACGTCGTCGGCGCCGTCCACCTGCCGCTCGATGGCCAATGCGATCCCGCCAACATAGCCATGGCTTTGGCCAAGGGTGCGCGCCAGCGCGGCGCCACCATCGTCGAGAATGTGAAGGTGACGAAGGTCCACACCAAGGCGGGCCGCGTCACTGGCGTGTCCTGGGCACAGGGCGAGGAACAAGGCACCATCGAGGCCGACATCGTCGTCAACTGCGCCGGCATGTGGGCGCGCGAACTGGGCGCCCAGAACGGCGTCACCATCCCGCTGCACGCCTGCGAGCATTTCTATCTCGTCACCGAGCCGATCCCGGGCCTCAGCCGCCTGCCGGTGCTGCGTGTGCCGGACGAGTGCGCCTACTACAAGGAAGACGCCGGCAAGATGATGCTCGGCGCCTTCGAGCCAGTGGCCAAGCCCTGGGGCATGGATGGCATCCGCGAGGATTTCTGCTTCGACCAGTTGCCTGAGGACATGGACCATTTCGAGCCGATCCTCGAAATGGGCGTCAACCGCATGCCGATGTTGGCCACCGCCGGCATCCACACCTTTTTCAACGGCCCCGAGAGCTTCACGCCTGACGACCGCTACTATCTCGGCGAGGCGCCGGAATTGTCCGGCTACTGGATGGCGACCGGCTACAATTCGATCGGCATCGTCTCCTCCGGCGGCGCCGGCATGGCGCTAGCGCAATGGATCAACGATGGCGAAGCGCCCTTCGATCTCTGGGAAGTCGACATCCGCCGTGCCCAGCCCTTCCAGAAGAACCGCCGCTATCTCAAGGAGCGCGTCTCCGAAACGCTCGGCCTGCTCTATGCCGACCATTTCCCCTATCGCCAGATGGCAACGTCGAGGAATGTCAGGCGTTCGCCCCTTCATGAACATTTGAAGGCGCGCGGTGCGGTGTTTGGCGAAGTCGCCGGCTGGGAGCGCGCCAACTGGTTCGCCCGCGAGGGCCAGGAGCGCGAATACCGCTATTCCTGGAAGCGGCAGAACTGGTTCGACAATCAGCGCGAGGAGCACCTGGCGGTCAGGAACCGCGTCGGCCTGTTCGACATGACCTCGTTCGGCAAGATCCGCGTCGAAGGCCGCGACGCCTGCGCCTTCCTGCAAAGACTGTGCGCCAACGACATGGACGTGGCGCCGGGCAAGATCGTTTACACCCAGATGCTCAACCGGCGCGGCGGCATCGAGAGCGACCTCACCGTCTCACGCCTGTCGGAAACCGCCTACTTCCTCGTCGTGCCAGGTGCCACGCTACAGCGCGATCTGGCGTGGCTCAGAAAACATCTCGCCGACGAATTCGTCGTCGTCACCGACGTGACGGCCGCCGAAAGCGTGCTCTGCCTGATGGGTCCCGATGCGCGAAAGCTGATCCAGAAAGTCAGCCCCAACGATTTCTCAAATGAGAAAAATCCGTTCGGGACGTTTCAGGAGATAGAAATCGGCATGGGTCTCGCCCGCGCTCACCGAGTCACCTATGTCGGCGAACTCGGCTGGGAACTTTACGTCTCAACGGACCAGGCAGCCCATGTCTTCGAGGCGATCGACGAGGCCGGCGCGGATGTCGGCCTGAAACTCTGTGGCCTGCACACGCTGGATTCCTGCCGCATCGAAAAGGCCTTTCGCCATTTCGGCCATGACATCACCGATGAGGATAACGTGCTGGAAGCCGGGCTCGGTTTTGCCGTCAAAACGGCCAAGGGCGAGTTCATCGGCCGCGATGCCGTGCTGAAGAAGAAGGAAGCCGGATGGAACCGCCGGCTGGTGCAGTTCCGCCTGAAAGACCCGCAGCCCCTGCTCTTCCACAATGAAGCGATCCTGCGCGACGGCAAGATCGTCGGCCCGATCACGTCAGGCAATTACGGCCACCATCTCGGTGGCGCCGTCGGGTTGGGCTATGTGCCGTGCCAGGGCGAGAGCGAGGCAGATGTGCTGGCCTCCTCCTATGAAATCGAGATCGCTGGTGAAAGGTTTGCGGCGGAAGCATCGCTGAAGCCGATGTATGACCCGAAAGCCGAGCGGACGAGGATATAGCGCCCTCTTCCTTCTCCCCGTTTACGGGGAGAAGGTGCCCGAAGGGCGGATGAGGGGCGGCGCCAGCCTCTCCCAAGTTCGCGCTGCCCCTCATCTGGCTGCCGCCATCTTCTCCCCGTAAACGGGGCGAAGAAAGCTAAAACCGTTCCAGCTTCACCCGCACCTTCGCCAGAAACGCCGCCCGCGTCGTCGGCGTCGAGGCATCCATCAGATAATGCGCCAGGAAGAACGTCCTGCATCTTCTCGCGCACAGCGCCCGCATGCCACGCAGCAATGTCTTGCGCCCGGGCTGGCCAACAACCACACTCCACCAGGTCGGCGCACCGCAGGTGGTGATGACGCCGACCTTGGTCACATGCGTCATCAGCGATTTGATCCGTCCCTTGCCCGCCGGCAGTTTGAAGGCAACGTCCGTCGCCCACACCCGGTCGAGCCAGCCCTTCAGCATCGCCGGCAGCCCATACCACCAGGTCGGATAGACGAACAGGATCGCTTCAGCCCAGCCGAGCAGTTCGAAATGCGGCTTCAGCCCCGGGTCCTGCGGCGCCTGGTCATTGTAAGTGCGCCGCTCCTCGCAGCCCATCACCGGGTCGAATTTCTCGGCATACAGGTCGAGCAACCGCACCTCCCAGCCCCTCGCCTTCAGTACGTCCAGAGCGGTGTCGCGGATCGCGGCGCAAAAACTTTCCGGCACCGGATGGCAATAGACCACGAGGACCCGCATCAGAATGCATCCATGCTCGCTGCAACCTTCGTCATGAAGGATTTCCGCGTTTGGTCGGTCGATAGGTTCATCGCGTAATGAGCGAGGTAGGTCACCGGTGCGCCCGGCTTTACCGTCGCACGCAACATGCGCTTGATCAGTCTGCGCGGCGGATCGCCCATCACAATGGCGCGGAAACGGCTGCCGCCATAGGTGGTGACCGCCGCGACCTTCCCGATGTTGTGCAGTGACGGCTGCACCTTGCCGTCGACCAGCCTGAACGACACGCCGGGCAGGAAGACGCGGTCGAAGAAGCCTTTCAGGATCGCTGGAAAGCCGTAGTTCCAGACCGGATAGGAAAGCACCAGCGCATCGGCCCGCAACAGGCGCTCGACATAGGGTGCTGCCGGATCCGCGGAGCCGCGCGGATTGTGATAGTCCAGCCTCTCCTGGCGCGTCAGCCGCGGGTCGAAATCCTCGGCGTGGAGATCGCAGTCATCGACCGTATGGCCCGCCGCCGTCAACCGCCCGACGATCAACCGATGCAGGCCGGCATTGAAGCTGGTCTCGACCGGATGGGCGTAGAGGACGAGGATGTTCATCAACCTGCCTTCTGCAGCCCCTTGAACAAAAACGTCCGTCCGGAACGGTAGTCATAATCCGGATTTTCCCAGGCGATCATCTTGCCGGGGTTGAGCAGGCCTTGCGGGTCGGTCTCGCGCTTGAAGGCGAGTTGCACGGCATCGGTCTGCTTCATGCCGCCTTCTTCCAGCGTGTAGCGGTGCGGGTTGAAGATCGGGCAGCCATTTTCCTCATGCAGGCGCACGATCTCGTCGAGCCGCGCCTCGGTGGTGAATTTCACCAGCGGCAGGCCGAAACAGGTGATGTTGCCGTCCAACCGGACGAATTCGAGATGCGAGAACACTTCGCCGGGAAACATCGCATCCATCTTCTCGACCAGCGCCAGCTGGTTGGGAAAGGGATAGAGCGACTGCAGATAGGTGATGTCGGGATCGACGCGCAGCGCTCTCAGCGTGGTGTGGTTCCAGGCCAGCTCATAGGCCGGCGGCAGGCCTTTTTTCTCCTCGGGCGTGGCGGTCGCGGCGTTGAAGATCACCTCGCCACCGGCGCGCCTAGTGAAGGCGAGGAAGGCATCCAGCCCATGCTGCGCCACCATGACGACGCAGATGCTCTGCCCTTCCCCTAGGAATTTCTGGTGGCGCTTGAAATAGAGCTGCGGCACGGGTGCGGCGATCGGCGTGATCAGCTTGGTCAGGATGCCGTCCTGGCACGCCAGCGCATTGCCATAGCGCGCCGCATCCATGAAGGCATCGAAGCCGACGATGACATCGACCCATTCATAGGCCGCAGTCAGCGGCATCTCGACTTCGCTGATGATGCCATTGGTGCCGTAGGCGTGGGTGACCTTGTGCAGGTCTTCGCCGGTGAGTTCGAGCGCCTTCGGTTCGGCCTCCATCGTCACCACGCGCAGCCGCAGCACATTGCCGAAATCGCGCAACCCGCCGAAATTGATCGAGCCGACGCCGCCCGAGCCGCCGGCGATGAAGCCGCCGATCGAGGCGGTGTTGTAGGTCGAGGGCGACAGCCGCAACTCCTGCCCGGAATGCGCCCGTGTCGCCTTGTCGATATCTGCCAGCACCGCGCCCGGTCCGGTCACAACGCGTCCCGGCGCGATCAATTTGATCTCGTTCATCTCGGCGAGATTGAGCACCACACCGCCCGACAACGGCATTGCCTGCCCATAGTTGCCAGTACCGCTGCCGCGCGGCGTCACCGGAATGCCATGCCGGTGGCAGGCGGCCAGCACGCGGATCAGCTCGGCTTCGGTCTTCGGCGTCACGATCAGGTCGCCGGTGACATGGTCGAGCTGCTGCTTCAGTACCGGGCTGTACCAGTAGAAGTCACGGCTCTTCTGCTGGACGATGGCCGGATTGTCGTCGAGTTTCAGCCCGTCGAGATCGCGTTTGAGCGCCGAAACGTCCATCATTCCACCATCAGTTCGTCGAGTTCGGCATAGTCGGGCAATTGCCGGTCGATCGTTCGTCCGGCGCGCACGACGATGCGATCCGATTCGGGCCGCGACAGCAATTCGGTCCAGCTTCGACCTTTGAACAGGATGAAGTCGGCATCGCCGCCGACGGCAAGCGTGCCGAAACCTTCGAGCCGCATCACCTTGGCCGGCGTCGCGGTCACCGCTTGCGGCCAGTCGGTGACCGGATGGTCGAAATGCAGGATGCGTGTCGCCATGCGGTAGACCTCCAGCATGTCGAGATCGCCATAGGCATAGAACGGGTCGCGCGTGTTGTCGGAAGCGACGGCGACCGGAATGCCCCTCGCCTTCATTTCATGCAGCAACGTCACGCCTCGCCAGCGCGGCGTGGTCTGATCGGAGCGGCGGTCCTGCAAATAGAGATTGCACATCGGCAGCGACACCACCGCCAGCCCCGCCTTCGCCACCTTGTCCAGCGTGTCCAGCACCTCGAGGTCAGGCTGGCGCGCCAGGGAGCAGCAATGGCCGACGAGGATGTTACCCTCAAAGCCATTCCACAGTGCCGCCTCGGCGATCTTCTTCAGCGAGATCGCCGCGACGTCGTCGGTCTCGTCGGCATGGAAATCGAGATCGAGGCCATGCTTGATCGCCTGCGCGAAGACGTGGTCGAGCAGTTCTTCCAGGTCCGGCACCATATAGGTGACGACACCGAGCACGCCCTTGGCGGCGGCTACCCGTTTCGCCAGCCTGTCGAACCATTTCTTGTCACGCACGCCCTCGATGCCGAGCAGGCAGGCGCCCTGCAATTCGATGCGGCCGCGCCAAGCCTCACGCATCGTCTCGAACACCGGCCAGGAGATTTCCTCTTGCGGCGCGACGCTGTCGAGATGGGTGCGCAGTGCCCTTGTACCGTGCGCATAGGCCGAGCGCAGCGAAAAATCCATGCGCTTGGCTAGATCCTCGGCGCTCCAGCGCGCGACGCGGTCGGCGCCCGCGGCATTGAGCGCGCCCATGAAGGTGCCATCGGGATTGGGCTTTCGCGGCCAGATATGGCCCTTGTCGATATGCGTATGACAGTCGACGAAACACGGCAGCATGATGCGACCGGCGAGGTCGATGGCATCGGCTGGTGCCGCTGCCCGATCATACGGGGCAATCCCCACGATCTTGCCATCGGCGACAGCGATGTCGACCAGCGCAAAGCCATCCCCGTCACGGGCAGCAGCAAGCCCCGGCGTCAGCGATGCGTGAAGACGGGCGTTGGCGAGCCGATATGAAGCTGAGTCCGGGATCAAGGCACTACCGCTCCTGCTTCAGCGCGCTTTCGTGCCAGCGCCGCAAAATGAGATGCGAAATCAGCGACAGCACGAGGAAGATCAGGATGCCGGTCAGCGAGATCAGGAACAGCGCCGCGAACAGCCTTGGCGCGTTGAGCCGGTAGCCGGCCTCGATGATGCGCGAGGCGAGCCCTGACGACTGGCCGGTGGTGCCGGCGACGAACTCCGCCACCACGGCGCCGATCAGCGACAGGCCGCCGGCGATCTTCAATCCGCCGAGGAAATACGGCATCGCCGCCGGCAGTCTGAGATAGCGAAGCTGCTGCCAGCGCGTCGCGCCATTGAGCTTGAACAGATCGCGCAGATTGCGGTCGACGGAGTTGAGGCCGAGCGTGGTGTTGGACAGGATCGGGAAGAAGGCGACGATCCAGGCGCAGAGCAGAAGCTTGGTCGTCTGATTGTTCACATAGATGTTGATCAGCGGAAAGATCGCCACGATCGGCGTCACCTGCAGCACGATGGCGAACGGGAAGAACGACATCTCCACCCATTTCGACTGCGTGAACAGCACCGACAGGCCGACGCCGCCGATGACGGCCAAGGCAAGGCTGAGGAAGGTGATGCGCAAGGTGACCAGCAGCGAGGAGAACAGCAGGCCAGCGTCGTTGAAGAGTGTCTGCAACACCACGCCGGGGCGCGGCAGGATGTATTGCGGGATTTCGTTCCAGACGCAGATGCGGTCCCACAGGCAGATCGCCAGGGTCATGATCGCCAGCGGCAGCACCCAGCGGCCGATCCGTTCAAATTGCTCCTGGCGCACGCGGCGCGCTTCCTCGGGATCGAGTTGGAGCACCTGCTCGTCAATGACCGTCATGATGCGCGCCTGCTGTTGAATTGATGGCGTTGACCAGCACGTCCGAGGCTTGCCGGCAAAGCGCCGCATAGTCGGGCGAGGTGCGAAACACCTCGTCGCGCGGATAGGAGGCCTCGATGGCAAGTTCGTCGAACACCCTGCCCGGCCGCGCCGCCATGACGACGACGCGGTTGGAGAGAAACACACTTTCAAAGACACTGTGGGTGACGAAGACGACAGTGAAGCGCTCGTCCTGCCACAGTTCCAGCAGGTCGTTATTGAGCTTGAAGCGGGTGATCTCGTCGAGCGCGGCAAACGGCTCGTCCATCAACAACACGCGCGGCTTGGTCACCATGGCGCGCGCGATCGACACGCGCATCTTCATGCCGCCCGACAATTCGCGCGGCACGGCGGCTTCGAAACCGGTCAGGTGAACCCGCGCCAGCATCTCAGTGATCGCCGGCGCAGCCTTGGCGCGGGAAATGCCTTTTAGCCTCAGCGGCAGCCAGACATTGTCGAAGACGCTGGCCCAAGGCAGCAGCGTCGGCTCCTGGAAGACGAAGCCGATATTGGCGCGGTCGAGCGAACCGCCGCCGCGCCAGTCGAGCACGCCGGAGGTCGGCGTCGACAGGCCGGCGATCAGCCGCAGCGCCGTCGATTTGCCGCAGCCGGACGGCCCGAGCAGGCTGAGGAAATCGCCTTCCCGGATCGTCAGGTCGACAGCGCTCAGCGCCGTCACGCCGTTGGAAAACACCTTGCCGACGCCGCGCAGCGCCAGCAAGGCCGGAGCAACGTCCGATGCCGGCGCTTGCGCCACCTTTTCCCCTATCATGCCCAGGCTGGCCTATTTCTTCAGGTCGAGCCCGACGCCCTTGTTGACGAAGGCCAACGTATAGCCCTTCGTGATGTCGATACCTTCAGGCGTGACCTTGGCCTTGACCATCTTGTCGTAAAAACTCTTGATCCGCGCGTCGGTCATGGCGCCGATGCCGAGCTTCTCGGTGTCGCCCGAATCGGCAAGGCCGAACTTCTTCATCTGCTCGATCGAGAAAGCGATCTGCTCGTCGCTCATGTCGGGATTGTCTTTCTTGATCATGTCGTTGGCGGCCTTGTTGTCGCCGTAGAGGTATTTGTACCAGCCCTTGGCCGAGCCATCCACGAAGCACTGAACCACCTCCGGCTTCTTGTCGATCGTGTCCTGCATCACCTCGATCGTCGTCGAATACGTGTCCCAGCCATAGTCGGCGAGCAGGAACTGGTTCGGCACGAAGCCGCCTTCCTTCTTGACCGCGAACGGCTCCGAGGTGACGTAGCCCTGCTGGATCGACTTCTTGTTGGCGATGAAAGGAGCCGTGTTGTAGGTGTAGGGCGCGCGCTTGGCGGCGTCGAAGCCGAGCGCAGTGACCATCCACTGGAAGAAGGTCTGCACGCCTTCGTCACCCAGTATGTACTGGTCGGCGTTCTTCAGGTCTTCCCACTTGTCCAGCCCCTCGCCGGGGTGGGACATGATGACCTGCGGGTCCTTCTGGAAGTCGGCCGCTACCACGCGCATCGGAATGCCTTGCTGGACGGCGTCGAAGGCCGACAGCAGATTGCCGCCCATGTAGAAATCGATCTTGCCGGCCAAAAGCATCGGCCGGCCGCTGACCTGCGGGCCGCCCTGCATGATGGTGACGTCGAGACCGCAGGCGGCGTAGGTTCCGTCCGCCACGGCCTGGTAGTAGCCGCCATGTTCCGGCTCGGCCAACCAGTTGGTGCCGAAGGTGACTTTTTCATTCGCCGCGGCACCCAGCGTGCTGGCGGCCAGCAAGGCCACCACCGCCACCGAGATCTTCTGTTTTGCGTACATCGACAACCACCCTCTGTTTGCTCCGGCGCCACGCGCCAGGCTCGACACCAAAGATTCAAGAAGCAAGACACATGCCACCGGCGTCTCGCGCCGGGACCCGCCCGCCTGCACCACAGCCATCTGCGAAAGCCGGAAAGGTCGTGCTGCACCGGAGGCATCGTGCCTATTTTTTGAACGCCTGTCCACAATCGCACGGGCAACATGCACCGCCATCTTGAAGCTGTAACGCATCCCGCCTTAGGCTGGCAGTATCCAGGAGATTGCCATGTTCAGATTCCTCACCCCGAAGTCGATCAAGCCGCCTTTTGCCCGCTACAGCCACGGCGTCGAGGTGCCACCGGGCAAGCGGCTGGTGCTGTGCTCCGGCCAGGTGGCGATCACGGCGGACGACCAGATTCCCGAGGACGCCGGCGCCCAGGCCGAACTCTGCTTCCGCAACATCGAGGCGATTCTTGGAGAGGCCGGACTGGGACTCCAGGATATCGTGCGCATCAACGCCTACGTCACCGACCGCGTGCATTTGCGGCCCTATATGGATGTCCGCGACCGGCTGTTTTCGAGCCCTGCGCCGGCCTCGACGCTGATGATCGTCAGCGGATTTGCCCGGCCCGAATTCAAGGTCGAGGTCGAGGCCATCGCGGCCGGGTGATCGACAGGAAGCCTGTCCCGCGTTAGGTCTGCCCTGACCATTGAAGAGGCATGATATGACCGTAGCCAAAAGACGCGTCTGGTGGGGCGACTACCGGACAACCGAATATGCCTCGATCGATCCGGAGGCGACGATTGCCGTTCTGCCGGTGGCGGCGATTGAGCAGCATGGGCCGCATTTGCCTGTCTCAACCGACACCTCGATCATGAACGGCATGCTCGACACCGTGATCGCCCGCCTGCCCGACGATCTCGACATCCGCATCCTGCCCGTCCAGGCGGTCGGCAAGTCGAACGAGCACCTGCATGCGCCAGGCACGCTCACTTTGCCGGCAACGACGCTGGTCGAGGCCTGGACCGAGCTTGGGCTGTCGATCGCGCGCGCCGGCGTACGCAAGCTCGTCGTCGTCAACTCGCATGGCGGCAATGAAGAGATCATGGGCATCATCACGCGCGAACTGCGTGTGCGCGAAAAGATGCTGGCGGTGAAGACCAGCTGGCAGCGCTTTGGCCGTCCGGCCGGCATGTACACCGAACTCGAGGACCGCCAAGGCATCCATGGCGGCGATGTCGAGACCTCGTTGATGCTGCATTTCCGGCCGGATCTGGTCGACATGGGCACGGCCGACAATTTCGTTTCCAACGTCGCCAAGGCCGAGAAGGAATTCGCGCTGCTGCGCCACACCGGCACCCACGCCTTTGCCTGGATCGCCAGCGACCTCAACCCGAACGGCGTGGTCGGCGACGCCAGCATCGCGACATCAGAGAAAGGTCGGCTGACCGCTGAATATCAGGCCGATGGTTTCATTAGCCTGCTCAGGGATGTGCGCAAGGTGAAGCTCGCCGACTGGCTGAAGTAGGCGCCTAGCCACAATCGCGCCTTCGCAGAAAAAGACCCCCGCATATGAGATTTTGACAAACTTTGCCAAAATAGATCATACTGGATGGGATATGGAGGCCGATATGGCAACAATGAACGTATCATTGCCCGATCCGATGAAGGCCTGGGTTGAAGCGCAAGCCGAAACGGGTCGCTACGCCAACGCGAGCGACTATGTGCGCGATTTGATCCGTCGGGATCAGGAGCGAAACGACAAGATTGCCGCCATGCAGCGCTTTGTCGATGACGGCTTGAAGAGTGGCATCGGCAATCGATCCAGGGACGCGCTTTTTACTGAGGCGGTCAAACGCGCTGGAAAGTCACCCGGCAACGAGTAATGGGATTTCGCCTTTCTTTAGCCGCGGAAGAGGACATCGTCGGTATTGCCGAGCAAGGGCTGCGCCTGTTCGGCGCTGTGCAGGCCAGACAGTATCATGACGAGTTGTTCGCGATTTTTGACCTGATCGCTACCAATCCGCGGATTGCGCGGGAGCGGCTTGAGTTGGCGCCACCGATGCGTATCCATCCCTTCAAGGCCCATCTTGTCGTCTACCGGATCGAAGCCGACGGCGCAGTGTTCATTGTCCGGGTACGCCACGCGCACGAAGATTGGGCGAATGAAGGCACTCGATAATATCCAACAACGATATATGGGCGCAGCTAGCTGTCGATCCTCAGCGCGAACGGCGTGCCTTCAAAGGCGTCGGCGCCGCGTCCGATCGACTGGATCGCCTCGATCATACGGCCGTTGCGCGCAAGCAGCGTGTCGGCCACGGCAATCAGCCGCGGATTGGGCGTCGCCGAGGGCGACAGCGCCCGCAACGTCCGGGCCAGATCGACCTCGTCACGTTTCGGCGCCAGTGCGGCGGCGATGATGTAGGCCGAAGCGGTCGAGCGGCTGATGCCGGCATAGCAATGCACCACCATCGGCTTCGCCCGGTCCCAGCGACGCGCGAAATCGAGCAGATTGCGGACATGCTCCTCGCCCGGCATGGTCATGCCGTCCTGCGCCACCGCGATATCGTGCATGACCAGGTGCAGATGGTTTTCTCGCGCTATCGAGGCCGGGCGGACCACCTCCGTTCCAGCGGAGAGCAGCGACAATACCCGATCGGCGCCGGTCCTTGCCACCGTTTCCTCGATCTTCGCCAGCGAGCAGACATGGATCATTGTTCTGAACCCTTTGATCGATCCTCGCGCCGCGCCGCCCATTCGGCAAGGGCGGATTCGAGCCGCAGCCATTCCTCCTGACTCCCCGGCAGGCCGGCGCGCAAGACATGCGGCCGGCCGGAGAAATGCCGAAGCAGGATGCCGCGTTCGCCAAGCGCGAAAAACAGGCCGGCCGCATCCGGCAGGCTGAGATAGCAAAACAGCGTGGTGCCGCCGGCGACAGGCACGCCGAAACGGCCGAACAGTTGGTCGAGCCGCGTCGCTGCCTCGGCAAGGGATGCCCGCATTGCGTCCTGCCAGCCAATATCGGCAAGCGCGCGAATGCCGTATTCCAGCGCCGGACCGGCGACGGCCCATGGGCCGAACTGCGTCTCCAGCCGTTCCACGGTTGCTGCATCGGACAGCGCAAAGCCAAGCCGCAGACCGGCCAAGCCGAAGAACTTGCCGAACGAGCGCAGCACGACGATGCCGCCTTGACCGACGTCACCGGCGAGGCTGTGCTCGCGCGGGCCGACATCCATGAAGGCCTCGTCGACGACCAGCAGCCCGCCTTTTGCGCGCAGGCCGGCGGCCAGCGCCAGCAACCGGTCGCGCTCGATGACGCGACCGTCCGGATTGTTGGGGTTGACGATGATGGCAAGGTCGGCGTCCGCCAGCACCGGAAAATCGCTGACTTCGGCCACCTCGTGACCGGCGATCGCCGCGGCACGCGCGTGTTCGGCATAGGTTGGGCCAAGCACCAACGCCTTGCCGGGCCTGACCAGCGAGGCCACTCGCGGCAGCAGGATCTGCGTGCCGGGCGCCGCGACGAGATTGGCTGGCGACGGCGCGCCATAGGTTCCAGCCGCGATTTCCGTCAGCTCGCGCCCGCGCCCGGCTTCCGGCAATCGCGACAGCGAGGTGGCGGGCAGGTCGAAAAGCGGATAGGAGTGCGGGTTGATACCAGTCGAGAGGTCGACAAAAGGCAGCACGGCGTTGGGGAAAAGCACCCGCGCCCGGCCAAGACTTCCACCGTGGTCCACCGCTCCATCAAGAAGCTTCATGTCAATCCTGATCGCTTTCCTGTCATTGGCCGTCGAATTGGCCCTCGGTTACCCGGACTGGCTGTTCCGCGCCATCGGCCATCCCGTAACGTGGTTCGGCAGGCTGATATCCTTTCTCGATCGCAGGCTCAACCGCGCCACTGATCCCGACGCGCTGCGTCGTCAACGTGGCGTCCAGGCGCTGCTGGTCATCGTGCTGATGCCGGCGGTGATCGGCCTTACCGTGCAGCTTGTCCTACTCTGGTTCGTTCCGTTCGGGCTCTTCATCGCCGCCCTTCTGGCGACATCGTTGCTGTCGCAGAAGAGCCTCTACGACCATGTCGAGGCCGTCGCTGACGCGCTCGACAGCGGCGGCCTCGCCATGGGCCGCGTCGCCGTCTCGCGCATCGTCGGCCGCGATCCCGAAGCGCTCGACCGCGCCGCCGTCTGCCGCGCGGCGATCGAAAGCCTGGCCGAGAATTTTTCCGACGGCATCGTCGCCCCCGCCTTCTGGACCGGTGTCGGCGGATTGGCCGGTGGTGCCGCCTACAAGGCCGCCAACACCGCCGATTCGATGATCGGCCACCGCACCCCGCGCCACGAGGCTTTCGGCTGGGCCGCCGCGCGCTTCGACGACTGGATCAACCTGCCGGCGTCGCGGCTGACCGCACTGCTGATCGTGCTGGCGGCTTTCCTGGTCAAGGATGCCGACCCCCGCAGTGCCTGGCAAGCGGTGGGGCGCGATGCAAGAAGGCACCGCTCGCCCAATGCTGGCTGGCCGGAAGCCGCCATGGCCGGCGCGCTTGGTCTGGCGCTGGCTGGGCCGCGCAGCTATGGCGGCATCGTGGTCGACGACGTCTTCATGGGCGAAGGCGGCCGCCGTGATGTCGACAGCGGCGACATCAGGCGGGCGCTGAAACTTTATCGCGTCGCCGATTATCTGCTGATCGGGTTGTTCGGGCTGGTCTCGGCGATCACGGTTCTGGTGTTCTAGAACTCGATCCCCTGCTGCGCTTTCACGCCTGCCGAAAAATGGTGTTTGGTCACGCCCATTTCGGTGACAAGGTCAGCGGCCTCCACCAATGCCGGCTTGGCGTTGCGGCCGGTAACGACAACATGCAGGCCTTCTCGACGGGCCTTCAGCGCTGCAACCACCTTGTCGAGGTCGAGATAGTCATAACGCAGCGCGATGTTGAGTTCGTCGAGCACGACAAGGCTGATCGAGGGATCTGCGATCAACTCCAGCGCCTTGGCCCAGGCAGCTTCCGCCGCCGCGATATCGCGCTTCAGATCCTGCGTTTCCCAGGTGAAGCCCTCGCCCATCGCGTGCCAGACGACGCGGTCGCCGAAGGCGGCGAAAGCATCCTTCTCGCCCGTGTGCCACTTGCCCTTGATGAACTGGACAACACCGACGCGCTTGCCGTAGCCGAGCATTCTGAGCGCCAGGCCGAAGGCGGCCGTCGTCTTGCCCTTGCCCGGGCCGGTGTTGACGATCAGCAGCCCCTTCTCAACCGTCTTGCTCGCCACCTCCGCATCCTGCACCGCCTTGCGCTTGGCCATCTTGGCGCGATGGCGCTCTTCATCCTTGTCGTCGATGTCGGTCATCTCATTTCACCTTGAGCGGCAACCCCGCCACCATCAGCAGCACCGTGTCGGCAATCGCCGCGACCTGCTGGTTGAGCCGTCCGGCGTCATCACGAAAACGGCGCGCCAGGGCATTGTCCGGCACGATGCCTTGGCCGACTTCATTGGAGACCACGAACCACGGCCCGCGCGGCCGCGACAGCACATCCGCCAGCCGCCGGCATTCCAGCTCGAGAGCGTGATCGGCCAGCATGTGATTGGTCAGCCACAGCGTCAGGCAGTCGACAAGCACCGGCTGATTGTCGGGCAACGCCTCGAGCGCCCCGGCAAGATCGAGCGGTGCGTCGACGGTTATCCAGCCCTCGCCGCGCCGCGAGCGATGCAGCGCGATGCGTTCACGCATCTCGTCGTCATAGGCTTCAGCCGTGGCGATATAGGTCCATGGTGACGGCAACGCCGTCGCCAGGGTTTCGGCGTGCGCGCTCTTGCCGGAGCGCGCGCCGCCGATGATGAAGGTCAGCGAGCTTCGATCAGGCAAAGCTGTCGCGCAGGCTGGTCGCGGTGCCGGTGAAGCGTCCGCGCACCACGCCGACGACAGCGCCAAGCACCAGCCAGAACACCAGATTGGTCACCGTCACCGCCACCACGAACTGGTGGTGCAGGCCTTCCGGGATCGGTGTCTCGAAGCTGTCGGGCTGTGGCGCGCCGACAATGTGCGGGGCAACGATCAGCGCCACGCCAAGGATGGCCAGCGGCAGCGACTTGCGGAACGCGATCAGGCCGAGCCCGATGGCGGTCGCGACCACGGTTGCCACCCACCAGATCTGGCGCTGCGTGAGGTCGGCTGCCGGCATGGCCGGCAGTTCCGGCGGCAGGCCGAGGCCCGGCGCCAGGGTGAACACGGCAAAGCCGGCCAGCCCCCAGAACACGCCCTGGCGCCAATTGCCGATGCCGCCGGCGAATTCCGAAACCGCGACCAGGATCAGCGCGAAGCCAATGCCGGTGACGACGTTGGAGACGATGTTGAAGGCAAAGCGCTCGAAGCCATCGGCCGGCGCCCAGCCCTCGTCTTCGGCCGGAGCAGCAGCCTCAGCCGGTGCCGGGGTCGCGGCGCTCATGGTATTTGATGCCGCCGGTGCGGCGGAGCTCATTGCGTTGCCACTGGCGGTATCAGTCGGCGCCGCGGCGTGCTCATGCTTGTGGCCGCCTTCGGCCTGTTCGTAGACTTCCGCCTTGAGGATCAGCGGCACCGTGGCATAGGCCTGCATGCAGGCGAGGACGACGCCGGCCACGAGCCCTGCGATCGCCGCGATGAACACGACGTTGCGAAACAGATTCATGATGTCAGATCCTCGTCAGTGGCAGGGAAACGCCATCGAATGCCGGTTGTCATGACCGGCATTGTGGACCGCATCGATATGCGAGAAGCCGACAAAGCCGATGATGAAGGTGCCGAGCAGCGCGGCGAGCGCCAGCTGCATGAAGCGCGACTGCGAGGAGACGGAGGCGCCGAGGGAGACGGAAGCGGTAGTCATATCTTGTCCTTTCACCCTCCACCCGAGGGCCTGTCAGTTTTGCCGTCGTCGGCAGGTCTCCTGGCTCGCGGATCAGCGCCCTTCTCCACCTTCCCGAAGACGAATCTTCAGTGGCATATGGAGAGGACTACCGCACACAGTTGCGGGGGCAGCCACGGCATTGGGCAACAAACGAGCCCGAACCGCATTCCCTCTTGGCTCCAAAACGGAACCGACGACTTGCGCGACTATAGGGAAAATCACGACACGCGGCAAACCAAATTCCGCCGGCAAACAGCGCGATTGCGCCATGCCGGCAACACCCGCATGGTTCTCGGCACAACAATTGACAATTGCACTGGCCGGGTGTCGGCTGGCGCCCTCACAGGAAGCCAGCCATGCAGCCCATTGCCAGCGAGCGCGATCCCTATAACGGCCTGACCCGGGCCGAGCCGACGCTACCCTCGTCGGCCTATTGGGATGCGGCAGCCTATCAACGCGACCTTGATGCTATCTGGTATAAAAACTGGCTGCTCGTCTGTCGCGAGGCCGATCTGGCCCAGCCGCTCGCCTTCCGCCGATTCCGCATCGGCACGCAGGACATCATCGTGCTGCGCGACGACACCGGCGAGTTGCGCGCCTTCCACAACACCTGCCGGCATCGCGGCTCGCAGCTTTGCCAGGAAAGCGAAGGCAGGCTGAAGGCGCGGCTGATCACATGCCCCTATCACGCCTGGTCCTATTCGCTGCGCGGCGATCTCGTGCGCGTGCCGTCGAAATCGCTGCCTGACGGCTTCGACAAGGCCCACCACCCGCTCTATCGCGTCGCGCTGTCGGTGTGGCGCGGCTTCGTCTTCATCAATTTGCAGGAGGACGCAGCCGGCTCGGCACACGCATCCTTTGATCCCGCCTCCGGCAATCTCGGCAACTGGCCGTTGGAAACGCTGGTCTCAGGCCATGTGCTGCGCAAGGTGATGAACTGCAACTGGAAGATTTTTTGGGAAAACTTCAACGAGTGCCTGCATTGTCCGGGCGTCCATAAGGATCTGTCGCGGCTGGTGCCGATCTATGGCCGCGGCCTGATGAGCCGGCATGACGATCCCGAATGGACGCGCCACGCCGACAATGACGCGCCGGAGTTTTCCGGCGGCCTGCGCGCCGGCGCCGAAACCTGGTCACGCGATGGCCAGACGCATGGGCCGGTCTTCTCGGGGTTGACGCCAGCCGAACATGCCGCCGGCCAGACCTATGCCACCAGCCTGCCCTCGATGTTCATCGTCGGTCATGTCGACTATGTCAGGACCGTGCGCCTGGTGCCGCTCGGCCCGGAGCAGACCGAACTTGTCGCCGAATGGCTGTTCGCGCCCGAGGCGCTGGCCACGACCGACATCGACAACATCGTCGCTTTCTGCACACAGGTGCTGGAAGAGGATGCGGCGATCTGCGAGGTCAACCAGAGGGGCCTGCGCTCGATGCGCCACGAAGCCGGCGTGCTGATGCCAGAGGAGTACGACCTGCACCGCTTCCACAACTGGGTGCGCGAGCGGCACGCAGCGCTTTTGCCGTGATCCTCACAGCGATTTCGGCAGGTAACGCCAGGTCACGAAGCCGCATACGGCGGCCAGCAGGCTGAGCGTGATGAACACCGAGCCCAGTCCGAAGAAGGCCAGAACCACCGAATAGACCAAGGGCGGCGTCAGCTCGGAAAAATCGAGATAGGTGCGATAGACCGCCGCCATCTGCGCCCGCTCATAGGAGCGCACCGAGCGCATGAAGGCGGTCGAACCCAGCGCGTCGAGCGCGATGGTGAAGAACGCGCCACCAAGCAGGAAAGCGCCGGTCAGCAGCGGCGCACTCGCTCCCACCGTGCCCGCCGCCAGCAGCATCGCCGACATGGCGAAATAGGCAAAGGTCATGGTCTTGCGGCCGCCAAAGCGCTTGCCCGCCTTGCCCCAGAAGATCGCCATGAACAGCAGCGCATTGCCGGCCGAGACCAGCAGGCCGCCGGCCAGCTTCCCCTCGCCGGTGATCACCATGAACAGCGGCCCATAGACGAAGAAAGTCGTCCAGAAACAGGAGCGGCCGAAGGCGATCAGCCAGGCCAGCCTCAACCTCGGCTGCGCGACGAAACGGCCGATATTGGCGAGCGGATTGGCCGGCCGGGTCTTGCCGGGCCGGATCGACTGGTTGTCGCCCAGCCGATAGGCCCAGAACAGGGCCAGCAGGGCCAGCGCGAACACTGCCACCGCGCCATGCGCGGCATAGATGCCGAAGCGCGTGTAGAGGAAGATGCCAAGCGTCGGCCCGCCGGTCCAGGCGAACATCGACCATGCCATGCGCAGCGATTCGGCCTGCATGAAGTCGGTCTTGCGGATGTGGTCCATGATGTAGAGGTTGAGCGTGATCGACAGCGCGCTGGCGCCCATGACGCGGCACAGCATGCCCGCCAACTGCCCGGCCAGCGTGTGCGTGACGAAGAACAGCGAGCCGATGGCGAGCAGGCAGGCGCCTGCGGTGTAGACCCAGCGCCGGGCAAAGCGGCGGATCAGCATCGGCATGAACAACGTCACCGACAGGCCGAGCAGCGCCACGATGGTGTAGAGGATCGAGACGATCTGCTCATTGTGCAGGATTTCGTAGGCCTGGATCGGGATGACGCTCGACACTGTGGCGCGGGCGAAGGATTCGACCGCATAGAGCGAGGCGAAGGTGCGCGCATCCGCGGCCTTGAGGGCCGGGAGCCAGATCGGGTGGCGCACATGGGTGGACATTGCTTCCCCAAAGCAGAATCACCGCTCAAATCTGCCGCGCTCAGTCCCGGGCGATTAAGAGGAAACCGACGCATAACCGGCAAAAAGCGAAACCGGTCAAAGGCTTTCCTATGCTGGCCTAAAGCGTCGCTCGACCCAGGCGCCTGCATCGCCGTGCTCCCGGCCTTCTTCTGTCCCGTCCAACCGTGGTAGTCCTCAGGCGGGCCTGAATCAGATCGCGAGACCATGACCATCGACACGCCGACCGCACCCGTTCCGGAGCCATCCAAGCGCATCGTCGCCATCGACATCGTGCGCGGCATCGCGCTGCTGGCGATGGCGAGCTACCATTTCACCTGGGACCTGGAATTCTTCGGCTACACCGACCCCGGCCTCACCGCCTTCGGCTGGTGGAAGATCTACGCACGCTGCATCGCCTCGACCTTCCTGTTCCTGGTCGGCGTCAGCCTCTACCTCGCCCACGACCCGCAAATCCGCTGGAACGGTTTTTGGAAGCGTTTCGCCATGGTCGCCGGTGCGGCGATCGCCATTTCGGTGGTCACCCGCATCGCCACGCCGGATGGATTCATTTTCTTCGGCATCTTGCACGAGATCGCGCTCGCCAGCCTGCTCGGCCTCGCCTTCCTGCGGCTGCCGGCCTTGCTGACGCTTGTCGTTGCCGCGCTCGTCATCGCGGCGCCCGTCTATCTGCGCTTCGAGGCGCTGGATCACCCCTGGCTGTGGTGGATCGGCCTGTCGGCGATCAATCCGCGCTCCAACGACTATGTGCCGCTGTTTCCATGGTTCGGCGCCGTGCTGATCGGCATCGGGGTGGCGAAACTCGCTTCGGCGTCCGGCCTGCGGGCGCGGCTGGCAAGCCTGGCGCCCGGCCGCTGGGCCAATCCGCTGCTCTTCATCGGCCGCCACAGCCTCGCTTTCTACCTGATCCACCAGCCACTGCTGATCGGCTGCGTCTGGCTGTTTTCGCAAATCATGCCGGCCCAGGTCGAAACCCCGCAGGTCAATTTCCTGAAAACCTGCCAGCGCTCATGCGAGCAGATGCGCAACGCAACCTTCTGCACCAGCTATTGCGGTTGCATGCTGACGACGATCGAGGGCGAGGCCACGCTTGATCGGCTCGAGAACAACGACCAGAGTGCGGAATTCCGGGCGCATCTGGGCGATCTGGCCGCCAGTTGCACGGCCCAGACCGAAGACAAGATGGACGAGGGAGGAACGCAATGACCGAAACCCAGCCGAAACCCGGGGTGATCCCATGGCCGCCGGTGATCTACACCGCGGCAATCGCCATCAGCATTGCCCTCGGTCTTTTCTTTCCCCTGCCCTGGATCGGCGACCTTCTGGGCGACATCCTGTTCGCCGCCGGCTGGGTGGCGCTGTTCGGCGTCGCGGCACTCTGGTTCACCGCCATCCGCACCATGATCCGGGCCAAGACAACGCTCAACCCCAACGCGGTACCCGACCACCTCGTCACCACAGGCCCCTTCGGCATCACCCGCAACCCGATGTATCTGGCCAACACGCTGCTGTTGATCGGCGTCGCCTTAGTCTCGGGGATCGTCTGGTTCCTGCCGCTGGCGTTCATCGCGGCCTTCGCCACGCAAAAGGCCGCGATCGAGGGCGAGGAAAAGATCCTGGCGGCGAAATTCGGCAAGAAATACCGCGACTACGCCAAAAGGGTTCGGCGCTGGATTTGAGCAGCACTCAGGTGTTGACGCCGAGCTCCACGAGCCGCTCGACGCAGGATTCCTCGGCCTGGTCGAGTTCGGCGAGTGTCTCCTCGAGGTCGCGGCGCTTTTGCCTCAAATCCTCACGCTTTTCCTCGATGCGCTTGATCATCAGCTTGAGTTGACCGACCTCGCCCGGCGGTTCCTTGTACATCTGGATGATTTCGCGGATCTCGTTGATCGAGAAGCCGAGCCTTTTGCCGCGCATGATCTGCCGGATGAGATGGCGGTCGGACGGGCGAAACAGCCGTGTGCGGCCGCGCCGCACCGGTTGCACCAGCCCCTCGTCCTCATAGAAACGCAGCGTCCGCGTCGACACGTCGAATTCGCGGGTCAGCTCAGTGATCGAATAATATTCCCGCATTGTCACTCCCGCACCCCGGAATCCCTGGCGATCGCCATGCGGCGTCGCCTCCTGTCCCGAACCAAACCCTTGCCACGCCGGAATCGATGCAGCACCCCGCGCGAGCCTCGCACGGCATTTACGTAAAAGTCAATTGAGGGTCACTTGTGCCTTCACGCGACGCCGAACCACCATGTGGCGAGACCGAGGAAGGCGAAAAAGCCGACGACATCGGTGACGGTGGTGACGAATACCGCCGAAGCGACCGCCGGATCGATCTTGAACCGGTCGAGCAGCAGCGGGATCAGGATGCCGGCCAAGGCGGCGACGAACATGTTGATGATCATCGCCGCCGCGATGATGCCGCCGAGATTGGGATCGCGGAACCAGGCCGCTGCGACGATGCCGATCAGGATGGCGAAGATGATGCCGTTGATGAAGCCGACGCCCATTTCGCGGCGGATGATGCGGCCGGCATTGTAGATGTCGAGATCCCTGGTCGCCAGCGCCCGCACGGTGACGGTCATGGTCTGCGAGCCGGCATTGCCGCCCATGCCGGCGACGATCGGCATCAGCACGGCCAATGCCACGATGTGTTCGATCGTGCGGTCGAATAGGCTGATCACCGACGCCGCCAGGAAGGCCGTCAAGAGGTTGATCAGCAGCCAGGGAACGCGCGAGCGCGAGGTCGAAAAAATGCTGTCGGAAAGCTCTTCGTCGCCAACGCCGCCCATACGCAGCAGATCCTCCTCCGCCTCCTGCTGGATGACGTCGACGACATCGTCGATGGTCAGCACGCCGACCAGCCGCTCGTTCTCATCGACGACGGCGGCCGAAAGCAGATCGTACTGCTCAAACTCCCGCGCGGCCTCTTCCTGGTCCATCGTCGCCGGAATGGCGTGCCGCGTCTCGTGCATGATCTCCCCGACCTTGACCGTGCGCTTGGTGCGCAGGATCTGGTCGAGGTCGATGGCGCCGAGCAGCTTGAAGGTCGGGTCGATGACGAAGATCTGGCTGAAGCGCTCAGGCAAATTCTTGTCCTCGCGCATATAGTCGATGGTCTGGCCGATGGTCCAGAACGGCGGCACCGCGACGAACTCCGTCTGCATGCGCCGCCCGGCGGTCTCTTCGGGATAGTCGAGCGAGCGGCGCAGCCTGATTCGCTCGGTGAACGGCAGCTGCGACAGGATCTCGTCCTGGTCTTCCTTTTCAAGGTCCTCGAGAATGTAGACCGCATCGTCGGAATCGAGCGCCTGCACCGCCTGCGCGATCTGCGCATTGGGCATATGATCGACGATCTCCATGCGGATCGCCTCGTCGACCTCGGTCAGCGCGGAAAAGTCGAAATCGGCGCCCAGCAGCTCGACCAGGGTCCGCCGCTGCTCAGGATGCAGCGCCTCGATCAGGTCGCCGAGTTCCGACTGGTGCAGATGGTCGACTTCATGCTTCAGCGTCGCCGTATCGCGGTCGGCGATCGCGGCCCCGATCTGGGCAAGGAAGGACGAAAGGACGGCGCCGTCCTCGCCATAGATGTCGGCATGGGCGTCGTCAGCCGCTCTGGCGGAGGTCATCTGCTTGTCCTGGCCCTGCACCAGCGCCTCCCGCCGTCAGAATCCCGAAAAGGTGCCTGTCAGGTCTAGACCATGACTCTGCAAAGTGGAAACCGGTTTTGGGTCCGAGGCGCAAAACAAAAGAGGGATAGGGTGGAGAGGCGATTCGACTTCGCAATCAGCCGCCCTAAGCCATTGGAATTTCCGGCAAAATGCACGCTTGCCGACCGCCGTCGGTTTCCGTCAGTGCGGCGTCGTCATGCGGGCACGAACCCGGCCGATTTCATCAAAACACGATGCGCTCCGGCTTCAGACGGCGCGACAGCCGATGTCGCTGGGGAAAGAGCACCCCAGCGCGATTGGGGCAGAATTGTCATGATACGGGTCCAGACCTGAAACCTGGCCCCACAGTCGCCGCACAATCAGCCCAGGACAGAAACGGCCCTTGAACAGCAAGCCCGGGAAAACGAGCAAGGCAATTGGCGACCGGCGCATGCGCATTGTCGTCGCCGAGCGCAATCCATTCGTCATATCGGCACTGCGCGAAATGCTCGAATGCGACGGCCGTTTCGAATTGCTGAGCACCGTGCAGAGCGGCAAGCAATTCCTGGATCTGGCTGACAAAGGGGGGTTCGACGTCGCGGTCATCGGCTGGAAGCTCTCCGACATGGACGGCGCTGATGTGCTGGCCGAGGTCCAGAGCCGCAAGCTCGATGTGCGCATCACCGTCTTTTCCAACGACCATGACATCGGCATCCTGAAGCAATGCGTGCGGCTCGGCGCCCAGGGCTATTGCTTCCAATTCGATGACCCGGCCATCATCTTCGACACGATCCTGGCGGTCGCGCATGGCCGCATCTGCATCCCCTATATCGATATCAACAAGGTCAACGATACGCCCCTGGCGCAGCTCACGGTGCGCGAGCGCGAGCTGCTGGCGGTGCTCTCCGACGGCTGGACCAATTTGCAGATCGCGACGCGGACCGGCATTTCCGAGAACACCGTGAAATATCACCTCAAGAATCTCTACGACAAGCTCGACGTCCGCAACCGGGCAATGGCCGTCGCGCTCTATTCGCGAGAGCGGCGCACCCAGAAGCAGCCTTTCGGGTAGGCCAAGCTTGTACCTGGCCGGGTAGGCCGAACCCACCCGGGCGCGGCGAGATCTTACCCGCCAAGGTGTTGTCGGCATTAGCCGTCGAAACGAAACTCCCCTCCACCGCTTTGCTGGATCAGGAGGAGTTCGCACCATGGCCGGTTTCACCCATCTCTTCATTCCCGGGCCGACCAACATCCCCGAACAGGTCCGGCAGGCGATGAACCTGCCGATGGAGGACATGCGCGCCGCATCCTTCCCCGATCTCACCTTGCCGCTGTTCGAGGACATCAAAAAGGTTTTCAAGAACGAGACCGGCCGCGTCTTCATCTACCCATCCTCCGGCACCGGCGCCTGGGAAGCGGCGATGACCAATGTGCTCAGCCCCGGTGACCGCGTGCTGATGTCGCGCTTCGGCCAGTTCTCGCATCTGTGGGTCGACATGGCTGAACGCCTCGGCTTCGAGGTCGATGTCATCGATTGCGAATGGGGAACCGGCGTGCCGCTCGAGCTCTATGCCGAGCGCCTGAAGGCGGACAAGACGCACCGCATCAAGGCAATCTTCTGCACGCAGAACGAGACCGCGACGGGCGTGACCAGCGACGTCGCCGGCTGCCGCGCCGCGCTCGACGACGCAAACCACCCTGCCCTGCTCTTCGTCGACGGCGTGTCGTCGATCGGCTCGATCGACTTCCGCCAGGAAGAATGGGGCGTCGACTGCGCGGTCAGCGGCTCGCAGAAAGGCTTCATGCTACCTGCCGGCCTCGGCTTCCTGTCGGTCAGCAAGAAGGCGCTTGTCGCTTCAAGAAGCGCCACCCACCGGCGCTGCTTCTTCTCCTTCGAGGACATGATCCGCGCCAATGATGCCGGCTATTTCCCCTATACGCCGGCGACACAGCTGTTGCGCGGCCTGCGCGCCTCGCTCGACCTGATCGCCGACGAAGGGCTCGACAATATCTTCGCCCGCCATCATCGCCTGGCCGAAGGCGTGCGCAAGGCGGTCGACGCCTGGGGGTTAAAACTCTGCGCCAAGGCGCCGAAATGGCACTCCGATACGGTCAGCGCCATTCTGGTGCCGGAAGGCATCGACAGCGGCGACATCGTCAAGCGCGCCTACCAGACCTACCGGACGTCGCTCGGCGGCGGCCTCAACAAGGTGTTCGGCAAGGTCTTCCGCATCGGCCATCTTGGCTGGCTGAACGAGGTTATGGTGCTCGCATCGCTGTCGGCCGCCGAAATGGCCCTGCTCGACTGCGGTGTCAGGCTGGCACCGGGCTCCGGTGTCGGTGCCGCCATCCAGCATTTTCGCGCCTCGGCCGCAGTGCCGGTCGCCGAAGCCGCCTGAGGGAGCCGACGATGAGCCACACCATCAACCACCTGAAGAAATTACGGCTGCAGCGCAGCGAACTGGCGGTTCCAGGCTCCAGCCCGGAGATGATCGACAAGGCGGCCAATAGCGCCGCCGACTTCGTCTTCCTCGACATCGAGGACGCGGTCGCCCCGCCCGACAAGGAACGCGCCCGCAAGAACATAATCCAGGCGCTCAACGACATCGACTGGCGCGCCAAGGGCAAGACCGTCTCGGTGCGCATCAATGGGCTGGACACCCATTACATGTACCGCGACGTGGTCGATGTGATGGAGCAGGCCGGCGACCGGTTGGACACCATCCTGGTGCCCAAGGTCGGCGTGCCGGCCGATCTCTACATGGTCGAGGCCATGGTCAACCAGATCGAGATGGCCAAGGGTTTCAAGACCCGTGTCGGCCTCGAAGCGCTGATCGAGACCGCGCTCGGAATGGCCAATGTCGAGGCCATTGCCGCGACGCCCGGCCGGCTGGAGGCCATGCATTTCGGCGTCGCCGACTATGCGGCGAGCTGCAAGGCGCGCACCGTCAACATTGGCGGCCTCAACCCCGACTATCCCGGCGACCAGTGGCATTTCGCTTTGTCGCGCATGACCGTCGCCTGCCGCGCCTATGGCCTGCGCGCCATTGACGGGCCGTTCGGCGATTTCTCCGATCCGGAGGGCTATATCGCAGGCGCCAGGCGTGCCGCCGCCCTTGGCATCGAAGGCAAATGGGCGATCCATCCCTCGCAGGTCGCGCTCGCCAACGACGTCTTCTCACCGCCTGAAAAGGAGGTGACGCGGGCCAGACGCATCCTCGAAGTGCTGAAGGAGGCCGAGGCGGCTGGCAAGGGAGCAGCCGCACTCGACGGCAAGATGATCGACGCCGCGTCGGAGCGCATGGCGCGCAATGTTTTGGTGGTCAACGAAGCGATCGAACGCGCCGGCCAAGCCCGCGTCGCCGCGCACTGACGGTTCCTGGGAGGGAAAAATGGACATTCACGAATATCAGGCCAAGGAACTGCTGGCACGGCACGGCGTGCATGTGCCGCGCGGCGGGCTGGCCTACAGCCCCGAACAGGCGACCTACCGGGCACGCGAGATCGGCGGCGGCAAATGGGTGCTGAAGGCGCAGGTTCATTCCGGTGCCCGCGGCAAGGCCGGCGGCATCAAGCTGTGCGCCAATGACGAGGAGATCTCGAGTGCTGCCGAAGCCATGCTCGGCCGCAAGCTGGTGACCCAGCAGACCGGCCCGCGCGGCAAGCTGATTTCCAGGCTCTATCTCGAGGAAGCCGTCGATATCGCGCAGGAGCTCTATGTCGGCTTCGTCCTCGACCGCAAGGAAGAGCGCGTCATGATCGTGGCGTCGGCCGCCGGCGGCATGGAGATCGAGGACATCGTCGAGAAGGCGCCCGATTCCATCCTGCGCACATCGGTCGACCCCGGCGTTGGCATGCAGCGCTTCCAGGCCCGCGAGATCGCCTTCGGGCTCGGCCTCGACCACGATTTGATCGGCAAGGCGACCGAGACCATCTTCAGCTGCTACCAGGTGTTCCGCGATTACGACGCCTCGATGCTGGAGATCAATCCGCTGGTGGTCACCCGCGACGGCAATCTGATCGCGCTCGACGCCAAGATGTCGTTCGACGAGAACGCGCTGTTCCGGCGGCCGGAAATCTCCGAACTGCGCGACAAGAGCCAGGAAGACCCGCGCGAGACCTTCGCCAGCGACCGCGGCCTCTCCTATGTCGGCTTGGACGGCAATATCGGCTGCATCATCAATGGCGCCGGTTTGGCCATGGCGACCATGGACATGATCAAGATCGCTGGCGGCGAACCGGCCAATTTCCTCGACATTGGCGGCGGCGCCTCGCCCGAGCGGGTGGCGAAATCCTTCCGCGCCGTGCTTGGCGACAAGAATGTCGAGACCATCCTGGTCAACATCTTCGCCGGCATCAACCGCTGCGACTGGGTCGCCGAAGGTGTCATCAAGGCAATCCGCGAGGTCGGCGTCAACGTGCCGCTGGTGGTGCGGCTCTCCGGCACCAAGGCCGAGGAAGGGCGCCGCATCCTGGCCGATTCCGGCGAGGCGGTGATCGTCGCCGACACGCTGGCCGAAGCCGCCGAAAAAGCCGTTGCCGCCTGGCGTGCGGCCACCAAGAAAAAAGCAGCCTGAGGGAGGTCGAAAAAATGGCAATCCTGCTCAACCGCAGCACCCGCGTCATCGTCCAGGGTTTTACCGGCAAGATCGGCAGCTTCCATGCCGAGGACATGAAACGCTACGGCACCAAGCTGGTCGGCGGCGTCACCCCCGGCAAGGGCGGCCAGACGCATCTCGGCCTGCCCGTCTTCAACACGGTCAAGGGCGCGGTGCGCGAGACCCGCGCCGAGGCCAGCATCGTCTTCGTGCCGCCGCCCTTCGCCGCCGACTCGATCATGGAAGCTGCCGATGCCGGGATAAAACTCTGCGTCTGCATCACCGACGGCATCCCCTCGCAGGACATGATGCAGGTCAAGCGCTACATGCGCCGCTACCGCTTCGAGGACCGCATGCGGCTGATCGGGCCGAACTGTGCCGGCATGATCACCCCCGGACAGGCGCTGATGGGCATCATGCCCGGCAGCATCTACCTTCCCGGCCGCATCGGCATCGTCGGCCGCTCCGGCACGCTGGGCTACGAGGCCGCCTCGCAGATGAAGGCGCTCGGCATTGGCGTGTCGACCAGCGTCGGCATCGGCGGCGATCCGATCAACGGCTCGTCCTTCAAGGACATCCTGAAGCTGTTCGAGCATGACGACGACACCGACGCCGTGGTGATGATCGGCGAGATCGGCGGGCCGCAGGAAGCCGAAGCCGCGATCTGGGCGCGCGACAACATGCGCAAGCCCCTGATCGCCTACATCGCCGGCCTCTCCGCCCCCAAAGGCCGCCGCATGGGCCACGCCGGCGCCATCATCTCGGCCTTCGGCGAGTCGGCGCAGGAGAAGGTCGAAATCCTGAAAGAGGCCGGGGTGATCATCGTGCCGACGCCGTCGTCGTTTGGTGAGGTTGTGGCCGATACGCTGGCGCGGATGAAGAAGGCGGCCTGATTCCCACTGTCAGGCGGCTGTTGCAGAAACACCAAGCGGCGGCGCGGTCGGCATGACCCGCCGCCAGTGCCTTGGGAAATCGAATTCAGGAGTTTGCGTACACGCCGTACTAGCAAACCGACGCTCCTGCCGTTTCGGCGCGCCCGCACACGCGACAAGATCAGACCAAGATTGCGCAACAAAACTTAACATCACTTCACGCATGCAGCCACTTTCACCTGAAATAGTCCGAGCATCAGGGGCTCTTACTGCCTCGCTGCTCTGGAGCATGCATGTTCAAAATGATTTCTGGAATGGTCGCCGGCCGGGCCTCCCTCGCGGCGATGGCAATTTTGTTTTCAACGCATTCGCAGATCGTGCTGGCGGCGGACGCTATTGCCGTCGACACGGATGCCGATACTGGGGATTTGACCCCGCCGCCCGAGCCGTCCCGTTTCGGGCGCTTCGAACAGAAACTGGCCGACTGGCATGTCGTCCTTGGCGGTGGCGCCATCATCGCTCCCAAATACGAGGGCAGCAACGAGTTCAAGGTCATGCCGGTACCTTTCGTATCGGCGACATTCCTCGACACGGTGACGATCGATCCGACCGGCGCCAACATCGCCCTCTATCAACAAGGGCCGTTCGAGTTCAGTGCACGGCTTGGCTATGACATGGGCCGCAAGGAAGACGATTCCGATCATCTGCGCGGCCTGGGGGATGTCGACATGGGCGCGGTCGTCGGCGCCAAGGCGGCGGTGAAGTTCGGCCCGGCGGAAATCTTCGCGCAGTTGGACAAGACCATCGGCGGCAGCGATGGCCTGCAAGGCACGCTTGGCATCGAGGTGAACCAGCCGCTGTCGCAATCATTGATGGTCGGCGCCAGCGCATCGGTCGTCTTCGCCGACGAAAATTACATGCAGGCCTATTTTGGCGTCACGCCTGAGCAATCGGCTCGCTCGGGGTTGGCGCGCGATGATGCCGGCGCTGGCTTGAAGCGCACCGATTTTTCGATTTCCGCCACATATATGCTCAATCGGAACTGGATGGTGCGTGGCCAGGCGGGGGTCGGCATTCTTATGGGGGACGCTGCCGACAGCCCTGTTGTCGTCGACAAGGTCCAGCCCTCGGGGATGCTTCTCGTCGGATATCGGTTTTGATGCCCACACAAAATGCAATGCAGGCCGCGGCAAGCTCCAGCCGGATCGATCTGAACGCCGAGTTCAAATCGCCGAGGCAAGGCCCGCATATCCTCATTGTCGAAGACGATCTCGAGATCGCGCGCATGCTGGGCGAGACGCTCACCGAAAACGGCATGATCGTGGAAGTCGCCGGCAACGGCGTCCGCATGAACGCCGCGCTTCGCAACCAGAAATTCGATCTGATCGTGCTCGATATCATGCTGCCGGGTGAAAACGGCCTCAGCATCTGCCGCCGGCTTCGCGCGCAAACAAATGTTCCGATCCTGATGCTGACCGCGCTTGGCGAGGAAATCGACCGCATCTTCGGGCTGGAGATCGGCGCCGACGACTACGTGACGAAACCGTTCAGCGCGCGCGAACTGACGGCAAGGATACGGGCGCTGCTACGCCGCACGGCTTACGCTCCCGACGAACGGGACCGGACAAAAGTGCTTTGCTTCAACGGCTGGCGCCTCGATCCTGTTCGCCGGCAATTGCATGATCCGAGTAACGCGCGGGTTGCGACCACGACACATGAATTCGATCTGTTGCTGGCGTTCTGCCGCAATGCGGGCCGGGTTTTGTCGCGCGAGGAACTGCTCAGCGTAACCCATGCCGGGCTTGCCGGCCCGATCGAGCGCAGCGTCGATGTCCATGTCAGCCGGATCCGCCAGAAGATCGAAAAGGACGCACGCGATCCGGTGCTTCTCAAGACGGTTCGACTGGGCGGCTACATCTTCACCGCGACAGTGGAGGAAGCGTGAGGAGTTTGGTCCGCCGTTTCCTGCCCCGGTCGGTGCGTGGGCAGTTCGCGGCGATCATTTTCATCGCCGTGATTGTGATCATGTCCGCCGGATCGGCCTTCGAAGGCTTGATAGAGAATGCCGACCTCCCGGTCGTGGAAGACAGCGCCAGGCGAGCTGCCGTTGTTGCTGCCTTGTTGCGCGAAACGCCAACCGAGGCCCGCAGCGCCGTTCTGGCTGCTGCGACGCACGCCGGCTTTGATTTCAAGATCCTGCCCAGGCAACAGATCAGCAATATTCCAGATTCCTATCTGCAATGGCGAAGCATCACATGGCTTCTGCAGATCGAGAGCAGCTCGGTTGCTGGACGCTGGATACGGATTGGCGGCCGATACGCGTTTGTTATCGATCTGGACCAGCAGAGCGTCCTGGCGCATTTCGGCATGCCCGATTCCTGGCTGACGTCAGGCTTCGTGCGTGTCTCATTTTACCGGTTCATGGCTTTTGTCGCCTTGCCCGTGCTGCTTTGGCTGTTTGCGGTATGGGCCGTGACGGAGCCGCTGAAGCGCATCTCGAACGCATTGGGAGAGGCAGAGATCGAGAACGGCAACGAGCTTTTCGCCGAACACGGCTCCATCGAAATGGTCGGCCTGGCACGCGCGCTGAACAGGATGCGGGCGCGTATCCGCACGATGATCGAAAACCGCACGCGCATGTTGCGCAGCGTCAGCCATGATCTGCGCACGCCGTTGACACGGCTGCGGCTTCGCGCCGAGCGCATGGAGGACGGCCCCGTCCGAACCACCATATTGTCTGACGTTCGGCACATCGAAGACCTGATCGACGAGACCCTGACCTATCTGCGCAACGATGTTTCGACGGAAAAGCTGCAGCGGGCCGACATTGCCAGCGTGCTGCAAACCGTCTGCGCCGAATTCTCCGATGTCGGGTTTTCGGTTTCCTATTCCGGACCGGACAGGCTTCTGGGCTGGTGCAAGCCCAATGCGCTGGCGCGTGCGATCACCAACCTGTGCGACAACGGGGTCAAATTCGCCGGCAATGTCACCGTCGCATTGACGCAGACCGACACGGCGGCGCGCATCGCGGTCGGTGATGATGGGCCGGGCATTTCGATGACGGCGCGCTCGCGCGTTTTCGAACCCTTCTTCAAGGAGGACATGTCACGCGGAGTTGCCTCGAAGCACGGCTTCGGCCTGGGCCTTTCGATCGTAGCCGACATCATCCAGGGCCACGGTGGCAAGATCGAGTTGCACGACAACCAGCCAACCGGCCTCGTCGTTACCGTCGATCTGCCGAATGGGCCAAAGGTCCAGCATTTGTAGGACGGCCAGAGCCATGCTCGGGGTCTGATGACCGCCAGATTGCCGGAGGTGATTTCTGGGCGTCCGAAGACTTGCTTCAGAAAGAGAATGGTGCGGTCGAGAAGACTCGAACTTCCACGGGTTGCCCCACAGCGACCTCAACGCTGCGCGTCTACCAATTCCGCCACGACCGCACGTGGTAGGAGCCGGAACCGACCGGCTCGCGGCGTGTAGCAAATCGTTTCCGGCGAAACAAGTGCGCCGCACGCAATAATCTCAGGCGATTGGCATAACGGTCCACAGGATTGGAATGAACGGCCGGAACTGGACGTTTTGGACGATTGACGCCATATGGGAGGCGTTGCATGTCGCCCAAAAGTGCAAGGCGGTTTTGGGGCCACGACATGCATGAGCAGAAAGCGACACGTCATGCCAGAACGCAGCCAGATCGCCACGTCCTTCCTGCCCCTGCCCGGCTCGGCACCAGTCGAGTGGCGCATCGAGCCTGGCCTTACTGCCTATCCCGATGCGCTGGCCTTCATGGAAGCGCGTGCCGAGGCGATCCGCAGCGGTGCCGCCGGCGAAATGGTCTGGCTGGTCGAACATCCTCCGCTCTACACCGCAGGCACCAGCGCCCGCATCGAGGATTTGATCGATCCTGATCGCTTTCCGGTCTTCGCGGCCGGCCGTGGCGGCGAATACACCTACCATGGGCCCGGCCAGCGGGTCGCCTATGTCATGCTTGACCTGAAGCGGCGGCGCGAGGACGTGCGCGCCTTCGTCGCCGCGCTCGAACAATGGATCATCGGCACGCTTGCCGCCTTCAACGTCCATGGTGAGCGCCGCGAGGACCGTGTTGGCGTCTGGGTGGTGCGGCCCGATCGCCCTGCGCTGCCGGACGGCTCTCCGGCGGAGGACAAGATCGCGGCAATAGGTATTCGGCTGCGGCGCTGGGTGAGCTTTCACGGCATCGCCATCAATGTCGAGCCGGATCTCGCGCATTTCGGCGGCATCGTGCCCTGCGGCGTGCAGGACCACGGCGTCACCAGCCTCGTCGACCTTGGCCTTCCCGTTGGTATGGCCGACCTTGACCTGGCGCTGAAATCAGCCTTCGAGGACGTGTTCGGTCCTGCCACTGCCTTGACTGTCGAAGCGGCCCGCAGGGCTGGTTGACCCTTTCGGGCTCAGCGCGAGTTCAAAGCAGTTGCGCCGACGCCCACAACACGCCGCAGCCATGAATGGTGAACACCGCCAGCAGCGCGCCGGCGATGGCGAAGCGGTCAACGGTGCGGATCGGCTCCAACTCGTGGCGCGGCTTCACGCCGCTGCCGACAGTGAGCAGGCTGAGGATCGAAAAGACCGCTCCCGCCACGATTAGAAAGCCGGAGGAGAAGCCTGCCTGTCGGCCGAGTGCCAGGAAGACGGAAAGCAGGAAGAACGAGGCCAGCGCCAGCGCGATCGGCCCGGGGCAGATCTGGCGCAGCACCTGGCCGCCGTCGAATTTCCACACCGGCACCAGATTGGCGATGTTGAACTGAGCCGCGCAGCCCGCTAGCGCCGCCAGCAGCACGGCAGCGCCCTTGTGCCCCTCGCCGCCCGCAAACGCACTGGCGGCGATGACGATCGGCACCAGGAAGGCGGAGAAACCCGCCCCCATCAGCGCCACGAACGCCACCTCGAAACGGCTGTTATAGGGCCGGCCACCAATGGCGATGCCGCCGAGCAGCGGAATGAAGATCATCCGCGCCTTGCGGTGGCCCATCAGCCGAAACGCCGCCATGTGGCCGAGTTCGTGCAAGGCCACGACCGACGTCAGGATCGCGGCCAGCGCCAGCCCGCCGAGATGGAGGCCGAAGAACGGCCACAGGATCAATGCCGACAGCACGGCAAAGCCGACCTGGCTCAGCGGATGCTCGAACCAGCCGCCTTTGCGATACTGCCCTGATATCGCCCAACGCTGCAGCTTGGACAGCTCGCGGCGCATGGCGAAGTAACGGAACACCAGAAAGGCAATACCGCGGTAACGATCCGTCTGGCTGAGCGTCACCCGCGTGCCGCTGCCTTCGGAGACGAGTTCGGCGGTTTCGCGATAGTCTTTCCAGAACGAGAGATCGAGCGCGGTATCCTCGAGGACGCGCATGGCGAATCGGCTGCCCTCGACGACGTCTTCAAACCGCGCCCTGCGCTCGATCGGCTTGCCGTCGCGGCCTTCCCACGACAGCATGATGCAGGACACGCCCTCGCCGTCCAGCGGCTGCGCCGACAGGATCTCGCCGGACCAGCCGGCGTCGCTGCCAAGCGGCCACAGCGCCTGCCAGAGGCGCTGGCGGTCCGTCGCAATCACGCGGCTGACCCTGACCGTGCGCAAACCAAGCGGCGCGGTCATCAAGAGAAAGATCAGCCCGAGATTGCTGGCCACGAGAATGGCCGTGACGATCGGCGACACCTGGACGTTGCTCCTGCCTTGGAGACGCACACTAGCGCCGCGGCGGCAAGAAAGACTTAACTGCGAAGCGGGTTTCAATCGCCGGAAACGACGGCGGCAAGGGCCGCCAAATCACATGGCGCCGATCCAGATCGCCATGGAAACGAGAAACGCACTCATGCAAACCAGTGAGATGACATCCTGAACCAGATCGGTCATAACTCTCTCCTGTTGTTGATATGTTCGCAATTTGTTCTAATTTTGTTTCAATGTCAACGCCCACGGAGATATGGAGATAGGACGGGAATTTGGAACGGTTAGCAAAAGATTAACCGCTCGCTGGGAGGCGAGTGAAGCTGCTATTGACCCACGAGGCAGACCATCCGCGAGCAGCGCAGCGAAGGTTACGATTGCGGGGGCAGCCACAGACTTCCCGGTTGAAGCCCTGCACGCACCGGTATGAACCGCCATGCGGGCAACCGAAGATCAATGAATAGACGGTCGCCAGGACGGCTACCAAGAACAGCAACGCAGCAACCCCGAGAATGATCTTTTTCACGGCGGCCTCCGACCAGCGAGTGCCCGGGAACGTACCATGCCGAAGCGGTTCGCGATCACGCCAAGCGTGGCGGATGGCGCACCTCGCCCTTGGTGATCTCAACTCTGCGGCAAGCGATCTTCTCGCCCACAGTCGGGCAGTTCCCGATGGTCCGGAAATCGCAACTGCGATTGCTGCCATTAAGCCCGCTGCGGGCGGGAAGCCTCCACCGCACCTTGGTGTGAGCCGCGGTGACTAGCCGGAATGGCGTGAATGCCTACGCTCCGGTCAGGCCATCTTTGCCATTATCTTGGTCATATCTGCCGTGTCGAACGCCCTCAGCGTCTGAGTTCTGATGTTACCTTGCGACGCTATCGACAGGGCTAGTGCGGTCGCAGCAATGTCGTCGTCTGCTTCGGCAATCGCCACCACATCATGCTGGCCAAGCGTCCACAACAGGGTGTGGACTTTGACACCGCTTTTGCTGGCCATCGCCTTGAAGGCCTCAGAACGCTTCTGAGTATCCTTTACACTCCTGATACCTTGATCTGTGAAATTCGACAGCAGCACGTAATAGGCCATTTGTTCCTCCCACAATAGGGAGCGGGCGGGCACTCACGGCGCGTCCGCCGTCTCCCAGAGCCTACGATAACACGAGCCGGGTGTGCGAACCACAGGCAGCCAGACGCGCCATCGCGCAGCCTACAATGGGACAACCTTGCCATCGGCCAGCGTAACGCGCCGATCCATGCGCGATGCCAGGTCGTGATTGTGGGTCGCGATCAGCGCGGCGAGGCCCGATTGCTTGACCAGTGCGCCCAGCGCGTCGAAGACATAGGAGGCGGTGACCGGGTCAAGGTTGCCGGTCGGCTCGTCGGCCAGCAGCACCAGCGGCGCGTTGGCGACCGCACGGGCAATCGCGACGCGTTGCTGCTCGCCGCCGGACAATTCGGCCGGCCGGTGCGAGGCGCGCTTGCCGATCTGCATATAGTCGAGCAGCTGTGCGGCGCGCTCGGCCGCCTCCTTGCGCGACAGGCCTTTGATCAGTTGCGGCATCATGATGTTTTCCAGTGCGGAAAACTCCGGCAGCAGGTGATGGAACTGGTAGACGAAGCCGACATCGTTGCGGCGGATCGACGTGCGTTCGTCGTCGGACAGCCGCCCGCAGGCCCGGCCGGACAGGATCACGTCGCCGGCGTCGGGGCGTTCCAGCAGGCCGGCCGTGTGCAGCAGCGTCGACTTGCCGGTGCCCGACGGCGCCACCAGCGCCACCATCTCGCCGCGCTTCAGCGAGAAATCGGCGCCGTTCAGGATGGTGAGCTTGCGCGGCCCTTGCATATAGTGCCGCTCGACGCTCTTTAGTTCGATAATGACCTCGGCCACTACTCGTACCTCAGGGCTTCGACGGGATCGAGGCGGGCGGCCCGCCATGCTGGAAACACCGTCGCCAGGAAGGACAGTCCAAGTGCCATGATGACGACATAGGTCGTCTCGCGCGGATCCATCTTTGCCGGCAGCTGGCTGAGGAAATAGAGCTCCGGATTGAACAGCACCTTGCCGGTCATCCAGGAGAAGAACTGCCGGATCGATTCGATGTTGGTGCAGATGACGACGCCAAGCAGCACGCCGGCGAGCGTGCCGGTGACGCCGATCGCCGCCCCCGTCATCAGGAAGATGCGCAAGATTGCACCGCGCGTCGCGCCCATGGTGCGCAGGATTGCAATGTCGTGCCCCTTGTCCTTCACCAGCATGATCAGTCCGGAAATGATGTTGAGCGCCGCCACCAGCACGATCAGCGTCAGGATCATGAACATGACGTTGCGCTCGACCTGCAGGGCGGAAAAGAAGGTCTCGTTGCGCTGGCGCCAGTCGACCATGTCGATCGGCCGCTGCGCCGCCTCTTCCACCTTCGGTTTCAGCGCGTCGACATTATCGGGATTGTCGACATAGATCTCGATCGTCTGCGCACGGCCATCCATGTTGAAATAGAGCTGCGCTTCGGAGAACGGCATGTAGACGATGGAGGTGTCATATTCCGACATGCCGACTTCGAAGATCGCCGCGATCTTGTAGCCTTTCATGCGCGGTGTCGTGCCGATCGGCGTCACGTCGCCATCGGGCGAGATGAGCGTAATGGTGTCGCCGAGCGTCAGCCCGAGATTCTCCGCCATGCGCTTGCCGATGGCGACGCCCTCGCCGCTATCGAAATCGGCGAGCGAGCCCTGCTTGATGTTGCTGGCGACGATGGCGATCTTGCTGAGATCTTCACCCCTGATACCGCGCACCAGTGCGCCGGTGCCGCCGCCGACATTGCCTTGCGCCAGCACCTGGCCGTCGATCAGCGGGATGGCGTATTTGACGCCGGGCACGCCGTTGATGCGGCCGGCGACCTGGGCGTAATCCTCAAGTGGCGAATCGAGCGGCTGCACGATCAGGTGGCCGTTGACGCCAAGGATGCGCGTCAACAGCTCGGCGCGGAACCCGTTCATCACGGCCATGACGACGATCAGCGTCGCTACTCCAAGCATGATGCCTAGGAAAGAGATCGAGGCGATGACAGAAATCACCGTCTCCTTGCGCCGCGAACGCAAATAGCGCCACGCCACCATGCGTTCGAAGATGGAGAAAGGGCCGGCGCCCGCCGATCTTGTCGCCGCCGCCTCGCTCATGCGGCCGCACCGAAGCGTTTTTTCGCGTCGGCCAGCGGCAGTGTTTCGCGTTCACCGGTCTTGCGATTCTTGATCTCGATCTCGCCTGCAGCCACGCCGCGCGGCCCGACGATCACTTGCCAGGGCAGGCCGATCAGGTCGGCGGTGGCGAACTTGCCGCCCGGCCGCTGGTCGGTGTCGTCGTAAAGCACATCCTTGCCGCTGGCAGTGAAGGCGGCATAGAGCTCGTCGCAGACTCGGTCGCACTCGGCGTCGCCGACCTTCATGTTGATCAGGCCGATGTCGAACGGCGCCACGGCGTCCGGCCAGATGATGCCGTTCTCGTCGTGGCTGGCTTCGATGATCGCCGCGACAAGCCGCGACGGACCAATGCCGTAGGAGCCGCCGGAGACGAAATGATCCTTGCCGTCGGGTCCGGTCACCTTGGCGCCCATGGGCTTCGAATATTTGTCGCCGAAATGGAAGATGTGGCCAACCTCGATGCCCCGCGCCGAGACCCGGTCGGCTTCGCCGAGCTTGTCCCACGCCGCCTCATCATGCATCTCGTCGGTGGCGGCGTAAGGCGTCGTCCACGTTTTGACGATGTCCGATATCTCGGCGTCATTGGCGAAGTCGGTGTTTTCGCCGGGCACCTGAAGCGACAGATACTCGCGGTCGCAATAGACCTGGCTCTCGCCGGTATCGGCCAGGATGATGAATTCGTGGCTGAGATCGCCGCCGATCGGCCCGGTATCGGCCCGCATCGGGATCGCCTGCAGGCCCATGCGCGTGAAGGTCCTGAGATAGGACACGAACATCCTGTTGTAGGCAGCCCTTGCGCCTTCGAAATCGAGGTCGAAGGAATAGGCGTCCTTCATCAGGAATTCGCGTGAGCGCATGACGCCGAAGCGCGGCCGCACCTCGTCACGGAACTTCCACTGGATGTGGTAGAGATTGAGCGGCAGGTCCTTGTAGGACTTAACGTAAGCGCGGACGATCTCGGTGACCACTTCCTCATTGGTCGGACCGTAGAGCATGTCGCGGTCCTGGCGGTCCTTGATGCGCAGCATCTCCTTGCCGTAGTCGTCATAGCGACCGCTTTCGCGCCACAGATCGGCCGACTGGATGGTCGGCATCAGGATTTCCAGCGCGCCGGCGCGGTTCTGCTCTTCGCGGATGATCTGGCAGACCTTGTCCAGCACCCGCTTACCGAGTGGCAGCCAGGAAAAACTGCCCTGCCCCTGCTGGCGGATCATGCCGGCACGCAGCATCAGCCGGTGCGAGACGATCTCGGCCTCGCGCGGATTTTCTTTGAGGATAGGCAGGAAATAGCGCGACAAACGCATGGACTGGTCCGTGAATGAGAACGGCCACGCCAGAATCGGCGCGACACAAGCTTGCTTGACCCGGCTTCATAGCCATTTCATGGCACAATGGGAACCCGGCCATGGCGGCACATTGACGCCCTAGCGCCCGGATTCCTCCGGTTTCCGGACTAGGCCGTGCCGGTATCGAGCGTGGCGAACGTCTTCGGATTTGGTCGCCAATTCTTTGCGCGCGTCAACTGAGGACATGCCGCAAAGGCTCTGTGGTCGTTTCGAAAGCAAAGCATGCCATACTATTGTGCAGTGCAGCACGAGAATGCCTGTTTCGAGGCAAAATTCTTCGTGACATTTTCATTCGCCTTAGGCTAATGTCCCGCGATAACCGAGAGGGCGGAGAAAAATCTGCTCTCCTACGCGGTCAAAGTCTTGGGAGGATGCGATCTAGGCGCGGTTATTCGCTGCCGCCGGAAAACGGAAACAGATCGGACGCGTTTAATTGCAAGGCCTCGTGCCTTGCATTTTTTTTGTGCAATCATCTGGTTAGCGCGGTGAGTTGCCAGATTACATGACCTAGCGTCAGCAGGCATATGGCCGCAAGATTCGGCGGCATTTCAATCCCATCCGCAGCGTTCCGATGTCTTCGGAGCACCCTTGCCGGGATATCTATTTAGCCGGGGTCTGGCCGAAATCCGGCACGATGTGCGGGATGTCGTTGAGGCTGTATCCGAGCCCGTGCGTCAGGCCATAGAAAATGCCCATCAGGATCGCCGTGGCGATGGTGGTGCGGACCACCGCGCGCAGCATGTGCGGCCCGCGCGGCGCGCTTGGAACCGTGCCCAGCGTCACGTCATGATCGTCGTCCTGCGTGCGGACGCTGAACGGCAGCGCGGCGAACAACACTACCCACCAGGTCGCGAAAAACAGGGCGGTGAACGAAACCCAGCTCATGATTGCTCCAGTTCGATCAGCGTGCCGAAGAAATCCTTCGGATGCAGGAACAGCACCGGCTTGCCATGCGCGCCGATCTTCGGGTTGCCGTCGCCCAGCACGCGGGCGCCGGCGGCCTTGAGCTGATCGCGCGCGGCCAGGATGTCGTCGACCTCGTAGCAGAGATGATGCATGCCGCCGGACGGGTTCTTCGCCAGGAAAGCGGCGATCGGCGAGCCCTCGCCCAAGGGCTCCAGCAATTCGATCTTGGTGTTGCCGACATTGACGAACACCACCGTGACGCCATGCTCCGGCAAAGCCTGCGGCTCCGTCACTTCGGCGCCGAGCGTGTTGCGGTAAGCGGCAATGGCGGCAGCCAGGTCCGGCACGGCAAGCGCGACATGGTTCAGCCGTCCGAGCATGTCCGAGCTGTCTCTCCTCTGTCCAATGGCTGGCGTCATACGTCAAATCGGCTGAGATCAACAGCCATTCACGAGGCGCGCACTGTCGCACTTTGGTGAACATTCTCCCAAATCACGATCGAGGCTGTTCCGACCGGCAACCGCAAAGTACAAACGGCAATGTCTTACATCCGCTCTGCCCGCGCCCGCGTTTTCAACTTCGATCTCGGGTCATTCAAGATTGCCGCCTTGCTCGACGACGTCGATGTTCGTGACAACCTTGCATCGGCCTTTGCAGCCGGACAGTCGCCAGGTGCGGTGCTCGAACTCGCGGTCTCGAACTTCATCGACCGGGATCGGTACGAGCATTGTTTCATCCCGACGCTGATCGACACCGGTTCCGAAAAGATCCTGTTCGACACCGGATGCGGAGATGAGGGCAGTTCACTCCTGGACGGATTGCGAGACCTTGGGCTCGGGCCTGATGACATTGACGTGGTGGTCATCACACACGGACACCCGGATCACATCGGCGGGCTTGTCAGAAATGGGGAGCCGGTTTTCAGCCGGGCACGCTATGTATTCGGCGCCGCGGAATTCGCCTTCTGGACCGAGGGAACAGCGGTTCGCGAGGCCAGATTGGCCAACCGTGATCTGTTCAGGCAGATTTGCACCGGGCTGGCCGAGCGGGCAACATTCATAGCGCCTGGAGACGAGGTACTGCCGGGCATTACCGCCATCGATGCGTCAGGCCATTCGCCCGGCCTGCTGGCATTTCTCGTCGAAAGCGGCGGCCAGCAATTGCTGATCTGGTCGGACGCCTTCCTGCACTATGTCGTGTCCATCCAGCATCCCGAATGGCATGCCGATTTCGATGACGACAAAGAGCAGGCCGTAGAGACCCGCAAGCGTCTGCTGAAGATGGCCGCTGAACAGCGCCTGCTGGTCGCCGGCCACCACATGCCATTTCCAGGCCTGGGTTACATCGAATCGGCGAACGGTTCTTTTCGCTGGCTTCCGGTCAGCTATCAGCTGAACGTCTAGAGCAATTCCAGGAAAAGTGTGAGCGGTTTTCCGTCCGGAATTGCGTCAAAACAAAGAGTTAGAGCGGTTCGCCGTTTCCATGAAACGGTGAAACGCTATAGAGCGATCAGCACCGCTCTATCTGGTGACGAATACCGTCACCAGCGGCTTCTTGCCCCAGGCTTCGTTGACGGCGCCGCGCACCGCGCGACGCACCGCTTCCTGCACCAGGTCGAGGTCTTTCCGCCGCTGACGAGGAATCGAATCCACCGCGCCGACGGCCGCATCGATCATCAAATCTTCCAGCGTCTCGCCGCTGGCATCGGCCTCGGCGACGCCGATGGCGACCAGATCGGGATCGCCGGCCAGTTCATACTTGTCGTCAAGCACGACATTGACCGCGACATGGCCGGCAAAGGACAATTTGCGCCGGTCGCGAATGCCCATCGCCTGGTCGGTGCCGATCAGCCTGCCGTCCTTGTAGATGCGGCCGAACGGCACCTGGTCGATGATGGTGGCGGGGCCGGGAGCGAGCCTCAGCATGTCGCCGTCGCGAACCTGCGCCACCTGGCCGATGCCGGAGGTCGACATCAGCGAGCCCTGCGCCACCAGATGCGCCGCCTCGCCATGCACGGGAACGCCGATCTGCGGGCGCACCCACTCATACATCTTGCGCAACTCGCTGCGGCGGGGATGGCCGGAGACGTGCACCAGCGCATCGCCGTCCTCGATGATCTTGACGCCGAGATCGATGAGACGGTTCTTGATTTCGAGGATCGCCTTCTCATTGCCGGGGATGGTGCGCGAGGAAAACACCACCGTGTCGCCTGCCGTCAGCGACACCGATTTCATCTCGTCGCGCGACAGTTTCGCCAGCGCCGCCAGCGGCTCGCCCTGGCTGCCGGTGCAGATGATGACGAGGTTTTCGCGCGGGATGAAGCCGAAATCTTCCTCAGCGATGAATTCCGGCAAGCCGTCCATGTAGCCAAGCTCGTCGGCGACATCGATAACGCGCTTCAGCGAGCGTCCCAGCACCAGGCACTGGCGGCCGGCATCGCGTGCCGCTCTCGCGATGGAGACGATGCGCCCGACATTGGAGGAGAAGGTGGTGACGGCGACGCGGCCGACAGCACTCTGGATGACGCCCTTCAGGCCCTCGCCGACGGCGACTTCCGAAGGCGACTCGCCTTCCCTGAGCGCATTGGTCGAATCGCAGATCAGTGCCAGCACGCCCTTGTCGCCATAGGCGCGAAAGCGCGCCTCGTCGGTCTTGGGGCCGATCGTCGGTTCCGGATCGATCTTCCAGTCGCCGGTGTGGATGACGGTGCCGGCCGGCGTGGTGATCGCCAGCGACATTGGTTCGGGAATGGAATGCGCCACCGGAATGGCTTCGATCTCGAACGGGCCGACCGTGAATTTTTCGCCGGCCCGGTAGATCGTCACCGGGATTTTCGGCGCACCCTGCTCGCCCTGCCGCTTGGCGTCCAGCAGCCCGGCGCTGAACGGCGTCATCCAGACCGGCGCCTTCAGCTTCGGCCAGGTGTCGAGCAGCGCGCCATAATGATCCTCATGCGCGTGGGTGATGATGATGCCGCGCAGATTGGCGAGATTCTCCTCGATGAAGCGCGTATCGGGCAGCACCAGGTCGACGCCGGGCAGGCTGGCATCTGGAAAGGTGACGCCGACATCGATGACGATCCATTCGCGCGCGCTCGGCGGGCCGTAACCGTAGAGGGCGAAGTTCATGCCGATCTCGCCGACGCCGCCAAGCGGCACGAAGACGAGTTCAGCGTTTTCGGCTTTCGCCATGATTTTTTCCTTCCTGGCCCTCAGGCCAAGCCGTTGAAGCAATTCCAGGAAAAGCGTGTAACGGCTTTCCCACAGGAATTGCGCAGAAACAAACAGTTATAGCCGTCATTGTTCATATCGAACAATGAACCGCTCTAAACCCGGGCGGAGGCCACCGCGCCGAAATGCACGTCGCCGGCTGCGATCGTCACAACAGACCCCTCATCGTCGCGGATCACGAAACGACAGTCTTCGTCAATGGTCTCGAACACCCCACGCACCACATTACCGTCAATTCTGACAGCAACCTCGCCGCCAAGCCCCGCCGCGCGCGCCAGCCAGCGCCGCCTGACGGCGGCTAGGCCGCGCCCTTCATCCCACAGGCGGGCATTCTCGCTCCAGGCATCCGACAACGCCAGGAACAGCGTTTCCGCATCGCATGTCGCGCCAAGAGCTTGCAGCGATGTCGCGGGATACGGCAAATCCGGCGGATGCGCCACCACATTGACGCCGATGCCGACGGCGACCGCGAAGCGGCCACCGTCCAATATCGCCGACTCCAGCAGGATGCCGGCGAGCTTTGCACCGGAAGCAAGCACGTCGTTCGGCCATTTCAGCTCGAAACGGTTTTGTCCCTGGCTCCCGCCATCGAGGCCGATTGATATCCGGCCCTTCGGCACCACGGCGTCGAGTGCATCGGCAAGCGACAGGCCGGCGACGAACCCCAGCGTCGCGGCAAGGCGAAGCTCACCGCCGGTGAGGACGAGCAAGGTCGCCGCCAGATTGCCTTCGGGCGACACCCAGGCACGGCCACGCCGGCCACGCCCGCTTTCCTGCTTCTTGGAAACGATCCACAGCCTGCCCGGGTCGCCTGCCCGCGCGTGGTCTAGCGCCACCGTATTGGTGGAACCGACGCTGTCATGGGCCTCGAGCCGGAACCCTTCCGACGCCGAGGTTGGGGCCAGCCGAAATGCCATCCCGTCTAGAAAAATGTCTTGGCGGCGGCTTCGGCATAGGTGCCGATCGGACCGCCGATCAGCACATAGAACAGCACGAAGGCGCCGCAGACGCCGAGCACGACACGCAGTTCGCTGGCCATCGGCACGAAGCCGCCGACCGGTTCGTCGAACCACATGATCTTGATGATGCGCAGATAGTAATAGGCGCCCACCACCGAGGCCAGCACGCCGATGATCGCCAGCGCGTAGAGATGCGCGTTGATGGCGGCGAGGAAGACGTACCATTTTCCCCAGAAGCCGGCGAGCGGTGGGATGCCGGCCAGCGAGAACATCAGGATGGTCAGGATCGTCGCCATGATCGGATTGGTCGACGACAGGCCAGCCAGGTCGCTGATCTGCTCGACATTGCCTTCCTTGCGCCGCATGGCGAGGATGAAGGCGAAGGTGCCGAGCGTCATCACCAGATAGATCAGCATGTAGATGGCAACACCGCGCACGCCGGCCTGGCTGTTGGCGGCAAGGCCGACCAGCGCGTAGCCCATATGGCCGATCGAGGAATAGGCCATCAGCCGCTTGATGTTGGTCTGGCCGATCGCGGCGAAGGCGCCGAGCGCCATCGAGGCGATCGAGATGAAGACGATGATCTGCTGCCAGTCGGCGGCGATCGGCTTGAACGCCCCCATGGTGACGCGCACGATCAGCGCCATCGCCGCCATCTTGGGCGCTGCCGCCAGGAAGGCCGTCACCGGCGTCGGCGCGCCTTCATAGACGTCAGGCGTCCACATGTGGAACGGCACCGCCGAGATCTTGAAGGCAAGTCCGGCCAGCACGAAGACGAGGCCGAAAACCAGCCCGAGTTGGCGCTCGCCGCTGCCGAGCGCCGAGGCGATCTCCTGGAAGCCGGTGTTGCCGGTGTAGCCGTAGACCAGGCTGATGCCATAGAGCAGCATGCCCGACGACAGCGCACCGAGGACGAAGTATTTCAGGCCAGCTTCGGTCGAACGCAGATTGTCGCGGTTGATCGCGCACAGCACATAGATCGCCAGTGATTGCAGTTCGAGGCCGAGATAGAGCCCGATCATGCTGTTGGCAGAGATCATCAGCATCATGCCGAGCGTGCACAGCAGGATCAGCACCGGATATTCGAACTTGTCGAAACGCTCCGCCTTGGCAAAGCGCATCGACATGATCAGCGTCACCGCCGAGCCGACCAACGCCAGCACTTTCATGAAGTGGGAGAAGGAATCCTGGATGAAGGCGTTGCCATAGGCACTGCCCTGCCCGGTCTGGAAGATCAGCCAGAAGCCGGCGATCACCAGCACGGCCACCGCCAGGCCCGTGACGAAGTTGGCGGTGTTGGCGCGCGAATAGGCGCCGACCATCAGCAGCGTGAGCGCGCCGATGGCAAGGATCAGCTCGGGCGTCGAGAGCGACAGGCTGGAGAGAAGGTCCGGCGTCATGGTTCGCAAAACCTCTGGTCAGTTCGCCGCCGCGGTCTGCGCGGCGCCGATGGATGCGGTGACATTGGTGACGAGCGACTTGACCGATTGGGCCGTCGCGTCGAAGACGGGAGCGGGATAGACGCCGAAGAAGATGACCAGCACGACCAGCGGGTAGATGATTAACTTCTCGCGCGGCGACAGGTCGAGCAGGCCCTTCAGGCTGTCCTTGGTCAACGCGCCGAAGATCACCCGGCGGTAGAGCCAGAGCGCGTATGCCGCCGACAGGATCACGCCGGTGGCGGCGAAGAACGCCACCCAGGTGTTGACCCGGAAGACGCCGAGCATGGTCAGGAATTCGCCGACGAAGCCTGATGTGCCCGGCAGGCCGACATTGGCCATGGTGAAGACCATGAACACGGTGGCGTATTTCGGCATGTTGTTGACCAGCCCGCCATAGGCGGCGATCTCGCGCGTGTGCATGCGGTCATAGATGACGCCGACGCACAGGAACAGCGCGCCCGAGACGAGGCCATGGCTGAGCATCTGGAAGATCGCGCCCTGCACGCCTTCCTGGTTCATGGCGAAGATGCCCATGGTGACGAAACCCATATGGGCGACCGACGAATAGGCGATCAGCTTCTTCATATCCTCCTGCATCAGCGCCACCAGTGAGGTGTAGATGATGGCGACGACGGAAAGCGTGAAGACCAGCGGCGCGAACATCTCGGACGCCAGCGGGAACATCGGCAAGGAGAAGCGCAGGAAGCCGTACCCGCCCATCTTCAACAGGATGGCGGCCAGGATCACCGAGCCTGCCGTCGGCGCTTCGACGTGCGCGTCGGGCAGCCAGGTGTGCACCGGCCACATCGGCATCTTCACCGCGAAGGAGGCAAAGAAGGCCAGCCATAGCCATGTCTGCATGTGGGCCGGGAAGCTGTGCGTGAGCAGCGTCGGGATGTCGGTCGTGCCGGACTGATAGAACATCGCCATGATGGCGAGCAGCATCAGCACCGAGCCGGCGAGCGTGTAGAGGAAGAACTTGAACGAGGCGTAGACACGCCGCTTGCCGCCCCAGACGCCGATGATGATGAACATCGGGATCAGGCCGGCTTCGAAGAAGACGTAGAACAGCACGATGTCCAGCGCACAGAACACGCCGATCATCAGCGTCTCGAGCAGCAGGAAGGCGATCATGTAGGCCTTGACGCGCTTCTCGATCGATTCCCACGACGCCAGGATGCAGAGCGGCATCAGGAAGGTCGTCAGGATGACGAACAGCATCGAGATGCCGTCGACGCCCATATGGTAGGAAATGCCGGAGTCGAGCCAGGCGAATTTCTCGACGAACTGGAAGCCGGCCTGCGAATTGTCAAAACCGGTCCAGATGAACAGCGAGATGATGAAGGTGAATGTCGTGGTCAGCAGCGCGATGGCACGGATGTTGCGGCGTGCGTTTTCGCTGTCATCCCTGATGAACAGGATCAGCAGCACACCAACCAGCGGCAGGAAGGTGACCAGCGAGAGGATTGGCCAGGCGGTCATCAGAGCATCATCCAGGTGACGAGTGCGGCAACGCCGATCAGCATGGCGAAGGCATAATGGTAGAGGTAGCCGGTCTGCAGCTTGACGACGCGGTTGGTGACATCGACGACGCGCGCCGAAATGCCATCGGGCCCGAGCCCATCGATGATGGTGCCGTCACCGGTCTTCCACAGGAAATGGCCGAGGCGCTTGGCGGGCCGCACGAACAGGAAGTCGTAAAGCTCGTCGAAATACCACTTGTTGAGCAGGAAGGCGTAGAGCCCGCGATTCTGCTTCGCCAAGTTCACCGGCATTTCCGGCGAGCGGATGTAGAATTTCCAGGCCAGCGCGAAGCCGATCAGCATAGCGATGAAGGGCGACAGCTCGACCCACAGCGGCAGTTCTTCGATGTCGTGCAGGATGTGATTGTTCGGCAGCGTGAACAGCGACGCCTTCCAGAACTCGGCATAGCCTTCGCCGATGAACGAATTGTGGAAGATGATGCCGGCAAAAAGCGCACCGGCGGCCAGGATGAACAGCGGCACCAGCATCACCGGCGGCGATTCATGCACATGGTGCATCACTTCATGGCTCGCCCGCGGCTTGCCGTGGAAGGTCATGAAGATCAGCCGCCAGGAGTAGAAGGAGGTGAAGCAGGCGGCGATGACCAGCAGGATGAAGGCAAAGCCAGCGACCGAGTTATGTCCGGCAAAGGCGCTTTCGATGATCGCGTCCTTGGAGAAGAAGCCGGCGGTGCCGATGACCGTCACCGGAATGCCGACGCCGGTCAGCGCCAGCGTGCCGATCACCATCATCCAGTAGGTGGTCGGGATCAACTTCCGCAGGCCACCCATCTTGCGCATGTCCTGCTCGTCGGAGACGGCATGGATGACCGAGCCCGAACCAAGGAACAGCAGCGCCTTGAAGAAAGCGTGCGTGAACAGATGGAAGATCGCCGCGCCATAGGCGCCGACGCCGAGCGCCACGAACATGTAGCCGAGCTGCGAGCAGGTCGAGTAGGCGATGACGCGTTTGATGTCGTTCTGGACGAGACCGACGGTCGCCGCGAAGAAGGCGGTGAAAGCGCCGATGACGGTGACGACTGTCAGCGCCGAATGCGACAATTCGAACAGCGGCGACAGCCGCGCCAGCATGAACACGCCGGCCGTCACCATGGTGGCGGCATGGATGAGCGCCGAGACCGGCGTCGGGCCCTCCATGGCGTCCGGCAGCCAGGTGTGCAGCGGCACCTGCGCCGACTTGCCCATGGCCCCCATGAACAGCAGCAGGCACACGACGGTCATCGCCGTCTGCTTGTCCAGCGCATGGCCGAGGAAGGTCAGCACCGCCGCACCTTGCGGCGCGCCTTCAGCCGGGATGAACGTTGCTGCGTTGGCGAAGATGGTGCCGAGATTGACCGAGCCGAACAGCACGAACAAGCCGAAGATGCCGAGCGCGAAGCCGAAATCGCCGACGCGGTTGACAACGAAGGCCTTGATGGCCGCGGCATTGGCCGAGGGCTTCTTGTACCAGAAGCCGATCAGCAGGTAGGACGCGAGGCCCACCCCTTCCCAGCCGAAGAACATCTGCACGAGGTTGTCTGCGGTCACCAGCATCAGCATGGCGAAGGTGAACAGTGACAGATAGGCAAAGAAGCGCGGCCGGTTCGGATCGTGGTGCATGTAGCCGATCGAATAGATGTGGACCAGCGCCGAGACCGTGTTGACCACCACCAACATCACCACCGTCAGCGTGTCGATGCGCAGCGCCCAGGATGCTTCGAGCCCGCCGGACTGGATCCAGCGCAGCACCGGCACGACGAACACCTCGCCATGGCCGAAACCGACGCTGAAGAAGGCAACCCACGACAGCACCGCCGAAATCACCAGGAAGCCGGAGGTGATGTATTCGGATGCCTTGGCGCCGAGCGAATTGCCGAACAGGCCGACGATCAGGAAGCCGAGCAGTGGAAGGAAGACGATGGCCTGATACATGGTGGTTCCGTCAACCCTTCATCATGTTCACGTCTTCGACCGCGATCGAGCCGCGGTTGCGGAAGAAGACGACGAGAATGGCAAGTCCGATGGCCGCCTCGGCCGCCGCGACCGTCAGCACGAACAGCGCGAACACCTGGCCGACGAGATCGCCGAGAGCCGCCGAAAAGGCGACGAAATTGATGTTGACCGCAAGCAGGATCAGCTCGATCGACATCAGGATGACGATCACGTTCTTGCGGTTCAGGAAGATGCCGAACACGCCGAGCGTGAACAGGATCGCCGATACGGTCAGATAATGTGCGATGCCGACGACCATCTCAGACTCCTTCGCCCGACTTGACCTTGCGAATTTCCATGCCTGTTGCCGGCGTGCGGCCGACCTGGGCTGCGATCGACTGCCGCTTGATCCCTTCCTTGTGGCGCAGCGTCAGCACGATGGCGCCGATCATGGCGACCAGCAGGATGAGGCCCGAAATCTGGAAGTAGTAGAGGTAGTCGGTATAGAGGATGTCGCCGAGTGCGGCCGTGTTCGAGCGCGCGGCGAGATCGGGTATAGGCTTCGAGACCGTCGCAGCCAGCTTCGGCGCGAAGGTGTAGCCGCCGAGAACCACGATCAGCTCCGCCGCCAGGATCAGCCCGACCAGCGCGCCGATCGGCGCATATTGCAGGGCGCCTTCCTTCATCTCGGCGAAGTCGACGTCGAGCATCATGACGACGAACAGGAACAGCACCATGACCGCGCCGACATAGACGACGAGCAGGATCAATGCCAGGAACTCTGCCCCGGTAAGCAAGAACAGGCCGGCGGCATTGAAGAAGGTCAGGATCAGGAACAGCACCGAATGCACGGGGTTGCGCGATGAAATGACCATGAACGCCGACGCCACGGCGACAAAGGCGAAGAGGTAGAAAAAGGCCGCCTCTAGTCCACTCAACATGGGGTTCCCCCGGGTTCCTGTCCGGACGGGCTCTCGCCCTGTCCGCTTCTGTAGCCTGGTCCCGCCTCCGGGTCCCAAGCCGCGTTGTCCTTAGACGAGGCCCCTCGCCCCGTCCATGCGTCAAATATCAGCGGTAGGGCGAGTCCAGCGAGATGTTGCGCGCCAGTTCGCGCTCCCACCGGTCGCCATTCGCTAACAGCCTGTCCTTGTCGTAGTAGAGTTCCTCGCGCGTCTCCGTCGCGAATTCGAAATTCGGCCCCTCGACAATGGCGTCGACCGGGCACGCTTCCTGGCAGAAGCCGCAATAGATGCACTTCACCATGTCGATGTCGTAACGCACGGTGCGGCGCGTGCCGTCATTGCGGCGCGGGCCGGCCTCGATGGTGATGGCCTGCGCCGGGCAGATCGCCTCGCACAGCTTGCAGGCGATGCAACGTTCCTCGCCATTGGGATAGCGGCGCAGCGCATGCTCGCCACGGAAGCGCGGACTGACCGGCCCCTTCTCGTGCGGATAGTTGATCGTCTCCTTCGGCGCGAAGAACTGGCGCATCGACAGGAAGAAGGCGCTGACGAAATCCTGCAGCAGCAGCGATTTTGCGGCCTGGGAAAGAGCGGACATCACGCAAACCCCGTGATCTTGAGGAAGGCTGCGGTGGCGACCACCATGAACAGCGAGATCGGCAGGAACACTTTCCAGCCCAGACGCATCAGCTGGTCGTAGCGGTAGCGCGGCACGAAGGCCTTCACCATGGAGATGCCGAAGAACACGAAGCAGACCTTCAGCACGAACCAGATGACGCCGGGCACCCAGGTGAAGGGCGCGAAGTCGAAGGGCGGCAGCCAGCCGCCGAGGAACAGGATGGTGGCGAGCGCGCACATCAGCACGATCGCGACATATTCCCCGAGGAAGAACAGCAGGAACGGCGTCGATGAATATTCAACCATGTGGCCGGCGACCAGCTCCGATTCGGCTTCGACCAGATCGAAAGGCGGACGGTTCGTCTCGGCCAGCGCCGAGATGAAGAAGATGATGAACATCGGGAACAGCGCCAGCCAATTCCAGTCGAGGAAGGTGTTGGGCAGGCCGAGCCGAGTGCCAATCCCATCATGCTGCGACAGTACGATATCGGTCAGGTTGAGCGAGCCGGCGGTGAGCAGCACGGTGACGATGACGAAGCCGATCGAGACTTCGTAGGACACCATCTGGGCCGCCGAACGCAGCGCGCCGAGGAAGGGGTATTTCGAGTTGGACGCCCAGCCGCCCATGATCACGCCATAGACCTCGAGCGAGGAGATGGCGAAGACATAGAGGATGCCGACATTGACGTTGGCGATCGCCCAGCCCTGGTTGACCGGAATGACCGCCCAGGCCGAGATCGCCAGCACGGCGGAGACCAGCGGCGCCAGCAGAAAAACGCCCTTATTGGCGCCGGACGGAATGACCGGTTCCTTGAAGACGAATTTCAACAGATCGGCAAAGGCCTGCAGCGTGCCCCAGGGGCCGACGACGTTCGGGCCGCGGCGCAGCTGCACCGCCGCCCAGATCTTGCGGTCGGCGTAGAGAATGTAGGCGACGAAGACCAGCAGCACCACGATCAGCACGACTGACTTCAAGAGGATCAGCAGCGCCGGCAGCACGTAGAAGGAGAAGAAGGTGTCCATGCTTATTCCGCCGCCTGCTTGAAGCCGCTCTTGGCCAGTGCCGAGCATTCCGCCATTACGGCGGACGCCCGCGCAATCGGGTTGGTCAGATAGAAATCTTTGACCGGAGAGGTGAAGGTACCCTTGTTCAGCCGGCCGCCGAGCTTCGCCACCTTGGCGACGTCCTCGGCATTGCCCGGCTCGACATGGTCAATGCGGGCCAGATGCGGATACTCGCCGTAGAGCTTGGCGCGCAGCTGCGGCAGCGAATCAAACGGCAGCTTCTTGCCCAGCACGTCCGACAGAGCCCTGAGAATCGCCCAGTCCTCGCGCGCATCGCCAGGCGCGAAGCCGGCGCGGTTGGTCTGCTGCACGCGGCCTTCGGTGTTGACATAGGTGGCCGACTTTTCGGTGTAGGCGGCCGCCGGCAGGATGACGTTGGCGCGGTGCGCGCCCTGGTCGCCATGGGTGCCGATATAGACGACGAAGGCGCCGCCGGTCTTGCCCATGTCGATCTCGTCGGCGCCGAGCAGGAACAGCACGTCCGTCTCGCCCAGCATGCCGGCGACATCCTTGCCGCCCTCACCCGGCACGAAGCCGAGGTCGAGGCCGCCGACGCGACCGGCCGCGTTGTGCAGCACGGCAAAACCGTTCCAATCGGCGCGAGCGGCATTGACGGCGGCGGCGAGCTTCGCCGCCTGGCCGAGCACGGCCGCACCATCGGCACGAGACAGCGCGCCCTGGCCGATAATGATCAGCGGATGAGTCGCCTTCTTCAGCGTCTGGAAGAACTTGCCATTGCCGTCGGCCAGATCCTTCAGCGAATCCGGTCCGGCGCCCAGCAATTCGTACTCGTAGCGCGTGTCGCCGACATCGCCGATGACGCCGACCGGCAGATTGCCGACCCGCCAGCGCTTGCGGATGCGCGCGTTGAGCACCGAGGCTTCATAGCGCGGGTTGGCGCCGATGATCAGCACCGCGTCGGCCTGCTCAATGCCTTCGATGGTCGAATTGAAGATGTAGCTGGCGCGGCCGAGCGACGGATCGAGTGCGGCGCCATCCTGGCGGCAGTCGGTGTTCTTCGAACCGAGCGAAGCCATCAGTTGCTTCAGCGCGTAGATTTCCTCGACCGCCGCGAGATCGCCGGCAATAGCACCGATCTTCTCGGGCGCGGCCTTCGACACCGCGTCCTTGATCGCCGCAAAAGCCTCGGCCCAGCTTGCCGGAACCAGCTTGCCATCCTTGCGCACATAGGGGCGATCGAGGCGCTGCGTGCGCAATCCGTCCCAGATGAAGCGGGTCTTGTCGGAAATCCACTCCTCGTTCACCTGCTCGTTGACGCGCGGCAGGATGCGCATCACTTCGCGGCCACGGCTATCGACACGGATCGCCGAGCCGACAGCGTCCATCACGTCGATGGATTCGGTCTTGGTCAGCTCCCACGGCCGCGCCTGGAAGGCGAACGGCTTGGAGGTCAGCGCACCAACGGGGCAGAGATCAATGACATTGCCCTGCAATTCCGAAGTCATCGCACTTTCGAGATAGGTGGTGATCTCGGCATCCTCGCCACGGCCGATCAGGCCAAGCTCCGAAATGCCGGCGACTTCGGTGGTGAAGCGGACGCAGCGCGTGCAGTGGATGCAGCGGTTCATCACCGTCTTGACCAGCGGGCCGATATACTTGTCTTCGACGGCGCGCTTGTTCTCGTGATAGCGCGAGGAATCGACGCCGAAGGCCATCGCCTGGTCCTGCAGGTCGCACTCGCCGCCCTGGTCGCAGATCGGGCAGTCGAGTGGATGGTTGATCAGCAGGAACTCCATCACGCCTTCCCGGGCCTTCTTGACCATCGGCGTGTTGGTGAAAATTTCCGGCGGCTCGCCATTGGGACCGGGGCGCAGGTCGCGTACGCCCATGGCGCAGGAGGCCTGCGGCTTGGGCGGGCCGCCCTTCACCTCGATCAGGCACATGCGGCAATTGCCGGCGATCGACAGCCGCTCATGGAAGCAGAAGCGCGGCACTTCCGCGCCCGCGTCTTCCGCCGCCTGCAGCAGCGTGTAGTGGTCGGGTACAGTGATCTCTTTCCCGTCGACCTTGAGCTTTGCCATTTCGCTTCAAACCCCTGCGGATTTCCCGCAATCTCATTTCCCGGGCGCGGCAGACGCAGCGCCCGACATTTCAGTCATTTCTTCGCAGCCAGCACAGCCGCCTGGGCAGTCCAGTCGTCACGGCCGATGCGACCGTTGAACGACAGATAGTCGTCGACCCAGGCGATCTCCTGCGGCGACCAGGCGGCGATCTGGGCATATGTCCAGATACCGAGCCCGTTCAGCACCTTTTCCAGCTTCGGGCCGATGCCCGAAATCGCCTTGAGGTCAGACGGTTTCGCCGGTCTGTCCATAGCCTTGGGCTGCCTGAAATCCTCGGGCAGCAGCACATCGGCGGCCTCGCTCGTTGCCGGAGCGACATTCACCGCAGGCGCCGTGGTGGCGGCTTCCTTGGCGGCGATGTCGGTGACCTCTTGGGCGAAAGACTGCGCCTCGGCAATCATGGTCTTCGCCGTCGCCCGCGCCTTGGTGGACGACGAGTTCGCGTCCTCGAACTGCTCGACGCGTGCCTCGAAATCCTCGATCAGCGGCTGCATCAGGCGCTGTGATGCCTCGGCAGCTCCCGAAAGCGCCCCCAGCCAGACGCCGAACGCATGGTTCGCGAGCCCGATGCCAAGCGCCGACATCGCCGCCGCACCCGCGACAGGGTGCACGAAAAGGTTGACGGCGCTGGCCATCTCCTTCGGCATCATCCTGGTCAGGTCCTGGTTCATCTTCTCGAGCTGGTCCAAATTGGGCATCATTGAGTAGGGTGTCGAATACGGCGCCATAGAAGTTCTCCTGGTCGTTTCTTCGTTCGCCCCGCCCCGCTAGTCTCGCTTCGGGCTTTCGCCCGCAGTCACAAATTCGTCTATTCCGCCGCCACCATCACCGGTTCGGCCCGGTGCGCATTGCGCGAAAACTCGTCGATACGGCGCTCCACCTCGCCGCGGAAATGCCGCATCAGGCCCTGGATTGGCCATGCCGCCGCGTCGCCCAGCGCGCAGATAGTGTGGCCTTCGATCTGCTTGGTGACGTCGAGCAGCATGTCGATCTCGCGCTTCTGCGCTTCGCCGCGCACCAGCCGCTCCATCACCCGCCACATCCAGCCGGTGCCTTCGCGGCAGGGCGTGCACTGGCCGCAGCTCTCATGCTTGTAGAAGTAGGACAACCGGGCAATCGCCTTCACGACATCGGTCGACTTGTCCATAACGATGACAGCCGCCGTGCCAAGACCGGATTTGAGATCGCGCAACGCATCGAAATCCATCGGCGTGTCGATGATCTGCTCGGCCGGCACCAGCGGCACCGATGCGCCGCCCGGAATGACCGCCAGCAGATTGTCCCAGCCGCCGCGAATGCCGCCGCAATGCGTTTCGATCAGCTCGCGGAACGGGATCGACATCGCCTCTTCGACGGTGCACGGGTTGTTGACGTGACCGGAGATGCAGAACAGCTTGGTGCCGACATTGTTGGGCCGGCCGAAGGACGAGAACCAGGCAGCGCCGCGACGCAGGATGGTCGGCGCCACCGCGATCGATTCGACGTTGTTGACCGTTGTCGGACAACCGTACAAGCCGACATTGGCCGGGAATGGCGGCTTCAGCCTCGGCTGGCCCTTCTTGCCTTCGAGGCTTTCGAGCAGCGCCGTCTCTTCGCCGCATATATAGGCGCCGGCGCCGTGATGCATGTAGACGTCGAAATCATAGCCGGACGTGTTGTTCTTGCCGATCAGCTTGGCCTCATAAGCCTCCTCGATGGCCCGCTGCAGCGCCTCGCGCTCGCGGATGAACTCGCCGCGCACATAGATGTAGGCCGCAATCGCGCCCATGGCGAAGCCGGCGAGCAGCGCGCCCTCGACCAACGTGTGCGGATCGTTGCGCAGGATGTCGCGGTCCTTGCAGGTGCCGGGCTCGGATTCGTCGGCGTTGATGACGAGATAGCTCGGCCGGCCGTCGCTCTGCTTGGGCATGAACGACCATTTGAGACCAGTCGGGAAGCCGGCGCCGCCGCGGCCGCGCAGGCCCGATGCCTTCATCTCGTTGACGATCCAGTCGCGCCCCTTGGCGACGATGCCGGGCGTGTTGTCCCAGGCGCCGCGCGCCATTGCGCCGGCCAGCGATTTGTCGAAGAGGCCGTAGATGTTGGTGAAGATGCGGTCTTTATCAGCCAGCACTTGCCGCCTCCATGTCAATGTCCGTCAAGATAACGAACGGGGCTATCAACGCTCGACCTTTTTCCGTGAGGACAAAATGCCCGTCGGCCCCGGGGGCGATGCAGCCGTATTTGAGATGCGTTTTCATATTTGCCATATCGGGGTGGACGTAACCGTCTGAAAACTCCAGCCGCTCATATGAAAAACTGGGGCCAAAAAAATCCACGTAAGTCGCGAGATATCCAACTTTTCTCGCATTACACCAGTCGCCATCCACTTTACCAACATTGTAGTCGTATTCTGCAATTGCACGCTTGTTCAGAGACGTATGCGGCACCTTGTTGGATGAAATTCCGGTTTCGCTGGCCGCCCCTGCTCCCACGTGCCCGAATTTGCCGAGCAGCCCCTCAAGCCGGGTCAAAAATTCGCTATGACTTCCTAGCGCGCTCATGACTGTCAGACCGGCTTCTTGCCGAAAACGCGGATGTATTCGGCGACGCCGCCCTTGGCGAGCGCCTTGGCCTGCTTGACCCAGTCGTCGCGGTCGATGCGGCCCGGGAAACTGAGATAGCCGTCCACCCACTCGCGCTCGGCCTTCTTCCAGGAGGCGACCTGCGCGAAGGTGAAGATGCCCAGCGTGTGCAGGATGCCCTCGATCTTCGGGCCTACGCCGGAGATCAGCTTAAGATCGTCGACCGCGGCCGGCCTGTCGATACCGGCCGGACGGTTCTTGTCCTCGAGCGACGGTTTTGCCGGTTTTGCCGCCGGCGCCTTGGTTTCCGGCGCCTTGAAGGCAGCGGCCGGTTCGGCCTTGGCCAACGGGCCATTGCGCTGCTTGGCAACCTTCTCGACTTCCGGTGCTGCCGTGTTGGCGTTGGCGGCCGAATGCAGCGGTGCCGAAACACTCACCGCCTTCTCCGCCGCCGGCGCCACCTTGGTCGCCGAGGGCGTCTTCAGGGCCGGGCTGGTTTCAGGCGCGTCGGTCTTCGGCTTGCTGGCATTGGACGGCGCGACAGGAGCCGCAGCCGGTGCTTGCGCCGCTGGAGCAGCCGGCACGGCTGCTGCAGCCGGGGTGGCGGCAGCGGTCGGCGCAGCATTCTGGGCGGCCTTGGTGGCCGCCTTGGCTTCCTTGTCGCGGGTCGACTTGAGGATCGCCTTTTCGCTCTTCAGCGTCGTCAGGCCGGAGGCCGGCTCGGAGCCGGTGCGGCCATTCTGCGGCCCCGGCGCCACCGAGGCGCCCTTGCCCGCATCGTAGAGATCGATGATTTCGGCCAGCCGTTCGGGCGTCAGATCCTCAAACGTGTCCTTGAAGACCATGACCATCGGTGCGTTGACGCAGGCGCCGAGACACTCGACCTCTTCCCACGACAAGGTGCCCTTGTCGTTGGTGTGGAACTGGTCGTGATGAATCTTTGAACGGCAGACATCCATCAGCGCTTCCGAACCGCGCAGCATGCAGGGCGTGGTGCCGCAAACCTGGATGTGCGCGCGGGTGCCAACGGGATTGAGCTGGTACTGCGTGTAAAAAGTCGCGACCTCGAGCCCACGGATACGCGGCATGCCGAGCATATCCGAAATCGTCTCGATCGCCGCCTTGGTGACCCAGCCTTCCTGCTCCTGCGCGATCATCAGCAAGGGGATGATCGCCGACTGCTCGCGGCCCTTCGGGTATTTCTTGATCCATTGCTTCGCCGCTGCCGCGTTCGCCCGGTTGAAGGCGAAGGAGGCTGGCTGAACGCTTGCTTCTGCGAGACGGCGGACTGACATTTAGCGATCGACCTCACCAAACACGATGTCGAGGGAGCCGAGAACGGCGGTGACGTCGGCCAGCATGTGGCCGCGGCAGAGGAAATCCATCGCCTGCAGATGCGCGAAACCGGGCGCGCGCAGCTTGCAGCGGTATGGCTTGTTCGAGCCGTCGGAGACGAGATAGACGCCGAATTCGCCCTTCGGCGCCTCGACCGCCGCATAGACCTCACCGGCCGGCACCCGATAGCCCTCGGTGTAGAGCTTGAAGTGATGGATCAGCGCTTCCATCGAGCGCTTCATCGCCTGACGCTTCGGCGGCACCACCTTGCCGTCGAGGTTCGATACCGGGCCGGTGCTTTCCTTGCCGAGCAAGAGGTCGACGCACTGGCGCATGATCCGAGCCGACTGGCGCATTTCTTCCATGCGCACGAGATAACGGTCGTAGCAGTCGCCGTTCTTGCCGATCGGGATGTCGAAATCCATTTCCGAATAGCATTCATAGGGCTGCGACTTGCGCAGGTCCCAGGGCGCACCCGAACCGCGCACCATGACGCCGGAAAAACCCCAGGCCCAGGCATCCGCCAGCGAAACAATGCCGATATCGACATTGCGCTGCTTGAAGATACGGTTGCCGGTCAGCAGACGATCGAGGTCGTCGATCGACTTCAGGAACGGGTCGATCCACTTGCCGATGTCCTCGACCAGCTGCCGCGGCAGGTCCTGGTGGACGCCGCCGGGGCGGAAATAGGCGGCATGCATGCGCGAGCCCGAAGCCCGCTCATAGAACACCATCAGCTTTTCGCGCTCGACGAAGCCCCACAGCGGCGGCGTCAGCGCACCGACATCCATCGCCTGCGTCGTCACATTGAGGATGTGCGACATGATGCGGCCGATCTCGCAATAGAGCACGCGGATCAGCTGGCCGCGCCTCGGCACCTCGATGCCGAGCAGGCGCTCGGCGGCGAGCGCAAAGGCGTGCTCCTGGTTCATCGGCGCGCAATAATCGAGCCGGTCGAGATAAGGCACGGCCTGTAGATAGGTCTTTGCTTCGATCAGCTTTTCGGTGCCGCGATGCAAAAGTCCGATATGCGGATCGACGCGATCGACGACTTCGCCGTCGAGCTCCAGCACGAGGCGCAAAACGCCATGCGCCGCAGGGTGTTGCGGCCCGAAATTGATGTTGAAATTGCGGACGGAGGTTTCAGCCATTGTGGCGCCTCAATTCGTCTTGGCTTTTTCGTCCCCGGGAAGAACGTAGTCGGTTCCTTCCCACGGGCTCAAAAAGTCGAAGTTCCTGAATTCCTGCTTCAATTCCACAGGCTCGTAGATGACGCGCTTGGCTTCGTCGTCATAGCGCACTTCAACGAAGCCGGTCAGCGGGAAATCCTTGCGCAGCGGATGGCCTTCGAAACCGTAATCGGTCAACAGGCGGCGCAGATCCGGATGGCCCGAGAACAGCACGCCATAGAGATCGTAGGTCTCGCGCTCGAACCAGTCGGCACCGGGGAAAACGCCGGTGATCGACGGCACCATTGTCTCCTCATCGGCCAGAACCTTGACGCGGATGCGCACATTCTGTTTCGGCGACAGCAGGTGGTAGACGACGTCGAAGCGCTTGGCACGCGACGGATAATCGGCGCCGCAGACATCGATGATCGAGATGAACTGGCAGCGCGCATCGTCGCGCAGGAAGGTCACCACTTCGATGAGGTCGCTCGGCTCGACATGGATGGTGAGCTCGCCATAGGCGATATCAGCGTCAGTGACACGGCCGATAAGCCTCTCGCCGAGATAGGTCGACAGTTCGCTAAGGGATGCGGCCATGGATTTACCGTTCGATCGTGCCGGTGCGGCGGATTTTCTTCTGCAGGAGAAGAATGCCGTAGAGCAGGGCTTCGGCGCTCGGCGGGCAGCCGGGCACATAGATGTCGACCGGCACGATGCGGTCGCAGCCGCGCACCACCGAATAGGAATAGTGATAGTAGCCGCCGCCATTGGCGCACGAGCCCATCGAGATGACGTAGCGCGGCTCCGGCATCTGGTCGTAGACCTTGCGCAGCGCCGGCGCCATCTTGTTGGTCAGCGTGCCGGCGACGATCATGATGTCGGACTGGCGCGGAGACGCGCGCGGCGCGACGCCGAACCGCTCCGAGTCGTAGCGCGGCATCGAGGTGTGGATCATCTCGACCGCGCAGCATGCCAGACCAAAGGTCATGAACATCAGCGAGCCGCTGCGCGCCCAGGTGATCAGCGCCTCGGTCGAGGTGACCAGAAAGCCCTTGTCGGCAAGCTCGTTGTTGATCTCAAGGAAGAAGGGATCGTCCTCCCCCACCGGCCTGCCGGTGTTGGGATCGATGATACCCTTGGGCTTCGGCGCGACGAGGGTGCCTGAACTGCCGTTCAATCCCATTCCAGCGCTCCTTTTTTCCATTCATAGGCAAAGCCGATGGTCAGCACTGCCAAAAACACCATCATCGACCAGAAACCGAGCATGCCGATCTTCGAGAAGGATACGGCCCAAGGAAACAGGAAGGCCACTTCCAGGTCGAAGATGATGAACAGGATCGACACCAGGTAGAAACGGATGTCGAATTTCATGCGGGCGTCGTCGAACGAGTTGAAACCGCACTCGTAAGCGGAAAGCTTTTCGGGATCGGGATTGCGGTAGGCCACCAGGAACGGTGCAGCCAGCAGCGCCAAGCCGACGACCAGAGCCACGCCGATGAACAGGACGATGGGCAGGTATGAACTGAGGAGTGCGTTCATGCAGCGGTTTTCCGTTGGCGCCAATCCACTTTGATTACAGCACCGGACCTTAATGCGGAAGCGTGACAGTTTAACCGCTGAACCGTTTTAAGGGGCCTATGCTGCAACGCGGCGAGGGTTAGCGCAGCACTTCCAGCGAAGCAAGTCAAACCTTGTTCAAAACGCAGTGCTGGACGGCATATCCGAAGAAACTGATCCGATACGCTCCTGTTTGATTTCCTTCGTTTTCTACTCCACTTTTCTCTCCTGACAGGGTTACCGCCAAAACCCTGCTAGCATGGCCCGGAATCACCCGTCTGTATGACGGTCAACGAGCCATAAGAGTCGCATCCGAATGAAGGAAAAGATCTCGCTTGCCGCCGCCCGGCGCATCGCGCTCGCCGCTCAAGGATTTCTCGATCCGCGCCCAAATGGCACACCCGACCGCCGCCACTTCGCCCGCGTTCTCTCTCGCACCGGCCTGCTGCAGATCGATTCCGTCAGCGCCGTGGTGCGCGCTCATTATATGCCGCTTTATTCGCGGCTTGGCCCCTACCCGCTCGCTTTGCTCGACAATGCCGCGGTGACGCGCAAGCGCACGGTGTTCGAATACTGGGCGCACGAGGCCTCGTTCCTGCCGGTCGAGACCTACCCGCTGATGCGCTGGCGCATGCAGCGCGCCGCGCAAGGCGACGAAATGTATCTGGGGCTGGCCAAGTGGGGCCGCGAGCACGCCGCCTATATAGAAGAGATCTACCGCGAGGTCGTCGCGCGCGGTCCGATCGCTGCTTCGGCTCTGGAAGGTCAGAAAGGCTCGGGCGGCTGGTGGGGCTGGAGCCATGCCAAGCACGCCTTCGAATGGCTGTTCTGGGCCGGACGCATCACCACGGCGCACCGTCGCGGCTTCGAGCGCTTCTATGACTTGCCCGAGCGGGTGCTGCCGCAGGCGATCCTCGACCTTCCGGTGCCGGCGACCGAGGACGCGCATCGCGAATTGCTGCGCATTTCAGCCCGCGCCCACGGCATCGCGACATCAGGCGATTTGCGCGACTATTTCCGCCTGTCGCCGGCCGACATGAAGGGCCGGCTGGAGGAATTGGTCGAGACCGGCGAACTGGTGCCGGTGCGTGTCGAAGGCTGGGACAAGCCGGCTTACCTCTATAAGGACGCGCGCCTGCCCCGAAAAATCGAGGCCCGCGCCTTGCTGGCGCCGTTCGATCCGGTCGTCTTCGAACGATCGCGCTCGGAGCGGCTGTTCGATTTCCACTACCGCATCGAGATCTACACACCGGCCGAGAAGCGGCAATATGGCTATTACGTCCTGCCCTTCCTGCTCGGCGACCGGATCGTGGCGCGCGTCGATCTTAGGGCCGACCGGCCGGCGAGCATCCTGCGCGTGCACGCGGCCTACCCCGAGCCGGGCGCGCCGCCTGAAACCGCCGCGCAACTGTTCGAGGAATTGAAGCAGATGCAGCGCTGGCTTGGCCTTGAACGCATGGAAGTGACGCCGGCCGGAGATCTGGGTCCGGCGCTGGCCGACATCGCGGTGTCGTAGCCGCGCGTTGACACCGCCGCCTGCAAAAGCCTAAATCCGGTCCAGACGGTCCCTTGCCCGCAACGGCAAGGGCTAAGAGGGAATGCGGTGCGGGATTTCGATCTCAAATCCGCGGCTGTCCCCGCAACTGTAAGCGAAGAGCCAAGGCCGAAAGCCACTGGGAGGTTCCCGGGAAGGCGGCTACCGAAGGCGATGACGCGCGAGCCAGGAGACCTGCCGTCTGCGACAGAAGTATCCGATCGCCCGGCGGGTTTCCGGGCAAGGAGCCCGGTTTTTGGACCAGAACAGCAGTTTTTCGGCTGGCACAGCGGATATTTCGTCCGCCAACAGCGATGCTTTGGCCGGCGTCACCGTTATCGTCTGCGCCTCCTGCCGCGATGAATCCGGCTCGGATGCCCATCCCCGTGCCGGCGAACTTTTGGCCGAAGATACGCGCCAAGCCGCAGCGGCCGACACGATCCGCGTCCGCACGGTCGAATGCCTCGGCAATTGCAAGCGCCGCCTCAGTGCTGCCATCCTGCGCGATGGCTGCTGGAGCTACGTCTTCGGCGACCTGACCGCGACCAGCGGCGCCGACCTCGTCACCGGCGCAAAGCTCTTCGCCACCTCGACCGACGGCCTCATCCCATGGCGCGGCCGGCCTGATTCCCTCAAGCGCGGCCTCGTTGCCCGCATTCCACCTCTCGACATGCTGAAGGACTAACCATGACCGCTTCCGTCTCCCGTGTTCCCTGCACCGTCGTCACCGGCTTTCTCGGCGCCGGCAAGACGACGCTGGTCCGCCATCTCCTGGAAAATGCCGGCGGCAAGCGCATTGCGATCATCGTCAACGAGTTCGGCGACATCGGCATCGACGGCGAGATTTTGAAAGGCTGCGGCATCGACACCTGCCCCGAGGAAAACATCGTCGAACTGGCCAATGGCTGCATCTGCTGCACCGTGGCCGATGATTTCGTGCCGGCGCTCGACAAGATCCTGTCGCTGACGCCGAAGGTCGACCATATCCTGATCGAGACCTCGGGCCTCGCTCTGCCCAAGCCGCTGGTCCAGGCTTTCCAGTGGCCGACGGTGAAGAGCCGTGTGACCGTCGATGGCGTCATTGCGGTTGTCGATGGCCCGGCACTGGCCGAAGGCCGTGTCGCCAACGACATGGATGCCCTGCAGGCGCAGCGCGCCGGGGATGACAGCCTCGACCATGACGACCCGGTCGAGGAAGTGTTCGAGGATCAGATCGCTTGTGCCGATTTGATCATCCTGTCGAAGAGCGATTTGATGGACGCTGCCGGTTCGGCGCGTGCCAACGCCATCATTGGCGAACACTCCGCCCGCGCGGTAAAAATCGTCCCGACCTCGCACGGCAAGGTCGATCCTTCCGTGCTGCTCGGGCTCGGTCTCGCCGTCGAGGACGATATCGAGAACCGCAAGTCCCATCATGACGGCGCATTCGACCACGAGCATGACGATTTCGACACCTTCATCGTCGACATTGCCTCGATCGCCAATCCGGACGAGCTGGCAAAGCGCGTCGCCACCGCCGCCGAACAGGAAAACGTGCTGCGCGTGAAAGGCTTCGTCGAGGTCGGCGGCAAGCCGATGCGGCTCCTCCTGCAGGCGGTCGGCCCGCGCGTCAACCATTACTACGACCGCGCCTGGACGGCTGAGGACGACCGCCGCTCGCGCCTCGTCGTCATCGGCCTCAAGGGGCTGAACCGCCCGGCGATCGAGCGTATACTCGCCGGCTGATTTCAGACACGGGCCGCGATGCACATCCTCACCACGACCTCCGCCTCGCTCGACGATCTCGCCGAGCCGGTCGATCTGCGGCAGACGCCGGCGGATATCGTGGCCCTGTCCTTCACCGACAGCGATCTCGCCGGCTTGGCGGCCGCGTGGAAGGCGGATGCCGGCCGCCTACCCTCGATGCGACTGGCAGCGCTACGCGACCTGCGCCATCCCATGTCCGTCGACCTCTGGATCGACAGTGTCGCCCGCCACGCCAAGATCATCCTGGTGCGCATCCTCGGCGGCTACGACTGGTGGCGCTATGGCTGCGACCAGCTTGCCGCCATCGCCCGCGACCGCGGGATAAAACTGGCGCTGCTTCCCGGCGAAAGCCACGACGAGGATCTCAGGCTGATCGAAGCCTCGACGCTACCGCGCGAAGAGCTGGACGCACTGCTCGGTTATTTCCGCGAGGGCGGCCCGGCCAATATGAGCGCGCTGGTGCAGAGGCTCGGAAGGTTGGCGGGGGCGCAGGCGGAAACTGTTGAGCCGGTCGCAGTGCCAAAAGCTGGCTACTACGAACCCACACGCGGTGTCGTCCCCCTCCCCCTCGAGGGGAGGGTCCGGCCGCAGGCCGGGGGTGGGGTCCTCTCCGAAACGCGCCGACTCGAAGAAACGTCGCGCCCGGTCGTACCGACCCCACCCGGCCCTTCGGGCCACCCTCCCCTCGAGGGGGAGGGAAAGGTCGTGCCAATCCTGTTCTATCGCTCGATGCTGCTCGCCGCCGATGTCGCGCCCGTCGACGCCCTTTTTGAAGCGCTGCGCCAACGCGGTATCGCCCCGGTCCCGATCTTCGTCTCCAGCCTGAAAGACCCGACCTCGCTGGCCTTCGTGGAAACCGCCATCGCATCCATGAACCCCGCCGCCATCATCACCGCGACCGCCTTCGCCTCCGGCGCCGAACCCGGCGTCGAAACCCTGTTCGACCGTGCCGGCGTCCCCGTCTTCCAGGTCATCGTCGCCACCACCCGCCGCGACGTCTGGGAGAACAACCAGCGCGGCCTGGCGCCCGCCGACCTCGCCATGCATGTCGTGCTGCCTGAACTCGACGGCCGCATCTTGGCTGGCGCCATTTCCTTCAAGGGCGAGAGCGATGTCGATCCAGCACTTGGCCACCGCGCCTTCGCCAACCGGCCGGAACCGGATCGCGTGACGCAGGTGGCGGACCGTGTGGCGGCGTTCATCCGTTTGCAGGACACGCCTCGCGCCGAGCGCAAGCTGGCTATCCTGATCCCCGACTATCCCAGTGCTCCCGGCCGTACCGGCTATGCTGTCGGCCTCGATGTGCCGTCCAGTGTGCTGGCGATGCTGAACGACCTCAAGGAACAGGGCTATGTGGTTGAGGGGATTCCGCAAACGCCGCGTGAATTGTTGGATTTGCTGGAGCGGGGCAATAGTGGGCTGGGGCTGGACGACTATCTGGACTTCTCGAAGGGTCTGCCGGTTGAGGCTGTTGTCGCGGTAGAAGCCGCTTGGGGTAAGGCAGAAGAGGCAGGTCCGCGCGAGGCGCCCCCCTCTGTCCTGCCGGACATCTCCCCCACAGGTGGGGAGATCGGCAGCTCCTTCGCCGGCACCCGTTCTGCAATGTTTGAGATTGGCGAATGCGCGGATGACAGCTCAATCTCCCCCCTTGTGGGGGAGATGTCCGGCAGGACAGAGGGGGGCGCCTCGCGCAGACCTTCGCTATCAAGCAAGAAACACTTCCCCTTTCGCGCCGCCACCTTCGGCAACATCACCATCGCCCTCGCCCCCGATCGCGGTCGCTCCGCCGATCGCCGCGCCGACTATCACGACCCGACCCTCCCCCCGCGCCATGCCCTCCTCGCCTTCGGCCTGTGGCTGCGCAAATCCCTTGGCATCCACGCGCTGATCCATGTCGGCGCCCACGGCACACTCGAATGGCTGCCGGGCAAGACGGTCGCCCTGTCGCAAAACTGCTTTCCCGAGATCGTCACCGGCCCCTTGCCGGTGATCTATCCCTTCATCGTCTCAAACCCCGGCGAGGCCGCACAAGCCAAGCGGCGCATTGCCGCCGTCACGCTTGGCCATCTGCCGCCCCCGCTCACCGGCGCCGGTTTGGACGAAAACCAGCACAGGCTCGAGCGCTTGGTCGACGAATACGCCCAGGCCGACGGGCTTGACCGCCGCCGCCGCGATCGTCTCGCCAAGCTGATCGTCGACACCGCGCAAAGGACCGGCCTTGCCTCGGAAGCCGGCGTCGCCAGGACCGACGCCCCCGACGAAGCACTGCGTCGCATCGACGCCTGGCTCTGCGACCTCAAGGATTTCACCATCAAGGACGGGCTGCATATCTATGGCCGCGCTCCCGAGGGCGAGCCCGACGCCATGCGTCGGCAAAGTGCGGCAGACGAAAAGGCGGCGCTGCTGGCCGCGCTCGACGGCCGCCACGTCAAGGCTGGTCCAGCCGGCGCGCCCGCGCGGGGGCGCTCCGATGTGCTGCCCACCGGCCGCAATTTGTTCACATCCGACCCGCGCACCATGCCGACGCCCACCGCCTATGATCTCGGCCGCGCGGCGGCGGAGGAAGTCGTGCGCGGCTACATGCAGGCGCATGGCGACTGGCCACGCTCGCTGGTCATAGACCTCTGGGGCTCGGCTTCGCTGCGCACCGGCGGCGAGGAAATCGCACAAGGCCTGGCGCTGATGGGCTGCCGGCCGCAATGGGATGCCGCCACCGGCCGCATCACCGGCATCGAGGTGTTGCCGCCTGCGGCACTCGGCCGCCCACGCGTCGACGTCACCTGGCGCATCTCGGGCCTGTTCCGCGACATGTTCCCGACCCAGATCGCGCTGATCGATGCCGCCGCCAACGCCGTTGCCGCGCGCGACGAAGAGGACTCGGAAAACCCCCTCGCCGCCCGGACCCGCGCCGACGGCAAGATCAGCCCGCGCATTTTCGGCACCTCGCCCGGCACATACGGTGCCGGCGTCGAGGAACTTTTGTCCCGTGGGGACTGGGCAGTGCGTGAAGAGATCGGCCGCGCCTATCTCGACGCCACCTCGCATGCCTATGGCGGTGCCGGCGGCGAAGGCATTTCGGCGCCCGGCGCGTTTGAAGGCCGCATCGCCGAGGCTGACCTTCTCGTCCACACCGGCGACGACCCCGGCCGCGACATCCTCGAGGGCTCCGCCGATGTCGCCTTCATCGGCGGTTTTTCGGCGGCGTTGGCAGCTCTCGGCAGAAATGCCGACGTCATCGTGCTCGACACAACGGACCCGCAAAAGCCGAAGCCGCGCTCGGTCAGCGAGGCTGTATCACGCGTCGTGCGCGCCCGCGCCGTTAACCCACACTTCATATCAGGCCAGATGCGCCACGGCCCGCGGGGCGCCTCCGAATTCGCCGAGACAGTCGACCGGCTGGTCGGCTTTGCCGAGACCACCCATGCCATATCGGGCGCGCTGATCGAGGCCGTGCATGACGCCTATGTCGGCGATCCCGAGGTTCGCGCCTTCATTCTGCGCGAAAACCCGGCCGCCGCGAAGGTCATCGCCGAGCGCTTCCTGTCGGCGCGCCGGCGCGGTCTCTGGCATCCCTTGCGCAATTCCATTGACGACGACCTCGCCGCGCTGATTGCCGAGGCAGAAGCGCTCGGGGTGGCGGCATGAACGCCTTCTCGCGTCGCGGCGCCTGCCCGGCTTTGTCGGCGCCGATGCAGACCGGCGACGGGCTGCTGGTGCGGCTGAACCCGGTCGCCGGAGGCCCATCTTCTGAAGGATTGTCGCCGAAGCTGTTGATCGGGCTGGCTGAATCCGCTGTCCGATATGGCAATGGCATCATGGAAGTCACCTCGCGCGGTAGCTTGCAGATACGCGGCCTGACAACGGAAGGTGCTGCGCTGCTGGCACCGGAGGTGGATGCACTGGGCATTGCGGTGCGCACCGGCGTGCCGATCGAGACAGGTCCGCTGGCAGGCATCGATCCGCAAGAGATCGCCGATCCGCGACCGCTGGCTGAGCGGATCAGGGTGGCGGTCGAGGAAGCTGGGCTGACGCAACGGCTTGGGCCGAAGGTTTCGGTTGTCGTCGACGGTGGCGGGCAGTTGACGCTGGATACGGTGACGGCCGATGTGCGCCTTGTGGCCGTGCAGAGCGACGAAGGCGTTCTGTGGACTGTATCTATCGCTGTTGACGGCCAAAGCCCGAAACTGCTTGCGACGGTTGAGGACGATGCAGCGCGCGATATTACTGTCGCTGCTCTCCGAATGGTTGCCGAGAAGGGCCGCGACGCCCATGCGAGGGACTTGTCGGAGAGGCAGTTGGCGTCTCTCGCCGGTTGGCTATGCCTGACAAGTTTGCGTGAGGCGCCCCCCTCTGTCCTGCCGGACATCTCCCCCACAAGGGGGGAGATCGGCAGCTCGGACGCCGGCTCTCTTCCAACAACATTGGAGATTGGCGAAAGCCGAGATGACAGCGTAATCTCCCCCCTAGTGGGGGAGATGTCCGGCAGGACAGAGGGGGGCGCCGTAGGGCACCCTTGCCGGCCAATTGGCTTCTTCAACGTAAGCCGCGCCATCGCCCTCGGCATCGGCCTGCCCTATGGCAGCATGCCCGCGCACAAGATGATCGCACTCGCCCAACACGCCCTCACTCTCGGCACAACCGAAATCCGCTTCGCCCCAGGCCGCGCTCTGCTCTTTCTCGGCCAACCGGCAACCGCTAACGAGCCCCTCCAACAAACCGCCTCCACCCTCGGCTTCGTCACCTCTCCCACCGACCCGCGCACCCGCATCGCCGCTTGCCCCGGCACGCCGGCCTGTGCCTCCGGACGCATCGCCACGCGCGACATCGCCGAGACGATCGCCGCCGAAAACGCCGACATCCTCGACTTCACCTTGCACATTTCCGGCTGCGCCAAGGGCTGCGCGCATCCCGGCCCGGCGGCGCTGACGATCGTCGGCGGCGAAAATGGAGCCGGACTTGTCGTGAACGCGACGGCAAAGGCCCTTCCTGCCGGCTACAGGCCGGGCTATGACGCCGCGCGCGGCTTCAGTCGCGTCGCTACGGTGATCCGCAGCGCACGATTTGAGGGCGAAACCGCCGCCGCTTGCCTGACAAGGCTTGGGCCGGCAGCAATCGCCGAGGCTTACCGACAGGCCCAAACTAAAAAACGGAAATGAGCATGGCCGCCTACGACTACATCCACGACGGCACGGCGATCTACGAGCGCTCCTTCGCCATCATCCGCGCCGAGGCTGACCTCTCGCGCTTCTCGGATGCCGAGGCCGATGTCGCGATCCGCATGATCCATGCCTGCGGCCAGGTCGAAGCATCGAGCCATTTCGTTTTCTCGCCTGACTTCGTCACTGCCGCGCGCAAAGCGCTCGCCGCCGGCGCGCCGATCTTCTGCGACGCGGAAATGGTTTCGCATGGCGTCACCCGCGCCCGCCTGCCCGCCGGCAACGAGGTGATCTGCACGCTGCGCGACCCGCGCACACATGATATCGCCAAGGCGATCGGCAACACCCGCTCGGCCGCTGCTATCGACCTGTGGGGCGACCGCATGGCCGGTTCGGTGGTCGCCATCGGCAATGCGCCGACCGCACTTTTCTATCTCCTGGAAAAGCTGCGCGACGGCGCGCCGAAGCCAGCGGCCATCATCGGCATGCCGGTCGGCTTCGTCGGTGCCGCCGAATCCAAGGATGCGCTGGCCGAGAATTCCTATGGCGTTCCCTATGCCATCGTACGCGGCCGGCTTGGCGGCAGCGCAATGACCGCCGCCGCGCTCAATTCGCTGGCGAGGCCTGGCCTATGAACGCGCTTCCCAAAGGAAGGCTCGTCGGCGTCGGCACCGGTCCCGGCGACCCCGAACTGCTGACGCTGAAGGCCGCGCGTGCCTTGGCCGAGGCCGATGTCGTGGCGTATTTCGCCAAGCGCGGCAACAACAGCAATGCTCGCGCCATCGTCGAAACGCGCTTCCGGCCGGACATGCTGGAATTGCCGCTGCTCTATCCCGTCACGACCGAAATCGACAAAGATCACGACGACTACCGCTCGCAAATCACCGGTTTCTACGAGGAGTCGGCCGAGAAGGTCGCCGAACATCTCGAAGCCGGCAAGATGGTTGCCGTCTTGTCCGAAGGCGACCCGCTGTTTTACGGCTCCTACATGCATTTGCATGTGCGCCTCGCGCATCGTTTCCCGACCGAGGTCATCCCCGGCGTCACCGCCATGTCGGGCTGCTGGTCGCAGACCGGTGTGCCGATCGTCCAGGGCGACGACGTATTGACGGTTTTGCCCGGCACGATGAGCGAATTCGAGCTGACTCGCCGCCTCGCCGACACCGATGCCGCCGTCATCATGAAGGTCGGCCGCAACCTGGCCAAGATCAGGCGGGCGCTGGAAGCCACCGGCAAGCTGACACGCGCCGTCTATGTCGAGCGCGGCACCATGGCCAGCAGTGTGTCGATGAAGCTCGCCGACAAACAGGACGACAAGGCGCCCTACTTCGCCATTGTGCTGGTCGCCGGCTGGTCCGGCCGCCCCGGCGTGCTGGGAGGGCAGGCATGAGCGGCCGCATCACCGTCATCGGCCTTGGGCCTGGCAATGCCGATCAGGTCACGCCGGAAGCCAGCAGCGCCGTCGCGCAAGCCAAATTCTTCTATGGCTACAAACCCTATCTCGACCGGCTGGAACTGCGCCCGGACCAGACCCGCGTCGCTTCCGACAACCGCGAAGAACTCGCCCGCTCCAAGGATGCCTTGACCAAGGCGGCCGAGGGCCATGAGGTCGCCGTGGTTTCGGGTGGGGATCCCGGCGTCTTCGCCATGGCCGCCGCCGTCTGCGAGGCGATCGAGGCCGGTCCGCCCGAATGGCGCGCGGTCGACGTCGCCGTCGTGCCCGGCATCACCGCCATGCTCGCGGTCGCCGCCCGCATCGGCGCCCCGCTTGGCCACGATTTCTGCGCCATTTCGCTGTCCGACAATCTGAAGCCGTGGGACTTGATCGAACTGCGCTTGCTGGCCGCTGCCGGCGCCGGTTTCGTCATCGCGCTCTACAACCCGATCAGCAAGGCGCGGCCCTGGCAGCTTGGCCGCGCCTTCGAATGCCTGACCGCGATCCTGCCCGGCACCACGCCCGTGATTTTCGGCCGCGCCGCCGGCCGCCCGGACGAGCGTATTGAGGTCTATCTGCTGGCCGACGTCGACGGGCAGAAGGCTGACATGGCGACCTGCATCATCATCGGCTCGCCGGAGACCCGCATCATCAAGCGCGGCGACAAGCCGGCGCTGGTCTATACGCCGCGTTCGGCGGCGGGCTCGACAAAATGATCGACCATCGCGACCAGCGCTTCGACGGTTGCGGCCGAGGGCACCTCCGGCAGCGCTGGCCGGCGCACCATGACCACCTCGATGCCGAGAGCCCGTGCAGCGGCAATCTTGCCGTAGGTCGCCGCGCCGCCGCTGTTCTTGGACACGACGACGTCGATGCGATGATTTTCGAGCAGCATGCGTTCGTCGTCCTCCCGAAACGGCCCGCGCGACAGCAGATAGTCGGCATCCGGCACCGCCAGCTTCGGCTCGACCGGATCGACGCTACGGATGAGATAATGATGCTGGGGGGCTGCTTCGAACGCGGAAACCTCTTGCCGGCCAAGCGCCAGGAAGACCCGGCGCGGTGCCGATCCAAGCGCTTGCACGGCCTCGCCGACCGCATCAACCTGAGTCCAGCGATCTCCCTCGACGGGCTCCCAGCCGAGGCGCCGCAAGGCGAAAATCGGCGCGCCGGCCATGCGTGCCGCTTGCACGGCATTGGCGGAGATTCGCGCCGCATAGGGATGCGTGGCGTCAACCAACAGGTCGATCCGCATGTCATTGAGATAGGCCGCCAGCCCGCCAGCACCACCAAAGCCACCGACCCTTATCGGCACGTTCTGGGCGATCGGGTTCTCGGTGCGCCCGGCCAGCGACAGCGTGACGGAGAGATCCGCGCGGACAGCCAACCTGCCCGCCAGTTGCCGGGCTTCCGTGGTGCCGCCGAGGATCAGAATGCGGTGGGTCATCATGCCTGCTGAGGGTCCGCGCGGTGCCAAGCTCAACTCACGATGGCTCACAATCGTCGGCATCGGCGAGGACGGTTTAGCCGGTCTCGGTGACGAGGCCAAGCAGCGGATCGCCGAAGCGGAGTTCATCTTCGGCGGCAAGCGGCATTTGGCGCTGGTCGAGTCCTTCGCCAAGGGCAAGCCACGCCCCTGGCCGGTCCCTTTCGATGCGGGAATGGTTGATGTGCTGGCGCTTGCCGGCAGCAAAGTCTGCGTGCTCGCCTCCGGCGATCCCTTCTTCCACGGGGTCGGCGCCACCCTCGCCCGCAAAGTGAAGCCACAGGCGATGCACGTCATCCCGGCGCCGTCGGCCATTTCGCTGGCAGCCGCTCGCCTGGGCTGGGCGCTGCAGGACATCGAGACGATCTCGCTGCATGGCCGTCCGCTCGACCTGATCCGACCGCTGCTGCAGCCGAACGCGCGCATCCTGGCATTGACGTCGGATGCCGAAGCGCCGGCGGCAATTGCCCGCCTGCTCACCGAACTCGATTTCGGCGCCTCGCGGCTGACGGTCCTGGAGGCGCTGGGCGGGCCAAAGGAAACGCAGCGCACGGCTCGCGCCGATGCCTTCGATCTCGAAAACATCAATCCGCTCAACGTGCTGGCGGTCGAAGTTGAATCCGGTCCAGATGCGCGCGTTCTGCCATTGGCGTTCGGCCTTGCCGATCATCTGTTCGATCATGACGGCCAGATCACCAAGCGCGAAATCCGCGCCATCACCCTTTCGGCGCTGGCGCCGAGGCGCGGCGAATTGCTGTGGGACATCGGCGCCGGCTCCGGCTCCATCGGCATCGAATGGATGCTGGCCCATCCCCTGATGCGCACTATCGCCATCGAAGCCGACCCGATCCGCGCCGCCCGCATCGGCCATAACGCTGCTACCTGTGGCGTTCCCGGCCTTGTCGTCGTGGAAGGCAGCGCGCCCAAGGCGCTTGCCGGGCTGGACACGCCGGACGCGATCTTTATCGGCGGCGGCGGCAGCGACACCGGCGTGTTGAAGGCCGCCATCAAGGCGCTGCGCCCTGGTGGCCGGCTCGTCGCCAATGCGGTGACGCTGGAGATGGAGGCCCTGCTGCTCGCCCAGCACACGAAACTCGGTGGCGATCTCACCCGGATAAACATTTCGCGCGCCTCGCCCGTCGGCTCGATGCAGGCATGGCGGCCGGCCATGCCGGTCACCCAATGGAGCTGGGGAAAGCCATGATGGTCGCGGGCATCGGCAGCCGAAAAGGCGTTGGAGTTGAAGACGTGCTTGCCGCGATTGAAACCGCTCTCGAAGCACATGGGCTGGCAATGACCGCGCTGTCGGCGCTGGCCACCGCCCCGCTCAAGAAGGATGAAGAAGCGATCACTGCTGCTGGCCGCGCGCTGAACCTTCCGGTCATCATCGTCGATGATGCAGCACTTCAAGCTGCCTCGCCGGCGACACTCAGCAGTTCCAGCCTCTCGCAGGAGCTGACCGGCACACCCTCGGTTTCGGAGGCGTCAGCCCTTGCGGCGGCCGGCAAAGGCGCCACGCTGCTTGGCCCGCGCACCGTGCTCGGCCCGGTCACCTGCGCCATCGCCATCAGCGGAGACGCGCCATGACCGTCCATTTTATCGGCGCCGGTCCGGGCGCCGCCGACCTCATCACGCTGCGCGGCGCGAAGCTCCTGGCAAGCTGTCCGGTCTGCCTCCACGCCGGTTCGATCGTGGCGCCTGAATTGCTGCAGCACTGCGCGCCGGGGACGAAACTGATCGACACTGCGCCGATGTCGCTTGACGAGATCGAGGCCGCCTATCTCGACGCCTACAAGGCCGGCCACGACGTCGCCCGGCTGCATTCCGGCGACCTGTCGGTGTGGAGCGCCGTTGCCGAGCAGATTCGCCGGCTGGAAAAGCACGGCATCCCCTACACGCTGACGCCGGGCGTCCCCTCCTTCGCCGCCGCGGCCGCCGCACTGCGCCGTGAACTGACCATTCCCGAAGTCGCGCAAAGCCTGGTGCTGACCCGTATCTCCGGCCGTGCGTCAAAGATGCCGTCCGGCGAAACGCTGGCCGGTTTCGGCCGCACCGGCGCCACGCTGGCCATCCATCTTGCCATTCACGCCATCGACCGAGTCGTCGCCGAGTTGACGCCGCATTATGGCGGCGATTGCCCGGTGGCGATCGTCTTCCGCGCCTCCTGGCCGGACGAGCGCGTGCTGACGGGAACGCTGGAAACCATCGAGGCGCAACTCGCCTCTGACCCGATGGAGCGCACCGCGATCATCTTCGTCGGCCGCTCGCTGGCGGCGGAAGGCTTTGGCGAGAGTTCATTGTACGACGCCCACTATCAGCGGCGTTTTCGCGGACGGGACGGATTGTGAGCGGCAGCACCAAAAACAAGGGCGACAACGCCGCGCTCGAACAAGCGCTTGCCCGGCTGAACTTCAAGCCGCGCCGGCTCGAGCCGGGCCATGTCTGGCTCGCCGGCGCCGGTCCTGGCGACCCCGGCTGCCTGACGCTGGAAGTGCTGGCAGCGTTGGCCGAAGCGGACGCGCTGGTCTACGACGCGCTCGTCTCGCCCGATGTTGTCGCGGTGGCCGCAAACGCCGAGCTGTTCTTTGCCGGCAAGCGCGGCGGAAAACCGTCGATGAAGCAGGACGACATCACCGCCCTGCTGGTGCGGCTTGCGCGCGAAGGCCGCCGCGTCGTCAGGCTGAAAGGCGGCGATCCCTATATTTTCGGTCGCGGCGGCGAAGAGGCTTTGGCGCTCGCGCGGGAAAACATCCCGTTCCGCGTGCTGCCCGGCCTGACCTCGGGTCTGAGCGCGCTGGCCGCGACCGGCATTCCGGCCACCATGCGCGGCATCAACAAGGCGGTGATCCTGGCGACCGGCCACGCCGCCGGCACCGATGATGACATCGACTGGGCGGCGATCGCCCGCACCGGCCAGCCAGTCGTCGTCTATATGGGCATGGCCAATCTGCCGCTGATCGCAGCCGCCCTGCTCGACGGTGGGCTGGCGCCATCGACGCCAGCGGCGGTGATCGTCGCCGCGACAACGCCGCAGGAACGAACCGTCGTCGCCACGCTCGCCACCATCGCCGAGGAAGCGGCAGCCGCAGGCCTCGCCTCGCCGGCACTGATCGTCGTCGGCGGCATCGTCGCCATGCGCGCGGCACTGGCGGGGCAGGCATGACGGCCCGCGCCATCATCATCGGCGCGCCCCGCTCCGGTTCGGGCAAGACCAGCGTCACCATCGGTATTCTGCGCGCGCTCACCCGGCGTGGGCTGAAAGTGCGTGGCGCCAAATCCGGCCCCGACTATATCGATCCTGGTTTCCATACCGCCGCCACCGGCCTGTCCGGCGTCAATCTCGACAGCTGGGCCATGCCGCCGTCGCTGCTCAACGCACTCGCCGCGCAACAGGCCGACGACACCGATTTCGTCATCCTTGAAAGCGCCATGGGCCTGTTCGACGGCATTCCGGCCGCGCCGGGGCGCACCGGCTCTGCGGCCGACCTCGCCCGGCTCTATGGCCTGCCGGTGCTGCTGGTGCTCGACGTTTCCGGACAATCGACCACGGCTGCGGCCGTCGCCAAGGGGTTTGCCACCTACGACCCGGATGTGCGCATGGCCGGCGTCGTGCTCAACCGGCTGGGCAGCGAGCGCCACCGCCGGCTGTCCGGCGACGCCATCGAGGCGATCGGCCTGCCCGTCGTCGGCGCCATCCTGCGCGATCCCACGCTCAATTTGCCCGAACGCCATCTCGGCCTCGTCCAGGCCGGCGAGTATGATGATCTGATGGCGCATCTCGACCGGCTGGCGGACATGGCGGAGAAATCGCTCGACCTCGATGCTGTGATGAGGCTGGCAACGCCCCTCACCCCGGCGCCCGGCGACTTCGCCGGCGCGCTGCAGCCGCCCGGCCAACGCATCGCGCTGGCCGAAGATGCCGCCTTCACCTTCCTCTACCCGCATGTCGCCGCCTACTGGCGCAAGGCCGGCGCGGAAATCGTTCCGTTCTCACCGCTAGCCGATGACGCGCCCGACGACAGCTGCGATGTCTGCTGGCTGCCCGGCGGCTATCCCGAGCTTCATGCCGGCAAGCTCGCAGCGGCGGAGACGTTCAAAACCGGCATGGCAAGATTTGCGGCGACGAAGCCCATCCACGGCGAGTGCGGCGGCTTCATGGTGCTCGGCGAAGCGCTGGAGGATGCATCGGGCGAGACGCACGGGATGCTTGGCCTGCTCGGCCATGCCACCAGCTTCGCCAAACGCAAGATGAACCTCGGCTACCGCGAGGCGCGGCTGCGCGCCGACTGCCCCCTGGGATCTACGGGCGCGCTGATCCGCGGCCACGAATTCCACTATGCGCAGATGACCGCCACCGGCAATGATGAGCCTTTGGCCGACCTCGCCGACGGCCAGGGCAATCCGATCGGCGCCTCCGGCTACCGACGCGGCCATGTCAGCGGCACCTTCTTCCACGCCATTGCGAGGGGCTAGAACAAGATGCCGAAAAATGGCGACCGGTTTTCGGAAAAGATCAGGCTCATGGTCCGGAACATCATCGTTTCGCCTCGTCAAATCCTCGACGACGTGGCGCTCTGCCTGGTCTTCTTCACCAGACTGCCGCTCCCCGTCTTCGACTTTCGCGGCCGCGGCCTTGCCGCCGCGATCTGGGCCGCACCGATCGCCGGCCTCGTCGTCGGGCTGATCGGCGCCATCGTCTTTGCCACGGCGGAGCGATTCGGCCTCGCCATGGGGCCGGCGGCAGCACTTGCCCTCGTCGCCACGGTGATCACAACCGGCTGCCTGCACGAGGACGGGCTTTCCGACGTCGCCGACGGCTTTGGCGGCGGCAAATCGCGCGGCCGCAAACTGGAGATCATGCGCGACAGCCGCATCGGCGCTTATGGCGCCATGGCGCTGGGTCTGTCGCTGCTGATCCGCTGGAGCGCGCTGTCGCAATTGGTCGACCCGACGCAGGCGCTCTTTGCCCTTGTTGCCGCCCACGCGGCCTCGCGTGGCGTGCTGGGCGCCTTCATGCATCTCTTGCCGCCAGCGCGCGATGACGGCCTCTCGGCCGGCGCCGGCACCGTCTCGCTTGAAACTGCGATCGCCGCAGCCGTGCTCGGCGCGATCCCGCTTCTGCTGCTTGGGCTCGGCGGCGCCATCGCCGCCCTCATCCTGCTTGGCCTGCTGTTTGCCGCCTTCCACGCCCTTTGCCTCAACCAGATCGGCGGCCAGACCGGCGACACGATCGGCGCTTTGCAGCAGGTGAGCGAAATCGCGGTGCTGCTCGTCGCTTCCGTCGCGCTTTCCTGAATCCCTTGACCTGATTCCCTTCCGGAGACCTTGCCCCCATGCCCTTCAAATCCCTCGATGAACTGCGCGCCGCCTGCCTCGACCTGCCCGCCGGCAGCGATACGGCCGCAAAGGCGGTTGCCAACCGCCAGGACACGCTGACCAAGCCGCAAGGCAGCCTCGGGCGGCTGGAGACCATCGCCGCGTGGCTGGCGCGCTGGCAGGGCCGCGACATGCCCAGGCTCGATCGGGTGAAGGTGTTCGTCTTCGCCGGCAATCACGGCGTCACCGCCCAAGGCGTGTCGGCTTTTCCCTCGGAAGTGACCGTGCAGATGGTGGCGAATTTCGCCGGTGGCGGTGCCGCCATCAACCAGCTCGCCCGCATCGCCGGCGCCGAACTTGATGTCATTCCGCTCGATCTCGACCATCCGACGGGCGATTTCACGCAAGTGCCGGCGATGGATGAGAAGTCCTTCCTCGCCGCTGTCTCAGCCGGCTATGACGCGGTAACGAAAGACCTCGACCTCGTCTGCTTCGGCGAAATGGGCATCGGCAACACTACGCCGGCCGCCGCTATTTCGGCCGCGCTGTTCGGTGGCGGCGCGGAAAAATGGACCGGGCGCGGCACCGGCGTCGACGATGCCGGCCTGAAGCGCAAGGTGGTCGCCATCGAGGCCGGCCTGAAGCGCCATGCCGTCGCCCTGGCTGATCCACTGGGCATTGCCGCTGCCCTCGGAGGCCGTGAACTCGCCGCCATCTTCGGCGCCACGCTTGCCGCCCGTCATCTCGGCATACCCGTGCTGCTCGACGGCTTCGTCTGCACCGCCGCCGCGGCACCGCTGGCCAAGCTGCACCCGACCGGCCTCGCGCACACCATCGCCGCCCATGTCTCGGCCGAATCGGGTCATCGTGGCCTGCTCGAAGCGCTCAGCCTGCCGCCGCTGCTCGACCTCGGCATGCGGCTCGGCGAAGGCTCCGGCGCTTGCCTCGCCGTCAACATCGTCCGCTCGGCGCTGGAGTGCCATGCAAGGATGGCGAGTTTCGCTGAGGCTGGCGTGTCGGAGAAGTAGATTCGCAACGCCGGATCACACCCGATGAATGAGCCCTCGCAAATATTCGGAGACCCCAAACAGGGACTTCGGGATATTCTTGCGAGGATTATCCGGGATTTCGACAGCAAGAGCGGAGCTTTTGCCGGGCTGAATTACAATTCGCCGTGGATACTGGCAACACAGGATTGGGCAGAGCGATCAGGCCATACGGTCGAAGAGCTGTGCGAGATGATTTCTCAATGGCGGATTTCGATGTTTTCCGGCGAGGCGACAGATTTGAAAATCATTCAGATTTTCGAAGATCTTCGCAGTGCCGCTGAGGAGTGGAGAACCGAAACAGCTTACATCGACCCGCCCGCTCGTTATGATCCTGAAAAGGCAAAATTCCCGAACCGCAAGGAACTGAAGGCCCATACCCTGAAGGCATGGGGTGCCTTGGGATCGGCGAGGCAATGGCATAGCTACGATGCCAGGGACCTCAGTTTTGGCGGAGCCTTTGAAGACAGATTTGGTCACAATGTTTCGGTCACCATGACCTTCAAGCTTGGATATGGCGGGCCGGTTCGGTTGTATTTTCGCTTTCCCTATTACGAGCTTGGCGAGCCGACATCTTTTGAACTTCTTGCGCTCTCAGGCTGGGGAATAAATCGGGCGCTTAAATTGCCGGAAGCTCCCGAGCTGGAATGGATGATCGGCAAAAGCAAGACAGACTTCGAAGCTGTCGACGGCGTCATCGCTATAACCCGGGCGATTCTCACCTATCTGCGACCAACTGTGCAATAGCAGTCGAACGGTGCTGCCAACGGACAGCAGCGAAACGTCCCACTTTTAGGGTCTTTCCACCAATTTTCGAAGAATTTGGTGGGTGCGCACAGGATTGAACTGTGGACCCGCTGATTAAGAGTCAGCTGCTCTACCAACTGAGCTACGCACCCACTCGGCCGGCAAAAACCGGCGTTGGCGGGCATATAGCCGCCACCATCGGTCATGTCTAGCCCTGCCGGAATCATTTCCCGACAAATCGCTGAAGTGACGCAGATGGTCACACGAACAGCTTGCCTTCCGCCACCTTCACGGCATGGCCGCCAATGCGCGCCGAGGCCAGTTTTCCGCCTTGCACGGTCAGTTCGAGGCGGATGCGCGACGGCCGGCCCATCTCCAGGCCCTGCTCGATCCACAGCTGTGAAATGCCATCGGTCGGGCCGTCGAAATGCATGATGGCGCCGGCAAAGGCCGCCGCCGCCGAACCCGTCGCCGGGTCTTCATAGGAAGGCGTGCCGGGCACGATCATGCGCACATGGAACGCGCTTTCGTGGTTCACCGTCTCGCGGCAATAGACATAGGGGCTGGCGAAGGCCCACTCGCTCTTGCGCGGCGCCAGTTCCGACCACGCCTGGTTGTCCAGCCGGATGCGGCCCGCCGCCTCGAGATTGGCGACCGGAATGGTCACATAGGGCACACCCGCCGACCAGAAGGCGACGCGGTGATTCTCGAAACCGATCTCATGCGGCGCCAGGCCAAGGGCGGCACCGATCGCCTGCGGATCGGCCTCAAGCTCCAGCGGCTCCGGCAGTTTCGCCAGGTCGAACTCGGCGAAGGTCGCGTCATCATGCGTGCTGACGGCGCAGCGCACCGGGCCGATATTCTCTTCCAGCACGAAAATGCCGGCCCCACCCTCGCCGGAGAGTTCGGCAAGCGCGATTGCCGAACCGACGGTCGGATGGCCGGCGAACGGCATTTCATAGTCGGGCGTGAAGATGCGGATGCGGTTTTTGTGCTTGGGATTGTCCGGCGGCAGCACAAAGACCGACTCGGACAGATTGAATTCGCGCGCGATGGCCTGCATCGCTGCCGTGTCCAGACCTTTGCAATCCAACACCACCGCCAGCGGATTTCCGGCCAGTCGCTCGGTCGTAAACACATCGTAAAGCAAGTAATTCCGGGTTTGCATTCCTGCCTCATTCCCAACATGGGCGAAATTTAATTTGATATTTGAACCGGCAAGCCTGATCTGTGCACAGATAGGGACATTACGCATCATAGGGGTCCGACGTGGACCAGATTGTCAATCTGCCAAAGACGGAATCGGATTCCGCCATCGAGACGGCGCTTGGGCTCGATAAAAACGGGCGGAGCAAGTCGCGCCGGCGTGGCTGGCTCTATGCGTTGCTGACCCTGATCGTGCTTGCCACCGGTCTTGGCCTCTACCAATGGTATGCCGGCACGCCCGCCAAGATCGATTACACCACCGTGCCGGCCGCCAAGGCCGATCTCACCGTCCAGGTGTCGGCGACAGGCACGCTGCAGCCGCTCACCCAGGTCGACATTTCCAGCGAACTGTCCGGCATCATCCGCTCGGTCTCCGCCGAAGAGAACCAGCAGGTTAAGAAGGGCGACGTGCTGGCGACGCTCGATACGGTGAAACTCGAGGTCCAGATCGAACGCGCCGAGGCATCCGCCAAGGGCGCCGCTGCCAATGTCGAAGACGCCACGGTGACGCTGGCCGAGAACGAAAGCGCGCTGGTACGCGCGGCGGCCTTGACCAAGCGCGGCATGGCGACCGACCAGTCGCTCGAGGCGGCAACCGCGACGCGCGACCGCGCCAAGGCAGCACTCGACAGTGCGCAAGCCAATCTCGCCATCGCCCAGGCCGACCTCAAGGCGCAGCAGACCGATCTTGCCAAGAGCACGATCTATGCGCCGATCGACGGCATCGTGCTGACGCGCTCGGTCGACCCCGGCCAGACGGTCGCCTCCTCGCTGCAGGCGCCGGTGCTGTTCATCATCGCCGCCGATCTCAGGAACATGGAACTGGTGGCGGCGGTCGACGAAGCCGACATCGGCGCCGTCAAGTCAGGCCAGCACGCGCGCTTCACCGTCGATGCCTTCCCGGACCGGCCGTTCGATGCCGAGATCCGCGACATCTCCTATGCCTCGGTCACCACCGACGGCGTCGTCACCTACAATGCGCGGCTCGAAGTCGACAACAACGAGCTGCTGCTGCGCCCCGGCATGACCGCCACCGTTTCGGTCGTCACGAGGGAAGCCAAGGGCGTGCTCACCGTGCCCGCCACCGCCTTCCGCTACCGCCCGGTGCAGCAGACGGCCCGTGCGTGGAGCCTCAGCGACCTGTTCACCGGCCGTATGGGCCGCCCGGGCGGCAACCGTCAGCGCCAGGCCGCTACGGCCCCAACCGATGGCTCGCGCACGCTCTATGTGCTCGATAACGGCCGGCCGCATGCGGTCAACGTCAAGATCGGCTCGACCGACGGCGAACTGACCGAGATCACGTCAGGCCTGGAGGAAGGCGCGCAGGTCATCACCGCCTCGCAGCAGCGGAGCTAAAGCCCGTGGCCGCCGGCGCCCCCCTCATCACCTTCGACAAGGTCTGGAAGAGCTATGGCCAGGGCGAGGCCCGCGTGCATGCGCTGGCCGGCGTCGACCTTGCCATCAAGCGCGGCGAGTTTGTCGCCATCATGGGTCCGTCCGGTTCCGGCAAATCGACGGCGATGAACATCATCGGCTGCCTCGACACGCCGACGGCCGGAACCTACTCTTTCATGGGCATCGATGCCGGCCGGCTCGACCGCAACCGCCGCGCCATGCTGCGCAACCTCTATGTCGGCTTCGTCTTCCAGGGCTACAATCTGCTGGCCCGCACCACCGCGGCTGAAAATGTCGAACTGCCGCTGATCTATCGCGGTGTCGCCGCCCGCGAGCGCCGCGACCTTGCCATGCAGGCCCTCGCCCAGGTGGGCCTTGTCGGCCGCGAGCATCACACGCCGGCGGAACTCTCCGGTGGCCAGCAGCAGCGCGTGGCGATCGCGCGCGCCATCGTCACACGGCCGACCTTGCTCGTCGCCGACGAGCCGACCGGCAATCTCGACACCGCCCGTACGCATGAGATCATGGAGTTGCTGACCCAGCTCAACACCGAACTCGGCCTGACCATCGCCATGGTCACGCATGAGGCCGACGTTGCCGGTTACGCCGAGCGCACCATCCGCTTCCTCGACGGCCATGTCGCCTCCGACACCATGAAGGTAGAGCTGGCATGATCTGGGAAACCGTCCGGCTTTCGCTGCGCTCCATCCGCCGCAACGTGCTGCGCTCGTTTCTGACGCTGCTCGGCATCGTCATCGGCGTTGCCGCCGTCATTGCCATGCTCACCATCGGCTCCGGCACCACCGAAAAGGTCAAGGCCGACATTTCCAAACTCGGCAGCAACCTGCTGGTCGTCCGTTCCGGCCGGCCGGCCGGTCCCGGCGGTCCGGGCGGGCTCGACCAGGTGGTGCGCCCACTGGCCGAAAAGGACCTCGAAGCCCTGGTTGCGCATTTGACCGGCGCGCGCGCCATTTCGCCGGCCTCGCAAAAGCAGGTGCGTGTCATCTTCGGCACCGAGAGCCTGACCTCGGGCGTTACCGGCACCGACAGCGCCTATCTCGACGCGCGCGACTGGAAGCTGGTGTCGGGCCGCCCGTTCAGCGATTCCGAAACCCGTTCGGGCACCGGCGTCTGCCTGATCGGCGAGACGGTGCGCCAGCAGTTCTTCGGCGCCGGCGACCCCGAAGGCGAGATCATCCGCGTCAACCGTACCTCCTGCAAGATCATCGGGCTGCTCGAGCCCAAGGGCTATACCGGCTTCGGCCAGGACCAGGACAATGTCGTCTTGATGCCGCTGCACGCCTATCAGCGCCGCATCGCCGGCAACCGCGACATCGACAACATCTACATCGCCGCCGACGACCGCACGCCGACCAGCGAGCTACAGCCGCGCGTCGAGGACATTTTGCGCGATTCGCGCCGCATCACCCCGGACCGCGAAAGCGATTTCGGCATACGCGACATGACCCAGATCGCCGACGCCATGGCCAGCGCCACCACCACCATGACCGGCATGCTGGGCGCCGTCGCCGGCGTCAGCCTGCTGGTCGGCGGCATCGGCATCATGAACATCATGCTGGTCTCGGTCACCGAACGCACCCGCGAGATCGGCATCAGGCTGGCCATCGGCGCGCATGAAAAGCACATCCTCATCCAGTTCCTGGTCGAGGCGACGGTGCTGTCGCTGCTCGGCGGCATCATCGGCATCCTGATCGGCCTGGCGCTGGCCGGCCTCGCCGCGGTGACGCTGACGATACCCTTTGCGCCCAGTCCGGCCGTCATCCTGCTCGCCGTCGGCTTCTCCGCGCTGATCGGCATGGTGTTCGGCTTCTTCCCCGCCCTGCGTGGCGCCAGGCTCGATCCGATCGACGCGCTGCGGCACGAGTAAAGGGCAGGCTCCGCCACCGCGAGCGGCTATCCCCAACCTTGGGCGTTTGCCTGCACCGACCACACTGTCGTCCTTCGACCGACGATGCTAAGGCAAGACATCTCCGGTCGAGGAACGACGCATGAGCAAGAAGGCACGCGTAATCCTGGCGATGATCATCATCGAGGCCTTCCTGGCAGGCATCTGGTGGTACCTCGCCCGTTACGGCATGGCCAATCCCGATCGCGTCACATCAGATTTCCAGGTGGTCGTCGGCCAGACCATGGGAATGGCCATGGGTGGGTTGCTGGGCATCGGCGCTATCCTGTTCTTGGTCGCCGCCCGCAACGATCGCAAGGCGGCGCAGGACGGGACGCGTCGCTAATCCTCGCCGGCAAAATGCCACTCGATCAGCGGCCTCATGTGCGGCGATAGCCCCTCCGGCAGGTCGGCGGCATGACGGATGATCACCGGCCCCTCGATCTCTGGATCGGTCTCTGCTGCGACGAAGGCTGAGATCCGCCGCGCGATCTCATCGGCCGGCTCATCGACATGATAGCGACGGAAAATGACCGTACCGCTCGCGGTCGACAAAGCGTGCCAGCGCATGCCGCGCCTGGCAGCCGACAGGTCGAGGCCGGTCTCCTCGCGCACTTCGCGGATCATGTTGAAATCGACATCAACCAGCCCGTCGCGAAAATCGATCGGCTCGAACGAACCAGCGGCGAAATAGACGCGGCCGGCATTGACGGTGCGCGGCCCCATGCGGATCGCCACCAGCGCGTTGTCACCAGCCACCAGCACAGCATGCGCATAGGCGTGCTCGGCGCCGGAGTTCTCGCGCCGCTGCCGCCAGAGCATGAAGGTGGAGTAGTTGACCGCGTGGCAGCGGCCGACAAGGCGATTGTCGCGCCAGGCGAGCTGGGAGAGCAGCACCACGGTGCCGTCGAACAGTGCCGGATTGGCAGCGATCTCACGCTGCCAGTTCTCGGCGATCGCCTGCTCGTTGTCGCGAGCGAACGGATGCGGGCCGGGGTCGAGCCGCACGTCGATGGCATTGACCGGCAGGATGACATTGCGCGGCAGGTCGAAACTCATGCGGTTCAGGCCATATCCAGCGTGATCGCCACCGGGCAATGGTCCGACGCTTTCGGCCGGTCCCAGCCGGCGCGCGGGAAACGTTCGACCTCCTGGCCCGGGGGGAAAATGGTGCGCCAGGGCTGGCCGTTGCGGATGATGTCGGGTACCGCGGTGGCGTTCTTCGCCGCCAGCCCCTTGGACAGCAGGATATAGTCGAGCTGACAGAGATGCCGCTCGTCGGGCCCGCGCGTGTGATAGAAGGTCCAGCGGTTCATTTCCGGCCGCCGCTCGACGACGTTCTCGCAGAAGCCGCCAGCCGTCAGCACATTGATGCAGGACTGGTTCTCGTCGACCACCTCGAAACGATAACCGTCGACCTCGTCGCCGGCGATCTTCACGCGCTGGCGGTAGTCGTTCATGTCGCCGCAGATCGCCCAGCGCTTGTCGGCGGCATGCTCCCCACCGAAGCGCTCCTCGATGATGCGGCGCACGGCCAGGGCCTCGGCGATGCGCACCGGCATCGTCGCCTCGCGTCCGTCGAGCCCATTGCGCGGCGAGCCCATCGACTTGAAGTGCACGAGATAGAGCGTCAGCGGCACGCCGCCGATGGTGAGGTCGACCTCCAGGCAATCGCGCCGGAAGATGCGCTCATTGGCCTGGTTGCCGAGCGCCGCCAGCTCCGCCGTGTGCAGCCCGAACTGCTCGTAGGTGACGTAGGCGTGGCTGGTCATGCGCACGAATTCGATCGGCTGGCCCTGCGCGGTCTCGTTGCGCATCATCAGGGCGACATCGATGCCGCGCGAATCATTGCCCGATGTGGTGTATTTCTGGCGGTAGCCCTGCCCCACCATCTTGAACAGATAGCCATATTCGAAGGCCTTCAGCGCCTCGATGTTGTCGACCTCCTGCATGCAGATGATATCGGCACGGGTGGCGGCGATCGCCAGCGCCGACAGCTGGCGCGTGTCGTCGGACTGGGCGATGGCGCGGGCCTGCTCCAGCATCTTGTACTCGGCCTCGCTCTGGATATCGAACAGCGCCAGCGTCCGATCCTCATTGAGCTGGTTGCGATAGCCGGAAAAATCGAACCTGTTCATCAGGTTCTCGACATTGAAGGTGGCAATGCGCAGCGACATGCCCTGACCTTTGCCTGCAAGTGCTGGAGAAGACAAGATCACAGGACCACAAGCAGGGATCGATTGGCCCTGGCGGCATTCGCGCCATGGTTGACGGAACCTTTCCGTTCATCCGCCGTTCAGACGCAAAGATCCACAGTAGGCCCATTCCCAGGGTAGGCGTGGGGCCTGTATCTCTTGGAGAGTGCAATGAATTCGCTCTTTTCTTCCACCATCAAATCCGGGCTGATAGCGCTCGGCATTGTCTCCGGCATCACGGCACCGTCGGCCGCCGGACCGATCCTGCAGCCGGATCTGTCGATTCCCGCCAGCACCGCGGCACCTACGGTCACGCCGGTTCGTGATGGCTGGGCGGGCGGCAACGACGACTGGAGATGGCGCCGCCATGACTGGCGTCGCAACTGGAACCGCGGCAATTGGAACGGCGGCAATTGGAACGGCGGCGGTGACGATTGGCGCTGGCGCCATGGTCGCCGCCACTATCACGGCGGCTATGACGATGGCGCTGCCGCGGTTTTGGGCCTTGGTCTGGGGCTTGGGCTTGGCAGCATGTACAACAACTACAACAACTACGATTACTATGCGCCACCGCCGCGCCGCTACTATCGCGCCGGGCGACTTTCCAACGCCCATGTCCGGTGGTGCTACAACAGGTACCGGTCGTATCGCGCTTACGACAACACGTTCCAGCCCTATAACGGCCCGCGCCAGCAGTGCTGGTCGCCTTATAGCTGAGCTACGCTGACAGACGAATACACGAAACGGCGCCGCGCATCGCGGCGCCATTTCGTGCGCTGGCACCGAGCCTAAGCCTCACTGGCACCACGGCTCAACGGAACCGCGAGCACAGTGACGCGCAGCGCTCCGCCGCGATCGGTCGGCTACTGGCCTGGATCTTTGGCGTAATCCTCCTGCGCCCTCTCGGACAGCTGCCTCAACACGCCAAGGAAGTCGTTGAACCGCTGCTCACCGATCTCCTGCGCCCATTCCGCATGCAACCGCCGCAGGCAGGTGAAAATCGTCTCGACAAGCTGCCACCCGCGCGCACTCAGGTAGATGAGGCGCCGGTCGCTGCCCTCGCGAGAGCGCCTCTCGATATAGCCGAGCTCCTCGAGCTGGATGAGGAGGTAGTTGACCGCCTGCCTCGACATTCGCTTCTGGCGAGCCAGTTCCGACGGCCTTACGCCATCCGGAAGGGGATACGAGAACACGGCGAAGTGAGCGTCCTGAAAGTCGGTGAAGCCGGCGTCATGAATGGCCCTGTGCATCTGGTCGCGAACGTGCTGCCAAGTGATGCGCAGGAGAGCCCCGAAGAACGGCGGGCCAAGCTCTCTTTCGGGCTCCGGCGGTTCTGTCGTCTGAACGGCTGTTGACATTGTTGTAAAGTCCTTTTACAAATTTCGTAAAGCCACTTTACAACAAGGAACATGTCGATGGAAGCGAGTACACAGAGCGTCCTGAGGATCGGTGAGCTGGAGTTGCGCTTCCTGGTCTCAGACAAGGGTGCAACCGTGTTTGAATTCGTTGTCCCGTCCCGCGCCCGCGTACCCGCGCCCCACTACCATCAGGAGGCGGACGAAACGCTGTATGGGCTGGAAGGCATTTTGACGATCACCGTCAATGACCGAAAGCAGGAACTCGGCGTGGGAGATGCCGTCTTCATTCCGCGGGGCAGTGTCCACCACCACGAGAATCTGCACGACGGTGTGTCGCGGACTTTGGCCGTGTTGACGCCGGGGTCCATCGGGCGCCGCTACTTCGAGGAGATTGCCGAGGTGATCAATGTCCCCGGCAAGCCCGACCTGGCCAAGGCGAACGAGGTCATGCTGCGCCACGGGCTCGTGCCCGCGTAGACGCCTGCGACAAGCCCACTGCGGCCAACTCGCAGCAGCGGGCCAGATTGCGTATTCTTGGAAATCCCAGCGCACCCGCGGAGCGAAGCCCGAGGATGCGCAAGGGCAAGAGCGTGGATTTCGCTCAGTTCTTGGCCTTGTCGACCAGCTTGTTCTTGGAAATCCACGGCATCATCGCACGCAGCTTGGCGCCGACTTCCTCGATCTGGTGGCTGTCGTTGTTGCGGCGGATGCCCTTGAAGCGTGACATGCCGGCGCGATATTCCTGCATCCACTCCGAGGTGAATTTTCCCGTCTGGATGTCCTTCAGCACGCGCTTCATCTCGGCCTTCGTCTCGGCGGTGATGATGCGCGGGCCCGACACATACTCGCCCCATTCGGCGGTGTTCGAGATCGAGTAGTTCATGTTGGCGATGCCGCCTTCATAGATCAGGTCGACGATCAGCTTGACCTCGTGCAGGCACTCAAAATAGGCCATCTCGGGCGCGTAGCCGGCTTCCACCAGCGTCTCGAAGCCGGCGCGGATGAGTTCGACCAGACCGCCGCAGAGCACGACCTGCTCGCCGAACAGATCGGTCTCGCATTCCTCGCGGAAATTGGTCTCGATGATGCCCGAACGGCCACCGCCGACGCCGCAGGCGTAGGACAGGGCGAGATCAAGCGCGTTGCCCGAAGCGTCCTGGTTGACGGCGACCAGGCACGGCACGCCGCCGCCCTTCTGGTATTCGCCACGCACCGTGTGGCCCGGGCCCTTCGGCGCGATCATGACGACGTCGACGGTCGACTTCGGCTCGATCAGGCCGAAATGCACGTTGAGGCCGTGCGCGAAGGCGATCGCTGCACCATCGCGGATATTCGGCGCGATTTCGTTCTTGTAGATGTCGGCCTGCAGCTCGTCGGGCGTCGCCATCATCATCAGGTCGGCCCATTTGGCGGCATCGGCCACGCTCATCACCTTGAGACCGTCGGCCTCGACCTTCTTGGCGGTCGCCGAGCCGGCCTTGAGGCCGATGGCGATCTCCTTGGCGCCGGAATCCTTGAGGTTGAGCGCATGTGCCCGGCCCTGGCTGCCATAGCCGATGATAGCGACCTTCTTGCCCTTGATCAGGTTGAGATCGGCATCACGATCGTAATAAACACGCATTTTGTCTTCCTTCCCGTTTTATAAATCAGAGGCCTTACGGCCCGGTTTTTGCTCCGAAAAGAGCGAGAAACTGCTGCGTCGCGCGGACGGCATCGCCACCGATCGTCGCCTCAGTCAATTCCAGCCGGTCGCCGAGCAGCAGACGGATCTGCACGTCGCGGGCGACCAGCCCGAAAAAGCTACGGAACGCCGTCTCGGCATCCGCGAAATCCAAAAGCCCTGCCTGCCGGCCTGCCTCCAGCACCGGCTTCAGCCGCTTGGCCAGCGCGAAGCGGCCATTTTCCAACACGACGGCCCCAAGATTATCCTTGCCCGACCCTGCATGGCTGACCGCCACCCGGTTGAGCGCGATCGACGTATCGCTGGAAATCACCTTCAGCCAGTCGGAAGCAAAGCGCTCGAGGCTTGCCGTCAGCGAGGCAAGGTCGAGGCCCTTGCCGTCGACGGACGCCACCCGCACCTTGGAGGCCTGCCACTGCACGGTTGCCGTCAACAGCCCGTCGCGGTCGCCAAACCATTTGTAGAGCGTTTCCTTGGAGCAGCTGGCCCGCCTGGCCACGGCGGTCATGGTCAGCTGATCGCCCTCCTCGACCAACAGCCGCAACGCCGCATCCAGAACGGCCTTCTGCCGCTCCGTCAGCGTCTCGCTGGTGTCGATATCGGGCACGATGTGCAACACGCTCTTCCCTCAAGGACGGGCAAGCCGTCAATATCCGGCATGCCGTACCGTACGTTACGGTTCGGCACCTCTATGGCGTATTGCACCGGACCTTGCAAGCCCTATTTCTCTCTGGACGACTTCACTGTTGGCGTCCTGCAAGGAAAAGAAACATGTTGGTCGGATTGCTTGCCTTCACCATGTCAGCCGTGTTTGCCGGCGCCGCGGTCTATGTCAGCGTCGCCGAGCAGCCGGCACGGCTTCGCCTAGACGACAGTGCTTTGTTGCAGGAATGGCAGCCCTCCTACAAGCGCGGCGCCGCCATGCAGGCGTCGATTGCCATTGTCGCCTGCGTCCTCGGGCTGATTGCCTGGTGGTTGATCGGCGGCCTCGCCATTCTTGTCGGCGCGGTGCTGATTATCCTGCCCTGGCCGTGGACGCTCATTGCGATGATGCCGACCAACAGGGTGCTGGAAGCGATGGATGCCGGCGCCGCCAATCCGCAAGCCAGGCTCCTGATCGTCAAATGGGGCAATCTGCACCTGGTTCGCGTGGCCCTTGGCGTGCTGGCGACACTGGCCTTTTTCTGGGGCAGCTATCTGGCCTGACATCGGTCGGATCTTACCGGGCCAGCCTCAATCGCCGGCAGGCGGATGGCGCAGCCGGCCAAGCAGTGCCGACACCGTGTTCAGCTCGTTGGGCGTAAGCCTGGCGCCAACCAGTTCGGCGATCGACCGGCCGTAGACGGCCCACATCCGCCGGCGCGTCTCTCGCCCCTTGGCCGTGATGCGGATGGTCTGGCCGCGGCCGTCGTCCGCCACCGGCAGCTTCTCGACCAACCCATCGGCCTCGAGCCGCGCCAGAAGCCGCGAGATGTTGTACTGCGCAAACAGGGTCCGCTCGATCAATTGAAACGGCCGCAAGCCGCCCTCGCCCGCCTCGGCGAGCTCGTGCAGCACGTCGTACCAGGCAAGCGGCGGCAGGCCGCCCTGCTTCAGCGCGTCTTCGGCACTCTCCACCAGCTGGCGCGACACGCGCATCAGGCGAGCCCAGGCGTTGATGGCTTGCGGCGAAGGCGTGGCTTTCTCGGTCATGACCGTACCATAAGAGATAGATGCAATTGCATCAAGCTTGACGATCAATGCATCTGCATTTACATAGATGCAATTGCATTAATACCGAAAGGCAAATCATGTCCGACAAACTCGTTCTCGTCAGCCATCCTCTCTGCCCCTATGTCCAGCGCGCGGCGATCTCGCTGACCGAAAAGGGCGTGCCGTTCGAACGCGTCGACATCGACCTCGCCGACAAGCCGGACTGGTTCAAGGTGATCTCGCCGCTCGGCAAGGTGCCGCTGCTGCGCGTGCAGCGAAATGGCGAGGAAACGACAATCTTCGAATCCGCGGTCATCCTCGAATTCCTCGAAGAGACCCAGGCCAATCCCCTCCACCCCGCCGATCCTTACGCCCGTGCCCGGCACCGTGCCTGGATCGAGTTCGGCTCGGCCACCCTCAACGCCATCGGCCGCTTCTATTCAGCACCGACCGAGGCCGGCTTCCTTGCCGAATCCGGCGCGCTGTCGGGGATGTTTGATCGCCTCGAGGCCGAACTGGCTGATGGCACCGATCGGAATGGCCCATGGTTCGCCGGCGACAGCTTCTCGCTCGTCGATGCGGTCTATGGGCCGGTTTTCCGATATCTCGACGCCTTCGACCGGATCGGCGATTTCGGAATCCTGGACGGCAAGCCGCATGTCCAGGCCTGGCGGCAGGCCTTGCGTGATCGTCCCTCGATCAGGCACGCGGTGGCGGCTGACTATCCGCAGCGCCTGCACGCGTTCCTGCAAGCCAAGGGATCATTTCTGTCGAGCCTCATCCATCGGAACGATCAAGCCGGACCATTTGCGTTGGCACGATCGGCTTGAACGCTCGGATCACGAACAAGCAGTCGCTTTGAGCGGTCTCAGTTCTCGAACATGACAAAGGCAGCCCAGACCCGCGGGTCCTGGGCGCCCGCTATCTTGCCGTCGCGGGCATCGCGGCGGGTCTGGCGCAGCGCTTCCGGATAGGTCTGTCCGCCGGCAAGATGGTTGTAGAACCCGACCATGAAGGCGGCGGTTCCGGCGTCGTCCACCGGCCACAGCGTCAGCAGCGCGCGTTTGGCGCCGGCAATGTCGATTGCCGTCGGCAGGCCGCGCAAGCCGCCGACGAATGTCTCCTGGCCACGGGCTGTCTCACAGGCAGACAGGACAAGCAGGTCGAGGCCCGACAGATCCCAGTTCATCAGCTCCATGCCATAGAGCCGGCCGTCCTCATCGTCGCGTTTCATCGACTGCCGGTCTCCCGACTGCGACAGCACGACCTGGCTCTGCCAAAGCGCATTCACAGCGCTCACGCCGCCCTCTTTCTCGTCGCGATAGGCGCCATGGGTGGCCAGATGCGCAATCGTCGCCTGCTCCATATCCTTCCGCAGCGTCCGCTCGCTGGCCCCCGTCCCGGTGAGCATTTCGACCGAATAGTGATCGGCACGCAGGATCGAGGCGATCGCGTCGACCTCCTTGGCTGTGCCCGGCAGCGGCTCCGCCCCCTTCTCCGGCCCGCGCGCATAGTCCAGGCCGCCGGCCAGCAAGGCTTTACCGGTCTTGGGAAAACCCTGATCGACGCCGGCATTTAACAGCGATTCCGGCCGCGTCAGCATGCGCACGACGAAGCGGTCATCGAGCGCCCCGCCCTTGCCGTCCTGCAGCAAGGGAAACGGCACGGAAAACAGCTTGCCGTCTGGCACCACGAAAAGCGTGTCGGCGCCGCCAAGCGACGGTTCCAACGGCGCGATCAGACCGGCGTAAAGCCCGGTAAATGCAGCGTTCAGATCGATCAACGTCACGGCGCCGCGCTCCTGCGCGGAACGCACGGACCTCAGGTCTGCCATGCGTGTTTCGCGAGCGGCCGGAATGATCCGTCGCGGATCGCCGAGATCGTACAGGCTAGGCTGCTGGTCCTTGCGTGTAACGATGGCATAGAGGCGCTCATCTTCCAGCGGATCGGCGCTCTCCCGATCCGCCCGCCACTTGCGGGTGATGAAGTAGTCGATCAGCGCCTGGTTGGGCTTCAGCAGGGTATCAGCCGACGGCAGCGGCTTGTCCACCACGCTCTGGCTGAAACTGTATTTGGCCATGACTCTGGCGGTGGCCTTTTGGTATGCCGCCTCGACCTGTTCCGGCTGCACCGCACCTGGATCGTCGGAACTGTCACCGCTGGAAGCCGCCTCCTGATAGGCCAGAGAGAGTCGAATCCCCGTCTTGATCAAATACCGTGTCTCCGTATCGTCCGGATCGATCAAGCGAGACAGTCTTCGCAACAGATCGCGTTTTTCATTTTCAAGCGTCGGCCAGCGGCGCACCGCTTCGGCAAATGCCGGCACCACCGATGCATTGTCTTTTGCAAGCCGCGCATAGTCGTACAGCATGTCGTCAGCCAAGGCGCGGCTGGCCTCGGCCACGATTGGGTTGCCGGCTGTGCTTACCTGAAACCAATTCCAACGCAGCATGTCATCGTCGAGAGCCGCGAAATCGGCGGCCGCCGCCTCCGGATTTGTCTTCGCCTTGAGATTAGCCGTACCTTGCCGCGCGGCAAAGGTCAGCGGGTGCACCACGCCGTATGTCGCTTCGGCGATGCTTTGGGCTCGCTCAAGTTGGCTCATACTGTTTTGCGTATCACCCACTGCGATGAAATGTGCGGCGAGCAGGTTGGCGATGTTGATTGCCAGTATTTCGGGATAGTTCGGGTCGGTGGTCAGTTGTTGCAGGCGTGCCAGCGTCGGCTGATCGAGCGGCTGCGCACCAGAGAGCGCCCTGGTGTAGAGTAGCCAAGCATCGGCCTGTTCGACCAGATTGCCTTCCTGCTTGAGAACGACGGCAATGTCCCGGTCCTGCTGGAAGTGGCGCAAGGCCTCGTCGTACTTGCCAAGGTCTAGATAGTCCTGCGCCGTGTTGTTGGCGCTAACCAAAACGTTGAAATGATCTGGGCCGTAGTAGCCGATCCGCTTGTCCAGCACGGCCAGATCGTACTGCAAGGCACGTGTCGGAGCCCCCATCTGGCGCAGCATGTCGGCCAGATTGTTCTGCAGCTTCCAGATGAAACGATCATCGGCGCCGGTCACCTGCTGGGCCAACTTCAGATTGCGCTGTTCGATATTGATGGCTGAAGCGATTTGACCGAATGCGGCGACCCCGGTCGCCAACACATCGTTGGCATACATGAGTTCCTGGGAGTCCTTGCCGTGGTAGTGGGCGTACAGATTGGTTGCTGTCGCGCACATGGAAACGAAGCCCTGATAGTCCTTCTCGGCCTGTTTCAGCATTGCGTAGTTGAGATAAAAGTCGGCCCTCTTCTCGACATCCTGCTGCATCGCCCGGGTTTTCAGGCCTTCGGCAAAAATCTCCTCGGCGTCATCGAGGATCTGGTTGTTCAGGAACGTCGCGCCTGCGTTCGAGTAACTCTCCACGGTGAATTCGTAGAGGTCGCTTCTGGCGGCATCGAGCAGCGCTGCCCGCAATTGCGCGTAGCCTTCATCGAAGCGTCCTGCGTCCATCATCAGCTTGTAGGCCGCGGCGATGCGCGCTTTCAGCGCCTCTTCACTGTCAGCCGCCCCCTGCTGACTGGCCTGGCCTGGCGTCTGGGCTTGCGCCTGAGGGAAAGGCAATGCCACGACCAGCATCAACAGGAACGATGCAACGATGCGCATCAGATGTTGCGATTTTCGCGCTCTGAACATGGCGTGCATGCGAACCGGCCTGAGCGAAAACTACTATGCGTTCGTATCATGACCTGGATCTTGTCCGAAATCCCACCGCGCTTCCGTCAACCCTGCCCGCCTGAATGGATCGATCACCGTGCCGGCGACCATCGAGGCCAGAATCTGCGGAGCCGGCGGGATTTTTGCGATCGTCGCCACCAGCCTGTCGCGGATGAAGGGCAGCGCCGCCGAATCCGACTGGTAGAACGGCGTAAACGCCAGCGACAGCGCCTGGAAGACACGCACATGCCAGCGCCGCGCCTTGGCATAGGCTTCGAGCGCTGCTTCGACGCTCTGCGTGCGTCCCAGCGCATGGCTGAGCGCCGCCGCGTCGAGCAGCGCCATATTGGCTCCTTGTCCAAGCTGCGGGCTGGTCGAATGCGCAGCGTCGCCGATGACGGCCAATCTGCGGCCGGCGGGAAACTTCATCGTGTGGTGGCCATAGCGGGCCAGCGACAGCTGGTCGAAACTGTCGATCTGGCGGGTGAACGCCTCGCTTTGCGGCCACAGCCGCACCACCCGCTCCTTCCAGGCGTCGATGCCGACAGCGCGCACCGCGTCGGCATCATCAGGCTTCAGGCTCCAGAAGAAGGCCGCCATCTTCTCGGCGCCGGGTTCCGGCCGGCCGATCGGCAGCACGCCGATCATCACGCTGGCCCTGTCGTAGCGCTGCAAGAGCGCGTGCTCGTCAAAGCCCTCGCCGCGCCAATCAAGCGATGCCCAGAACGCGCCATAGGTGAGCGGCCGTGGCGCACCTGCATTGGCCACGCTCTGCCGCAGTTTCGACTTTGAGCCGCTGGCGTCGACGACCAGATCGAACGGCCCCGCCCTTCGTCCATTGCCACAGATCAGCGTCGCCCGTTCGCCTGCCTCCACGGTCTCGATCTCGACGCCGGTCTCGATGGCGATCGCCTCACGCCGGGCGGCGCGAAACAGCACGCCGAACAGGGCCGCCCGGTGCACCGCCAGGCCGAAACGGCGGCCGCGCTGCGCGTCGTAGCGGACATCGAGCACTGTGCGCCCGGTCGAGGCATCGGCGCCATGCAGGCGGTCGATGCGGGCGCCGAGCCCCAGTATGTCATCGAACAGGCCTAGATCGGCCAGGACCGTCAGACCGGTTGGCTGCAGGATCAGCCCGGAGCCGACGGGCTTGGGCTCCTCGAAGCGCTCGAAGATGGTGACCCTGTGCCCGGCGCGTTTGAGATAGAGCGCCATGGCCAGCCCCGCCGGACCGGCGCCTGCAATTGCGATGTCGTAGGAAATGCCGATGCCCCCAAGCCGAACTGGCCGGGACAATCCTTCAGCCGCCTGATGAAATCAAGTCGCGGCGCCGAACGCCGTCGTGCTGCTCAAGCCAACGTTGCGTCGAAACCAGCACGCGCCTCGCGCACGGCATCGTGGTTGAGTTCGGCCCATTGGAGCAGATGCTGCAAGGCGCCGAACATCGAGCGCCCGAGATCGGTCAGGCTGTATTCGACGCTCGGCGGTTTGGTCGGGAACACTTCGCGATGCACATAACCGTCGCGCTGCAGATCGTAGAGCGTCTGGGTCAGCATGCGCTGCGAAATGTCGGGCACCAGCCGCCGCAATTCGCCGAAGCGATAGGGCTGCTCGGCGAGCGCCGCCATCAACAGCGAGCTCCATTTGCCATTGAGACCCTGGATGACGTCGCGAACCGGGCAATCTGCAAGATTTCCGCCGCCGGTCATGGCTTTGTAGACGTCGAGTTTGGATCTCAGGTTGACGATCCGGCTGTCCATGGCTGGTTCCCTGCGTGTGCCTACCTCCCGAAAAACTGCCTTCTTTACGGCACCAGGTCAATTCCTATTTTAGTGCTGGTCTCTTTTTGAGACTATGTACACACCCGCCATGCTGGCGCAAAATCAGGACCTCCCCATGACCGAAACCCTTCTAGTCACCGGCGCTTCCGGCCAGCTTGGCCGCGCCGTCATCCGCCATCTGCTGGACGCTCAGAAAGTCGCGCCGGCAAGCATTATCGCCACCACGCGCGATCCCGAAAACCTCGCCGACCTGGCGGCACTTGGCGTCACCGTCAGGGCGGCCGACTTCAACGATCCGGCTTCGCTGGAGAAGGCGTTTGCCGGCGCCGACCGCGTGCTGATCGTCTCGACCGGCGATCTCGATCTCAAAACCGGCAGGCGTCTGAAGCAGCATGAGGCGGCGGTGGCGGCTGCGAAGAAAGCAGGCGTTTCGCATCTGCTTTATACGTCGATGCCCAATCCTGAACCTGTTTCGCCGGTGCTGTTCGCCGGCGACCATTACGGCACCGAGCAGGCGATCAGGGCGAGCGGCATCCCCTACACCATCTTCCGCAATGGCTGGTATCAGGAGAACCTGTTCCTGGCGCTGCCGCACGCCATTGCATCCGGCAAGTGGTACTCCTCGGCCGGCGATGGCCGCATCGCCCACGGCGCCCGCGACGACATGGCCGCTGCGATCGCGGCAGGCCTCGCATCCGGCACAAAGGAGAGCAATATCTACACGCTGACCGGCCCGCACGCCTATACCACGAGCGAGATTGCCACTCTGGTGACGGAAGTCACCGGCAAGCCGCTGGAGGTCATCCAGTTGCCGGATGAGGCGCTGACCGAGGGCGTCAAGGCAGCAGGCCTTCCGGAAGACTTCGCCCGCATCATCGTTTCCTTCGACGCCAACACCCGGTCCGGCCGCATCGCCATGGTGACGGACGCGGTCGAAACGCTTTCCGGCAGGAAACCCCAGACACTGAAGCAGTTTCTGGAAGCCAACAAAGCCGCATTGGCCGGTTGAAACCGCGCGGCGGCTGGTCTTCCTGCCGCCGCGCTACTTCTTGAGCAGGCCGAGCCGGATTAGGCTTTCGCCGGTGGCAGCCAGCGCATCCTCGCGCGAGCGCGGCGCCCAGCCGAGCATGCGCACCGCCTTGGCGTTGGTGGCATTCTTGACCTTGCCAAGCTCCGTCACCAGCTGCGCGGCTTCCGGGTTGAACAATCCGACGATCCGCACCAGCCAATCGGGAAGCTGCCTGGTCGAAACGCGTGCCGCCGCATCACCGAGCCGCGTTTTCAAGGTCTGCGCGATCTCCCGCACGGTCATGAAATCACCTGATACAGCCAGGAAGCGCTCGCCCTTCGCCGCTGGATTGGTCATGGCGCGCACATGCAGGTCCGCCACGTCGCGTGCATCGACGACGCCGAAGGACAGGCGCGGCAGCCCAGGCATGGCACCGTTCATCATGCGCTGGACAAATTCGGTGGAGGTCGAATGGTCCGACCCGAGCACCGGCCCGAAAATGCCGACCGGATTGATGACCGCCAGTTCCAGCCTGCCGCCCTCGGCGGCGATGAAATCCCAGGCCGCGCGCTCGGCAAGCGTCTTCGACTTCACATAGGCGCTGACCTTGGCCGTCGGATCGGTCCAGCTCTCTTCGGTGAACGGCCCGGGCGGCATCTTGCCATAGCCGATGGCCGCGAAGGACGAGGTCAGCACGACGCGTTTCACACCAGCGTCCCGCGCCGCCCGCAGCACCCGCAATGCGCCTTCACGAGCCGGGACAATCAGATCATGCTCATGTTTGGGGACGCCGGGCGGAAATGGCGAGGCGACGTGCAGGACATAGTCGCAGCCGGCGACCGCTTGCGGCCAGCCTGCGTCGCTCATGAGGTCGGCTATGGCAAAGGACAGCCTGTCGCCCGGCTCGACGCCGCCTGCTCTGAGCATGGCCAGAACATTGGCTTGCCGCTTGGCGGTGCGCACCGTCGTGCGCACGCGGTAGCCGGCCTTCAAGAGTTCAACAATACAGTGGGCGCCAAGGAAGCCCGATCCGCCGGTGACAAGTACCAATTCGCCGCTCATGCCGCCTCCCTAAGGTCGAGGCGATCAAGCCGATCAGATCGCCACCTGCGTGCCGATTTCTACCACACGCCCGGTCGGGATCTGGAAATATTCGGTCGCATCGGCCGCCGTGCGTGCCAGGCCGATGAACAGCTTGTCCTGCCACACCGGCATGCCGGAATTGGGGGATGCCTTGAGCGAGCGCCGCGACAGGAAGAACGACGTCGTCATGATGTCGAACTTCCAGCCCTGCTTGCGGCAGATCGCCAGCGCGCGCGGAATATTGGGCTGTTCCATGTAGCCGAAGGTCAGTGTCACCCGCATGAACAGCTCGTTGACCGTCTCCATCTTGACCCGCTCGCTGTCGGGCACCACCGGCTGCGGCGCCGTCACCACCGAAAGGATGACGTTCTGCTCGTGCAGCACCTTGTAGTGCTTCAGGCTGTGCATCAGCGCTGTCGGCGCGCTGAGTGGATCGCTGGTCAGGAACACCGCCGTTCCTGACACCAGCTGCGGCTTCTTCTTCAACAGATTGCCGGCAAGGAAATCGAGCGGGATCTCGTTGCGGCGGGTCTTGTCGAAGAGATAGCGGCTGCCGCGCACCCAGGTCCACATGCCCAGCACGATGGTGAAGGCCACCGCAAGCGAAGCCCAGCCACCTTCGAACACCTTGACGATGTTGGACGCAAAGAAGCCGACGTCGATGAAGGCGAACAGTGCGGTCAGTGGGATCGCCACCCTCAGCTTCCACTTCCAGATGCGGGTCATGACGACATAGAGCAGCACTGTCGTCACCAGCATGTTGCCGGTCACCGAGATGCCGTAAGCCGAGGCGAGCTTGCTGGACTCGCCGAAGCCAACCACCAGCATCATCACCACCAGCGCAAGCAACAGATTGACACGCGGCATGTAGATCTGGCCGGACTGTCTTTCCGACGTGTGCAGGATTTCCAGCCGCGGCAGCATGTTGAGCTGCACCGCCTGCCTGGTCAGCGAGAAGGCACCCGAAATCACCGCCTGGCTGGCAATGACCGTCGCGGCGGTCGCCAGCACGACCATGGGAATCAGAGCCCAACCCTCGTTCATCTCGAAGAACGGATGGCCGACGATGCCATTCTTGGCCAGCACGAAGGCGCCCTGCCCGGCATAATTGAGCAGCAGGCAAGGAAAAACGATCGCCAGCCAGGCAAGCACGATCGGCTTGCGGCCGAAATGGCCGAGATCGGCATAGAGCGCTTCGGCGCCGGTCACGGCGAGAAAGACTGCGCCGACAGTGACGAAGGCCACGTCGGGCGAGTGGATCAGGAAGGCGACGATATAGTGCGGGCTGATCGCCAGCAGGATTTCCGGATCGTTGATGATATGTTTCAGGCCGGAAAGGCCGATGGCCAGGAACCAGACCGCGGTCACCGGGCCGAACACCAGCCCCACCCCACCCGTGCCAAAGCGCTGCACCGCGAACACCATGGCGAGGATGACCAGGGTCAGCGGCACCACATAAGGCTGGAAAGCAGGCGTAACGACATTCATGCCCTCGACCGCCGAAAGCACTGAAATCGCCGGTGTGATGACCGCATCGCCGAAAAACAGCGAGGCGCCGACGATACCGATACCCAGGATCACCGCCGAGCGCTTCGGGAAACTGCCACGTGCCAGCGCCATCAGCGACAGCACGCCGCCCTCGCCGCGGTTGTCGGCGCGTAGCACGAACATGATGTATTTTATCGTAACCGTGATCGTCAGCGACCAGATGATCAACGACAGCACGCCGAGGATATCGCCGCGATCAGCGACGGTGCCATGGGACGACGCCACCAGCGCCTCGCGAAAGGCATAGATCGGGCTGGTGCCGATATCTCCATAGACAACGCCGAGCGCGCCCAGCATCAGCACCTTGGTGCTATGCTGTTCGATTTCCGGATGGCTCGACTGTTCGACGGGTTCTGCCTCACTACCAGTATTGGCAAGGGCCATGGACGACACTCCGATAAGCGCGCGGTGCTCTACGCTTGCTGCAATGCAATATCAAGTGCCGTCGCGTGATGGCTCCCATGCCGGCAACGCTAGGCTCTTGGGAAATGGCCTGTAAATCCAACGATTACGGGCTAAATTCGCGGCTGCGGGTATGGCTGGCACTCAATAATACCTGCCTTATCTGCCTTAAATAGCGACTTGTGTACCGATTTCCACAACACGTCCGGTCGGGATCTGGAAATATTCGGTCGCATCGGCCGCCGTGCGCGCCAGGCCGATGAACAGCCGGTCCTGCCACACCGGCATGCCGGAATTCGGCGATGCCTTGAGCGAGCGACGAGACAGGAAGAAGGACGTCGTCATGATGTCGAACTTCCAGCCCTGCTTGCGGCAGATCGCCAGCGCACGCGGGATGTTGGGGTGTTCCATGTAGCCGAAGGTCAGTGTCACCCGCATGAACAGCTCGTTGACCGTCTCCATCTTGACCCGCTCGCTGTCGGGCACCACCGGCTGCGGCGCCGTCACCACCGAAAGGATGACATTCTGCTCATGCAGCACCTTGTAGTGCTTCAGGCTGTGCATCAGTGCTGTCGGCGCGCTGAGAGGATCGCTGGTCAGGAACACCGCCGTGCCTGAGACCAGGTGCGGCTTCTTCTTCAACAGATTGGCGGCGAGGAAATCGAGCGGGATCTCGTTGCGGCGCGTCTTGTCGAAGAGATAGCGGGTGCCGCGTATCCAGGTCCCCATGATCAGCCCCATCAGGCAGGCAACCGTGATCGATACCCAGCCGCCTTCGAAGATCTTCACGATGTTTGCCAGGAAGAAGCCGCTGTCGATGACACCGAACAGCAAGGTCAGCGGCAGGGCGACCGCCAGTGTCCATTTCCACAACTTGCGCATGACAACGAACAGCAGGATCGTCGTCATCAGCATTTCGCCGGTCACCGAGATGCCGTAGGCGGAAGCCAGCGAACTCGAGCTGCCGAAACCGACGACCAGCAGCATCACCCCGAGCGCGATGAGCAGGTTGACGCGGGGCATGTAGATCTGGCCGAGTTGCATTTCGGACGTATGCTGCACCTCGATGCGTGGCAGAAGGTTGAGCTGCACTGCCTGGCGGGTCAGCGAAAAAGCACCTGATATGACTGCCTGGCTGGCGATGACGGTCGCGGCCGTCGCCAGTCCCACCATCGGCATCAGCGCCCAGTCAGGCAGCATCTGGAAGAATGGATTGGTCGGCCTCCCGCCATTGGCCAGCACAAAGGCACCCTGCCCGAAATAGTTGAGCAGCAGGCAAGGGAAGACCACGGAAAACCAAGCCAGAACGATGGGTTTGCGTCCAAAATGGCCGAGATCGACATAGAGCGCCTCGGCTCCGGTGACAGCCAGGAACACCGCGCCGACAGTGACAAAGGCGGCCGTGGGTGTGCTGACGAGATAGGCGACCGCGTAATACGGATTGATGGCCAGCAGGATCGATGGATCGTCCATCAGGTGATAGAGCCCGGCGACGCCGATAGCCAGGAACCACAGCGCGGTCACCGGCCCGAACACCGCCGCCACCTTTCCCGTGCCGAAGCGTTGCACCGAGAACAGGATGGCCAGGATGACCAGCGTGATCGGCACGACGTAAGCGTCCAGCGTCGGGGTCACCACCCTGAGGCCTTCGACCGCCGACAACACGGAGATGGCCGGCGTTATGATCGAATCGCCGAAAAACAACGCCGCGCCGCAAAGGCCGATGGCCAGGATGAGCCGCGCGCCTTTGGGGTAGGCGGTGCGCGCCAGCGACATCAGCGACAACGTACCGCCTTCGCCCTTGTTGTCGGCGCGAAGCACGAAGGCGACATATTTTATGGTCACGATGATCGTCAGCGCCCAGACGATCAGCGACAGCACGCCAAGCACGTGAATGCGCGTATCGACACCCGGCGAAGCGTGAAGCGCCTCACGGAAGGCATAGATCGGACTGGTGCCGATATCGCCATAGACAACGCCGAGCGCACCCAGCATCAGCACCTTGGTGCTATGCTGTTCGGCCCCGGAATGGCTCGATCGATCGACGGTTTCGGCCTCGCTACCGCGACTGGCAAGGTCCATGGACCACTCCCCGACAAGCGCGCGGTGCTTCACGCATGCTGCGATGCGATCTTAATTGCACGCTATGGCTGCCATGCCTGCAAGGCGAAGCTCTACCCCTACCAGCCGCAGGCTCTGAGAAACCGCCCCACCGTGCCGGCCATGCCATACTCCAACGCGTCGGCTGTCAACCCATGTCCGATCGACACTTCGGCCAATGCCGGAATGCGCTTCGCCAGAGCAGGCAGATTGGCCACCGTCAGATCGTGCCCGGCATTGACCTGGAGACCGGCGGCAAATGCCGCATCGGCTGTTTTCCCCAATCTTTCCAGCTCCTTGGCCGCTTTTTCGGAATTGGAATGGTAGCTGCCATAAGGGCCGGTATAGAGCTCGATCCGGTCGGCACCGGTATCGCGCGCGACCGCCATACCGGCAGGATCGGCGTCTGAAAACAGCGACACCCTGAAACCGCCCTTCTTCAGACGCCTGACGATCGGTGTCAGGAACGCGGCCTGTGCCGTGAAGTTCCAGCCATGGTCTGAGGTTGCCTGTGCCGGATCATCGGGAACCAGCGTCACCTGTTCGGGCTGGTGCTGTTCCACAAGCGCCAGGAAATCCTCGCTCGGGTAGCCCTCGATGTTGAATTCGGCTTGCGGAAACTCGTCGTCGATCAGCGCCCTGATCTCGGGTACGTCGGAATGCCGTGTGTGACGTTCGTCGGGACGCGGGTGGACGGTCAGCCCATGCGCTCCGGCGGCAAGGGCAAGCCGGCCGACACCGATCACGCTGGGCCACGGCAAATCGCGGCGGTTGCGCAGCATGGCGATGGCATTGAGGTTGACGGAAAGCTTTGCAGGCATGGGCTGGCGTCCGTGAAAACAGGCGGTTGAGGCGCGCCACTGTTCGGCCACGGCGCGCTTGAGACTGGGCATCTATAGCGTCTTTGACGGGAACAGATAGGGGTTTCGGGTGTTCCAGAAGACCAACGCTAGTCCACAAAAGGAGGCACCAACCGTGAATTTCCTGCAATCCGTGCCGGCGATCCGTCGCATCGACACCGGTCGCGACGACCTGTTCGCCATCGATGTGGTCGGTCATCTCTCGGCCGCCGATGCAGAAAACCTGTTCGGCCTGCTGGAGGCGGCCTACGCGCTCCACCAGCGAATCGACGTCGCCGTGCGCATGGTCGATCACGATGGCGTCGATTGGGCCGACATCTCCGACGAAACCCTCAAACAGGGTGCCGTCCACGCACTGGAGCATATCGACCGTTGCGCGGCGATCGGCACACCGGACTGGACGCCGGACGCACGGCACGCTTTGCCCACGTCGTCGCCCCTAGAATTCCGCCATTTCAACGCCGAGGACGAAGCCGAAGCCTGGGAATGGCTTGGGGTCCGGCAGGTCGGCGTGCGAGAAAAGCTATCGTCGTAGCACTATCTGACAATGGTCAGCCGCTCGGCGGCGCGCGTGATCGCGGTATAGAGCCAGCGCTGGCGGGTTTCCTTGAAGGCCCAGCTTTCGTCGAACAGCACGATCTCGTTCCACTGTGAACCCTGCGCTTTGTGCACGGTCAGCGCATAGCCATAGTCGAAATCGTCAAAGCGCTTCTTCTGCTGCCAGGGGATGTCGGCGTCGGGATCCTCGAACGCCGCCTTGAGCAGCTTGATCTTGGCGACGCCGCGGTCCGGATCGTCCTCTTCGGGCGACACCAGCAGGTTGATGCCAGGCTTGATCGTCTCGCGCGACGAGGTCATCACTTTCCACAGCGAGCCGTTGAGCAACCCCTTGGCGGGATCGTTGCGCAGGCAGACCAGCTTGTCGCCGGCTTGGGGATAATCGGCATTGAAGCCCTTGAGTTCGCGCAGACGCTGATTGTAGCGGCGGCGCGTGCGGTTGGTGCCGACCAGCACCTGGTCCGCCTTCAGCACCAGTTCCTGGGTGACGTCTTCCTTGCCGATCACCTGCGCCGTTCCGTAGTCGCCGCGCATGAATTCTCGACCTTCGCGCACGTCGAGCGCCAGCCGCAGGATCGGATTGTCACGTGCCTGCCGGTGGATTTCGGTGAGCAGGAAGTCCGGCTCGTGATCGGTGAAGAAGCCGCCGCCGGAAATCGGCGGCAACTGGCCGGGATCGCCCAGCACCAGGATCGGCGTGCCGAAACTCATCAGGTCGCGGCCAAGCTGCTCGTCGACCATGGAGCATTCGTCGATGACCACCAGCTTGGCGCGCGAGATCGGGCTCTGCCGGTTCAGCGAAAAGGTCGGCGACATCGAAGTCTTGCCGGTCACCTCGTTCTCAACCGATTCCTCGCCCTTGGGCCTGTAGATCAGCGAATGGATGGTGCGGGCATTGACCGCCCCCTTGGAGCGCAGCACTTGTGCTGCCTTGCCGGTGAAGGCGGCGAACTGCACCTGACCGTCGACATGTTCGGCGAAATAGCGCGCCAGCGTCGTCTTGCCGGTGCCGGCATAGCCGAACAGTCGGAACAGCTGCGGCTTGCCGACCTGCAGCCAGCGGGCAACCGCCTGCAGCGCCTCGTCCTGTTGGGGTGAAAATTCCATCAGTGCGACAGACCGGATTCGCAAGGGAAAGACAAGACAGCCGCCACCACCATCGACACTGGCGGTAGCGAACTCCCCTAACAACGATGCTATCAGGCGCAAACAAGAACGTAAAGGGAACAAGCACCAGCCGCACGCGCGATCATCTGCTGGCGCGGGGATCGTTCTCGAGCAGGATCGGCTTGCCGTGCGGCGTGGCGTGTGCGGCGCGTTCCCAGGCTTCAGCCATCGCGTCGACATCGGACCTGGCAGCCAATCCTTTCGATGCCAGCAGCCCTTCCAGCGCCGCCAGCCAAAGCTCGTAATAGTCATGACCGTCGGCTGCCGCACCCGGCTTCTTCACCTCTGCCGACAGGGCATCCGCCCATTCGCCCCACGAAAACAGGCCCTTGTCGTGCAGCGCCACGGTCATGGCGAACGCCTCGGCCTGCCAGGGCTCGGCGAAGACAGGCGCATCGAGGCTCGCTGGTAAATCGGCGGCGGTCCCGTCAGGCCGGCTCAAGATAGCTCTCCCAGGCATCGATCGAGACGGTCAGCGTCGGATCGGCACCCTCGCCCCAGATCTCCGTGCCTTCGAAAACCACCGTATAGACCCATTGCGGGTTTTCGCCTTGTCCATGCGCGTTGCTGTCGGGAAAGACGAAACCGTCGCGCACCGCCTCGATTGTGCCCCGCTTGCCGCGCGCGTAGCGCGGCAGCCTGGTGTGGCCGGTCGGATTGAAGTTTCTGGTCCGCACGGCGTCGCCGGCCTTGAAGCGCGCCGGTTGCACCATCGGCCGGTCGCAAGGGCCACCCTTGGCCAGTACGGCCGGGACATTTTCCGCCTTCAGCACCCGTTTCGGGGTCGCCGCCGCATCGATCGCCTCGCCCGCATCGAGATCGCGTTCGCTGACGAAACCATGGCGCTTGAGCAAGGTCTCCAGCGCCTTGATCCAGATTTGATAGTAGCTGGAGGAGTAATAGTCTGCCGGATGCAGCGATTCCCGTGCGTGCCGGCTCTCGTCGATGTTCCAGGCTCCCATGCCGCCGGCGCAGAGCGTAACGCCGAGCGCCCGCCTTTCCCAGGCAGCGTGGAAATAGGGTTCGTCCTGTTCGGGCGCGACCGGGCCGAACCCCATCTGCCCGCCGAGATCCTGCGGCCCGTTCATGCCGGCTCCCCCTCCGGCTCTTTGGCCAGCGCGGTGCCGATCATCGCATCGCGGCTCACCAGTTCGGCCAGTTGCTCCTCGCTCCAGCCTTCGGTGCCCTCCGGCCGCATCGGCACCACGAGATAGCGCAGCTCCGCCGTCGAGTCCCAGACGCGTATCTTGGTTGCGGCCGGCAGCGTCAGCCCGAATTCCTCGAGCACGCCGCGCGGATCGATCACCGCGCGCGAGCGATAGGGCGGCGCCTTGTACCAGACCGGCGGCAGGCCGAGCACCGACCATGGATAGCAGGAGCACAGCGTGCAGACGACGAGGTTGTGCGTATCCCCCGTATTGAACACCGCTTGCATGTGCTCGCCCTGCCGGCCGGTATAGCTCAGCGATTCGATCGCCGCCGTCGCATCGCGCTTGAGCCAGTCGGCATAGGCAGGATCGCTCCAGGCCTTGGCCACCACCCTGGCGCCATTGCGCGGGCCGATCTTGGTCTCGTAGGTGTCGACGATGACGTCGATCGCCGCCGGATCGATCAATCCCTTGCGGGTCAGGATGGTTTCCAGCGCCCGCACGCGGGCGGCAAACGGATCGAGTTCGTTGTCGTGGTCATGATCATGGGACATGGCCACAAATTACGGCTCTGCTCTGCCGGCCGCAAGCACGACAGCTTGGGCCAGCTTCCATCCTTGCCGTGTCAGCCTGTCATTCGGCGGCGGTCTTTTGCGCGTCAGCTGGGATGTCGTCATTGGTGCCGAACAGCGAAGGCTGGTCGCCACTCTCTTTGACCATCTGTGGTTTGGCCTTGCCCCTCGACCACAGCCCGACCAGCCAGCCCGAGAAATTCTCCATGTAGACGTAGATCACCGGTGTCACGAACAGGGTCAGCGCCTGCGAGGCCAGCAGGCCGCCGACAACGGCCACGCCCAGCGGCTGGCGCAGTTCTGCGCTGGCGCCGGTGCCGAGCGCGATCGGGAACGTACCCATCAGTGCGGCCAGCGTCGTCATCATGATCGGCCTGAAGCGCATCAGGCACGCCTTGTGGATGGAGTCCTTGGCGGACATGCCTTCTCGTCGCAATTCGAGCGCGACGTCGACCATCATGATGCCGTTCTTCTTGACGATGCCGATCAGCATCAGGATGCCGATCACCGCGATGACGGACAGGTCCATGCCGGCAAAGCGCAAGGCAACGACCGCGCCCAGCACCGCCGACGGCAGGCCGGTGAGAATGGTGAGCGGGTGGATGAAGCTCTCGTAGAGGATGCCGAGCACGATATAGATGGTCAGGATCGCGCCGCCGACCAGCAGGCCCTGGTTGGCCAGAGAATCCTGGAAGGTCTTGGCCGTGCCGGCAAAGCTGGTCGAGATCGCAGTCGGCATGCCGATCTGCTCTTTGAGCGCGTTGATGCGGGTCACGCTGTCGCCGAGCGCGACGCCCTGCGGCAGATTGTAGGAGATGGTCACGGCCGGAAGCTGGCCGAGCTGGTTGACCGTCAGGGCGCCGGCCGTGCGATCGACCCGGGCGAAGGCGCCAAGCGGAACCAGACTGCCGCTCGCCGTTCTCATCTGAATGGCGAGCATGCGCTCGGGCGACCACTCGATCTTGGGGTCGAGCTCTGTGATGACTTCATAGCTGTCGGCCGAACCGAAGATCGTCGAAACCTGGTCGGTGCCGAAGCCGCCATAGAGGGCCGAGCGCAGCGTGTCGGTATCGATGCCGAGCTGGGCGGCCTTGTCACGATCGATGACCAGCGATGCCTGCAAGGCGTTGTTCTGCAGGTCGCTGGTGACGTCGGTGAAGGTCGTATGGTCGGCCGCCATCGCGTCATTCAGTTTCTGCGCCCATTGGTCGGTCAGGCCGGTATCGAGGCCCTGCACGACGAGCTGGTAGGCACTGGCCGACGAGCGCGAACCGAGCCTCAAATTCTGCACCGGCTGCATGTAGGTCTCGATGCCGGGCACGCCAGCCAATTGCTTGCGCAGATCCGCCTGCACTTTCTCGATGTCGGGTCGCTGGCTCTTGTCCTTCAACTGCACATAGAGCTGGCCCTGGTTCAATGCATTGTTACCGCTGCCTGCCGACCACGCCACATGCGCAACATAGGGCGAATGGGAAAAGACGCTTGCGACCTGCCCCTGCAACTTGGCCATGGCGTCAAAGGAAATGTCCTGGCGCGCGATGGTCGTCACCGAGATCTGGCTGATATCCTCCTGCGGAAAGAAGCCCTTCGGCGAGATTTCGATCAGCCACACCGACGCTGCCGCGGTGCCGACAAAGACCAGGAACACCAGGAAGGTGTGCCGCAAGCAGAATGTCAGAACCCGGTCGTAGCTGCGTGTGACGAAATCCTGCTTGTGGCCAGAGCCATGCTTGTCGCGATCGGCCTTGGTGACCGACAGCAAGCGCGAACACAGCATCGGCGTCAGCGTCAGCGACACGAACATCGAGGCGAGGATGGCGACCGTCACCACGACGGCGAACTCGTTGAAGATGCGTCCGATGACGCCGCCCATCAGAAGCACGGGGATGAACACGGCCACCAGCGAAATCGAGATCGAGATGATGGTGAAGCCGATTTCGCGCGCGCCCTTCAGCGATGCATCGAAGGCCGACAACCCATCCTCCTCCATATGACGGAAGATGTTTTCGAGCATGACGATGGCGTCGTCGACGACGAGGCCGACGGCGAGCGTCAGGCCCATCAGCGATATGTTGTCGATGGAAAAGCCGAACAGGAACATGGCGCCAAGCGTGGCGATCAGCGAGATCGGCACTGCCACGGCCGGGATGATGGTCGCCGTCACCCGGCGCAGGAACACGAAGATCACCATGACCACCAGCGCGATGGTCAACAGCAGCGTGAACTGCACGTCGTTGACGGCCTGGCGGATGGAGGTCGAACGGTCGTTCAGCAGCTTGATCTGGGCGTCTCCCGGCATCTGGTCCTGGAAGGACGGCAGCATCGCCTTGACCTTGTCGACGACGTCGACGGTGTTGGCGTCGGGCTGGCGCTGCACGGCCATGATGATCGCGCGCGTGCCGTCATACCAGCTCGCCGTTGTCGTGGTCTGCACCGAATCGACGACGCGGGTCACCTCGCCCAGCCGCACCGGATGGCCGTTCTTGGTGGCGATGATGAGGTTGGAGAAGCCGGCAGCGTTGGTCAGCTGGGTGTTGGCGGTGATGGTCAGCTGCTGCTTGTTGTTTTGAAGAACACCGAGTGGCGTATTGCTGTTGGCCGATGAGACCGCCGCCTGCAACTGGTCGATCGAGATGCCGCGTGCCGCAAGCGCCGTCGGATCAATCTGGATGCGCACGGCATATTTCTGCTGGCCGAAGATTGAAACCTGCGCAACGCCATCGATCGTCGACAGCGACGGCGAGATGACGTTTTCGGCGAAGGCATCGAGATCGGTCAGCGGAACCGTGTCACTGACCAGCGACATCAACAGGATCGGCGCGTCGGCCGGATTGACCTTGCGGTAGCTCGGCGGTGACGTCATCTGCGGCGGCAGCGATTTCTGCGTGCGCGCGATCGCCGCCTGCACGTCGGCCGCAGCCGCATCGATGTCGCGGTTGAGCACGAACTGGATGGCGATCGAGGTCTGGCCGAGCGAGTTCGTGGTCGAGATAGAATCGATGCCGGCGATGGTCGCGAACTGCTTGATCAATGGCGTCGCCACCGATGTCGCCATGGTTTCCGGCGAGGCGCCCGGTAGCGAGGCCGAGACGTTGACCACCGGGAATTCGGCGCTGGGCAGTGCCGCCACCGGCAGGAACTTGTAGGCAAACAGTCCGCCCAGCACGAGGGCGAACGACATCAGAAGGGTGGCAACAGGCCTGCGGATGCAGAATTCGGAGATCATTGGGCCGCCTCGCCCGTGTTGGTCGCTTGAGCCACCTTGGGCGCGCCCGTCGAGTTGCCCTCGTGCACGGCGGCTCCATTCTTCAGCCTCGTCTGGCCTTCCGTGACCACTTTCTCACCCGCCTTCACACCCTGGCTGATGGCGCTGTTTTGGCCTTCGGTCAGGGCCACCTGCACGGGCCGCAGCTCGACCGTGTTGTCGGACTTGACCACATAGACGAACGGCCCCTTCTGGCTGGGCTGGACCGCGACGGTCGGAACAGACGTCATCTGCGGCATGACGCCGGCATCAAGGATGACATTCACATACTGGCCGGGCCACAGCGAAAGATCGCTGTTTGGAATGCTTGCCCGTGTCGCGATCGTGCCGGACGCGGTGTCGACGCTGGAATCGACGAAATCAAGCGTGCCCTTGCCGACCGGCGTCGGGTCGCCGTCCTTGGTCAAGGTCACGGCCCCTTGCTGCGGATTTGCAAGCGCCTTGTGCAGCAGCGCTAGGTTGCTTTCCGGCAGATTGAAGTTCACCTGCAGCGGGTCCATCTGGGTGATCGTCACCGGCGGGGTCGCCGTGCTGCTGTTGCCATTGCTGACGGTGACGAGGTCACCCACGGCAACACTGACGGCGCCCAGCCTGCCGGCAATCGGCGCCGTTATGGTGGCAAAACCGAGCTGGACATTGTCGGCGTCGATTGTTGCCTTGTCGGCATCGACGGTCGCCGCCGCCGCCTTCTGCGCGGCAACGGCCTGGTCGTAGGTCTGCTGCGTGCCGGCCTGTTTGGCGACAAGGTCCTTGGCGCGCTGGAGATCGGAATTCGAACTGGCAAGCATCGCCTGGTCCTTGGCGAGCGTGGCCTGGTCCTTGGCGAGTTGCGCCTTCAGCGCGCGGTCGTCGAGCGAGAACAGAACATCGCCGGTCTTCACCATCTGGCCGTCCTTGACGTCGATCGACACGATCTGGCTGGAGACCCGCGCATTGATGTTGACCACTGCCGGAGAGGAGACGAAGCCGATGGCATAGCGCCGGATCGGGAAATCGGCTGTAGTTGCCGTCGCCGAGACGATCGAGGCCGAACGGGCGCCAGTGCCGCCCCCTTGCTTGGCTCCTGCTGCCTGCTTGTCGGTTGCCGCCTTGTCCGATACCGCGACCTGCTTTACGCCAATGAGTTGCTGAACCTTGCTCAGCGTCTCGGGCGAAAGGTAGAGCCAGGCCGCGCCCGCACAGGCGACGGCAAGCAATGAAAGAATGACTTTTCCACGCATCGACAAAGGCCTCTCCGTCCGACACGCCATAGCCAGGTGGTCGTATTCTAGCGCAACTCACGGCTGATTGCCGCGATTTCGCCGAATAGATAGGACACGCATTTGTTGGAAAAGGGCCAAAACACGGGATTACGAAGATTTAATGTGCACTGCACAATGGATAGGCAGCCAGCTATGGTCGCGGGTCGAAGCCCGTCATAGGCTCCAAAAGCTGGGCTTTAAGCCTTGCCCAGATGCTTCGGCCAGAATTCCTGATGGACTTCGGCGGCTTCGTCTTCGAGGTTCGGGCCAACCACAGTGACGATGCGTGCGCCGGTTTGCAGCACCGCCCGGCTCGGCACGTTCAACCCGATCCCGGCGATCTCGCCAAGCCGCGCTTCGGAGCACGCAAACACCATACGCCCGATGCCCGACCAGTAAATCGCCCCGGAGCACATCGCGCACGGCTCCGTGCTGGTGTAGAGTGTGCAGTCCGCGAGAAAAGCAGTGTCGTAGTGTTGCGCCGCCAGTTTAACCAGATTCAACTCGGCGTGGTTCGTCATATCGTGGCCGGTGAAGACGCTGTTTTCGGCGCGCAGGATAACTTCGCCGTCCTTCACCAGCACCGAGCCAAACGGTTCGTCGCCGCGTTCCACCGCGGATCTCGAGAGCGCAATCGCCTCGCGTAAAAACGGCTCGTGGCTTTCCATCAGACGCTCCCCCAAAGAGGCTGAAGCAATTCCAGGAAAAGTGTGAAACGGTTTTCCGTCCGGAATTGCGTCAAGACAAAGAGTTAGAACTGGATGATCTTGTCTTGAAGCGGAGGGATTTCCAAGGGCTGCAAAACAGATTCCAAGTCGGCGATCTGCTTCTGGCTCCAATCAATGAGTCCTGAGGCTAGCGCAGCATCGGCCAAAGCGTCGCCGCCAGCAGCACGCCCATGGCGATGTTGAACCATTTCAGCCGCACCGGATCCGACAGGAATCCACGCAGCGCCGTGCCGAATCCCGCCCATATCGAAACGCTCGGCAGGTTGACGATGGTGAAGGCGATCGAGATCAACAGCACCGACAGGAACGGGTGCTCGGCATTGGCATAGACGGCCATGGCGGTGATCGCCATCACCCAGGCTTTCGGATTGACCCACTGGAATGCGGCGGCATCAATGAAGCGCATCGGCCGCGCTTCCGTCGCGCCCTTGCCGCTCAACGAGCGCGACATCGCGATCTTCCAGGCGAGATAGAGCAGATAGGCGGCACCGGCGATCTTGAGGGCGTTGTGCAGCGCCGGAAATGCCGTCAGCACCGCGCCAAGCCCGAAGCCGACGGCGAGCAGCAAGACGAGAAAGCCGATGCTGATGCCCAACATATGCGGCACAGTCCTGGCAATGCCGAAATTGACGCCGGAGGCCAAGAGCATGAGATTGTTCGGCCCCGGCGTGATTGAGGTCACGAAGGCATAGACGAGCAGTGCGAGGAATGCGTCGAGTGACATGGTATCCCCCCCGATACGTCAGCACTATTGTCTCTTTTCGGTTGACGCACAAAGGCCAGAGCCTACCCGTGACCGAGCCAGGCTCTGTCATCCTTGCAGGGGTGTCTGAAATGCGATGGGAGCTACATCGCCTGCGGGCCGCGGTTCAAAGCCGCCACGCCGGTGCGGCAGATTTCGACCAGGCCGAGCGGTTTCATGATGGCGATGAACTGGTCGATCTTGGTGCCCTTGCCGGTGATCTCGAAGATGAAATGCTCGGTGTTGGCGTCGATGACGCTGGCGCGGAACGCGTCGGCCAGCCGCAGCGCCTCGACGCGAGCTTCGCCGGTGCCGGCGACCTTGACCAGCGCCAGTTCCCGCTCCAGCGGCCGCTCCTGGCCGGATTCATGCGAGCGCACGGTCAAGTCGACCACGCGGTGCACCGGCACGATGCGCTCGAGTTGATGCTTGATCTGCTCCAGCACATGCGGCGTGCCGCGCGTCACGATGGTGATGCGCGACAGATGCTTTTCATGCTCGGTCTCGGAAACGGTCAGGCTCTCGATGTTGTAGCCGCGCCCGGAAAACAGGCCGATGACCCGGGCAAGCACGCCCGGCTCGTTGTCGACCAGCACGGAAAGCGTGTGGTTCTCCGGCTTCTCGGTTTCCTTGGCGATGAAGTAGGCCGACCCGGTCGGTTGTAGCTGTGCGTTCATGACATGAATCTCGATTTCAAACTCTTGATCTAACTCTCTGTTCCCGCACGGCTTCTCGCGACAGCCCTGCCCCGGCTTGTCGGCTACACCAGTTCCCTGCCCTTGGCGTCGATGGCATTCGCCACCGCCTCGTCGGTTGCCTCGTCCGGCAACAGCATCTCGTTATGCGCCTTGCCCGACGGGATCATCGGGAAGCAATTGGCGAGGTTCGCCACGCGGCAATCGAACAGCACCGGTTTCCTGACCGAGATCATCTCCTTGATGGCGTCGTCCAGCTCGTCCGGTTTCTCGCAGCGTATGCCATGGCCGCCATAGGCCTCGGCCAGCTTGACGAAGTCCGGCATCGCTTCGGTGTAGGAATGCGACAGCCGGTTGCCGTGCAGCAGCTGCTGCCACTGCCGCACCATGCCCATATACTGGTTGTTGAGGATGAAGATCTTGATCGGCGCATTGTGCTGCACCGCGGCGCTCATCTCCTGCATCGTCATCTGCACCGAGGCATCGCCGGCAATGTCGATGACCAGCGCGTCGGGATGCGCGATCTGCACGCCAAGCGCCGCCGGCAGGCCGTAGCCCATCGTGCCCAGCCCGCCCGATGTCATCCAGCGGTTCGGCTTCTCGAAATGATAGTGCTGCGCCGCCCACATCTGGTGCTGGCCGACCTCGGTGGTGATGTAGGTGTCCATGCCCTTGGTCAGCTCGTAGAGCCGCTGGATCGCATACTGCGGCATGATCACGTCGTGGTTCATCTTGTAGGCGAGTGAATCGCGACCGCGCCACTTGGCGATCTGCTCCCACCAGGGGTAGAGCGCCTTCTTGTCTGCCTTGGCGCTCGCGCGCCACAGCCGCACCATATCCTCCAGCACGCGGCCGACATCGCCGATGATCGGCACTTCGGTGTGCACGTTCTTGTTGATCGACGACGGATCAATATCGATGTGGATCTTGCGCGAGTTCGGCGAGAACGCCGTCAGTCGGCCGGTGATGCGGTCGTCGAAGCGCGCGCCGATGCAGATCATCACGTCGCAATCATGCATGGCCATGTTGGCTTCATAGGTGCCATGCATGCCCAGCATGCCCATCCAGTTCTTGCCCGATGCCGGATAGGCGCCGAGGCCCATCAGCGTCGAGGTGATCGGGAAGCCAGTGAGATCGACCAGTTCGCGCAGCAGATGGCTCGCTTCCGGGCCTGAATTGATCACGCCGCCGCCCGAATAGATGATCGGCTTCTTGGCGCCGGCCATCAGCTCGACGGCTGCCTTGATCTTCTCCAGGTCACCCTGGACCTTGGGCTGATAGCTGGTGCGCGGCGCGATCTGCGGCGGGACATAAAACCCCTTGGCGAACTGCACGTCCTTCGGGATGTCAACCACCACCGGACCGGGACGGCCGGTCGTGGCGACATGGAAGGCTTCGTGGATGGTCGCAGCGAGCTCGTTGACGTCCTTCACCAGCCAGTTGTGCTTGGTGCAGGGGCGCGTAATGCCGACCGTGTCGCATTCCTGGAAGGCATCCGAACCGATCAGCGAGGTCGGCACCTGCCCGGTCAGGCAGACCAGCGGGATCGAATCCATCAGCGCGTCCTGCAGCGGCGTAACCGCATTGGTGGCGCCGGGGCCGGAGGTCACCAGCATGACGCCGGCCTTGCCGGTCGAGCGCGCATAGCCCTCGGCCGCATGGCCCGCGCCCTGCTCGTGGCGCACCAGAATGTGCTCGACCTCGTCCTGCTGGAAGATCTCGTCGTAGATCGGAAGGACGGCGCCGCCCGGATAGCCGAAGACATGCTTGACGCCATTGTCCTTCAGCGCCTGCACCACCATTTCGGCGCCCGTCATTTCGCGCCGCTCACTCTGTCCGTTGCTCATCGGTCTGGTCCCGTACTGTCGCCATCTGGGCGTTGCCATTTGGGTGTTGTTGGTCGTTTAGTCGTGTTTCAGGCAATAAAAAAGGCCCCCGAGGGAGCCTGTGTGTTGCGCATGGGAGGTTTTCGCCCGGCGGTTACACCGCCTTGCCCACGCGCCTTCCTACGAGAATGAGTGCCTTTTTCATGGTCGCGGACACTAAGGGCGGGCAAGGCAGCCTGTCAACGGCAAAAATCGCGTCGGCGATGAAGGTGTTTCGCAATTCGACAGATGGCCGTCACGATTTCGCGACCGACGCCACATCGTGCCGCCATCGCGCAAACCGCAACGTCCCTTCCATCGCCCTCGGCAAGGCGCTCCCCGACCAGTTAGGCCGCAGCGTTTTCCGGATAAGTCCTTGAAGCCACGTGAAACTATGGTGGGGCGTGACGAAGGCCGCCGTCTCTGCCGATACTTGATCGTCCGGCTCGGGAGGAGCCACCATGACGGCCAGGATTTCACGGAGGAAGACTTATGCTCGACAAGGCCCCAAACAAGAAACTGTCCGACCTGCTCGACCAATTCGGCGCCGCCCTGGCCGCCAATGACATCGAGAAGGCGGTCGGTTGTTTCCAGGACGACTGCTACTGGCGCGACCTCGTCACCTTCACCTGGAACATCAAGACCATGGAAGGCAAGGACCAGGTCCGCGACATGCTGAAAAGCCAGTTGGCGAGGACAAAGCCGTCACACTGGACGCTCGCCAAGGGTGAGGACGCGACCGAGAGCGGCGGGCTGATCGAGGGCTGGATCAGTTTCGAGACCGAATTGGCGCGCGGCTTTGGCCATGTCAGGCTGAAGGACGGCAAGATCTGGACGCTGCTGACCACCATGGCCGAATTGAAAGGTCATGAGGAGAAGGCCGGCTTCGCGCGGCCGATGGGTGCCAAGCATGGCTCGGGCAAGAACCGTCCGACATGGAAGGAAGAGCGCGAGAAGGAAGCCGCCGAACTCGGCTTCAAGACGCAGCCCTATACGCTCATCATCGGCGGCGGCCAGGGCGGTATTGCGCTCGGCGCAAGGCTGCGGCAGCTCGGTGTGCCGACCATCATCGTCGAGAAGAACGAGCGGGCCGGCGACAGCTGGCGCAAGCGCTACAAGTCGCTCTGCCTGCACGATCCGGTCTGGTACGACCATCTGCCCTATATCGATTTCCCGAAGAACTGGCCGGTCTTCTCGCCCAAGGACAAGATCGGCGACTGGCTGGAAATGTACACCAAGGTGATGGAGCTGAACTACTGGTCCTCGACCGAGGCCAAGAGCGCTTCCTATGACGACAAGAAGAAGGAATGGACCGTCGTCGTCCACCGCGACGGCAGGGACATCACCTTGAAGCCCAAGCAATTGGTGCTGGCGACGGGACAGTCCGGCAAGGCCAATCTGCCAAAATTCAAGGGCATGGAAAACTTTAAGGGTGACCAGCACCACTCCTCGAAGCACCCCGGCCCCGACGCCTATGCCGGCAAAAAGGCCGTTATCATCGGCTCCAACAATTCCGCCCACGACATCGCAGCCGCACTATGGGAAGCCGGTGCCGACGTCACCATGGTGCAGCGCTCGAGCACCCATATCTCCAGATCCGACACGTTGATGGAAATCGGGCTGGGTTCGCTCTACTCGGAGCAGGCAGTGCAGAACGGCATCACCACGGCAAAGGCCGATCTGATCTTTGCGTCCCTGCCCTACAAGATCCTGCACGAATTCCAGATCCCGGCCTATGCCGAGATGAAGAAACGCGACGCGGCGTTCTATAAGGGACTGGAAAAGGCCGGTTTCATGCTCGACTGGGGCGACGACGAGTCCGGCCTGTTCATGAAGTACCTCAGGCGCGGCTCCGGCTATTATATCGATGTCGGCGCCTCCCAATTGATCATCGATGGTTCGATCAAGCTGAAGAGCGGCGTCGACGTCGAAGAGATCAGGCAGCATTCGGTTCTGCTCAGTGACGGATCGGAACTGCCCGCGGACCTCATCGTCTACGCCACCGGCTACGGCTCGATGAACGGCTGGGCCGCCGATCTGATCTCTCGCGAAACCGCCGACAAGGTCGGCAAATGCTGGGGCCTCGGCTCCAACACCACCAAGGATCCCGGCCCCTGGGAAGGCGAGTTGCGCAACATGTGGAAGCCGACGCAGCAGGAAGCGTTGTGGTTCCATGGCGGCAATCTGCATCAGTCGCGCCATTATTCGCAGTTCCTGGCGCTGCAATTGAAGGCCAGACAGGCAGGGTTGGCGACGCCGGTCTACGGGCTGCAGAAGGTGCACCACAAGGGATAGCGAGACCGAACAAGGAACAACCAGCTTTGGTACGGCGAATGCCGCACCAAAGCTACACCGTCGTTAGTTGCTCAAGTGCGAGGCTCGACCGGTTCGGACTTACCGGCCACGTCGAGACGCCCCATCTCTCCAAGAGGAGCGTCTCGCCAACAGGCGCCCGCAGCCCCTCAGGAGCGCCTGCGGCACGTTCCCGACAGTTGTCTGGCCTGTGCGACCTGACCGCACCTTCACCATCGAAGCAGAAACACATGGCTGTCCCCTCCTGGTGATGAACCGCCGTCAGATGCGATTGGCAAAATCGCGCACGACGCGCTGCAGCAACGGCACATAATCGCGAAACGTCCGCGTCTTCATGTTGGCGATCTTGCCGGCTTCGTCCCACCTGCGAACCCGCACCGCCTCCTCATGGAAAGGATTCTTGCGGAACTCGGCCACCTCCTCGGCGTTCATCGGCCCGCCCTGCAGCGACAGCGTATGGACAGACGCCTGCGAAAGCCTGCCGAAATAGGTCGGGTCGGTGGCGCAGAGATAGCGCTTTGCCGCGACGTGCAGCCTCACGCATTCGACGATGACAGGCGGAAAGAACGGCGCCAGCACCTCGCCGCCGGCCTCGTCGTGATGCTTGTCCTCGACATCCTCGGGCGAATAGGTGCCGAACTCGCTGGTGTAGTGGCCGATGTCATGCAGCAGTGCCGCTGCCACCAGCGCTTCCGGCGCGCCGTCCTGCTCGGCAAACCAGGCGCCCTGCAGCATGTGCTCCGACATGGTGACAGGTTCGCCGAGATAGGATTCGGCACCCCGGCGTTCAAAGATGTCGGCGATAAACTCGACGATGGTGTCCGCGTTCAAATCCTGGCCGCTCATTCCGCGGCCTCCTTGAAGCTGTGCTCGATCGCGGCAAGCGTCGACAACAGGCCGTCCTTGTCGGCGTAGCAGCCTTGCAGCCAGCGCTTGCCGGTGCCCGAAAACGCCTTGCGGGCATGCATGACGCGCGTGTTGTCGACGATGAAGGCCTGCCCAGCTTCCAGTTTGAACGTCACTTCGAAAGAGGGATCCTCGATCAGCTGGGCGAACCGGCGATAGGCGCCATAATAGGCATCCATGTCGGCGAACGGCACGCCGACGACAGGCGCAAGCGAGCGGTTGTTGAAGCGGATGCAGATCAGCTCGCCATCCGGCCCGAGTTCGATCATCGGCCGCTTCGCCTGCAGCCGCACACCCGAGGAGCCTGCATATTCGAAGCGTGCCGGACAGGAACTCAACAGCCGGAAGCCTTCGGGGTTTTCAGCCTGCAGCGCGGCCGCGACGGCAAAACCGTCGACGACGCTCGATTCGCCGCCCTCCACCGTATTCTCGATGCAGGACAGGATCTGCAGCGTCGGCACCGGATCGCGATAGGGATTGTCGGTATGCGCCTGGAGGCCGAGATTGGTGTAGGCGAGATTGTTCGGATTGACCTCGGCGCGCACTTCGAACCAGCGCCCGTAATTGGTCTCCCTGATATAGCCGAACAGATCGGAGACCTTGCACAGCGAACCGGATTCGGCCGGCAGGCCGTCCATCACCGCAAAGCCGTAGGTCCTCACCGCCGAAAGCCATTCGCGCAGGACGCTGCGGCTGTGAAAGGCTGCCGCGTATCGGGCGCGCGGCACCGAATTCTGCATCGTCGCCTTGGTCCAGCGCTGAATGATATCGCCTGTCCAGCCGGGCTGGCGGCGTTCGTCGCGATCATAGGCGTTGGCGTTCAGCCATTGCGCGGGAAAGCTGACGGTCTTTCCTTCCGGCACGAAGCTGACCTCCAGCGCGCCACCCTTGATCGCTGCCGCGCCAATCCTTGTCTCGGCCGGAATGTCGAGGATGGTGATGAGCCGCTGGCCGTTGCCGGCGCTGCGCGTCTTGTCGTCCAGCGCGTTGTCGCGCAGCCACATGGCGTGAAAGCGGGTGCGCCTCCCGTCCTCCCAGCCAAGTTCGATTGTTTTGCCTTCGTCGCCAACCAGCGCGTGGGTGAGCATGGGAGATGCCGTTCCTGTCCGTTGCACCCCACGGCCCGATCCGCAGGGTTTCGATTGCATGTTGGCCGTGCGAAAGGCATAACTCAAATTATCATTTTTTGGCCAATGGCATCAAATAACTAATGGCTCAAAGAACCATCCCGGCCTTGCCTCCCCTCGACTGGCTGCGCAGTTTCGAGGCAGCGGCGCGGCTGTCGAATTTCACGGCGGCAGCAGCCGAACTCGGCCTCACACAGGCGGCCGTCAGCCAGCATATCCGGCTGCTCGAGGATCGGCTGAAGACGCGTCTGTTCTCGCGATTGGCGCGAGGCGTCGCGCTATCGCCGGAGGGTGCCGCCTACCTGCCCCACATCCAGTCGGCCTTCGCCACCATCTCCAGCAGCACGACGGAGCTGTTCGAGCCGCGCGCCGTCCAGACCGTCTCGATCCGGGTGCCGATCTCCTTCGCCTTGCTGGTATTGGTCCCAGCGCTGCCCGATCTGGCCGAGGCGCTGCCGCGCATCCAGCTCGATTTGGTGACGATCCATCGCCCGACCGACTACGACCTGCCAGGCTCGGCGCTCGACATCCGTTTTGGCAACGGCTCCTTTCCCGGGCGCGAAGCCGACAGGCTGACCACCGAGCGGCTTGTGCCGGTCGCAAGCCCAGCTTTGGCCGGTGCCGCCGACTGGACCTCCCTGCCACTGCTTCTGGTCGCCGGCGCGCGCGAAATGTGGGCGGAATGGTTCGCGGCGGCCGGATTGGCCGGCCACCCCCAGCGGTCGCACCGCTTCGACAGTTTCGTCGCCGCTATGCAAGCAGCTAGCGCCGGGGCCGGCGTGCTCCTGGGCTCGCGGCCGCTTGTCGACGCGGCGCTCAAGAGCGGAAGCCTGGTGCCGCTTTCCGATTTCGAGCTCTCCAGCACCTCGGGCCACTTCCTGACCAGAGCATCGACCGCGCGCCTGACTGGTGCCGAGCAGGATTTCCGCCAGTGGCTGCTGGGGCACCTCTCGGGAGAGGCCTCGGCCTGACCGGCGCGGGCTCTATAGCGACGTGGCGCCGATGCGCTTCCAGTAGATCAGCGTGCCGGTCAGCCCGCCATGCGGCTTCAGCGCAAAGTCCGGTATTTCGCCGGCCAAGGTGAAACCGAGTTTTTCGTAGAGGCCAGAAGCGCCCTCTTCCGTCGCCGTATCCAGAACCAAGAGCGTGCGCCCCTTCTCGACGGCAAGACGCTCGGCGGCCCGCATCAGACGCGTACCGACGCCCCTGCCCCGGTGATCAAGACGTGTCATGAGCTTGGCGATCTCTGCCCGGTGCGGCTGGTTGGGTGGGAAGTCGAGCAGCAGCGTGACCGTGCCGACAAGGACCTTACCGTCCCAGGCGCCAAGCACCACTCGTTCCCCTCTCGCCGCCGCGTCCAGCGATCGCTCCCAGAATATGCTTGCCGCTTCCGCCGCCAGCGGATGCATGAAGCTGACGGAACCACCGCCGGCAACCGTTTCGACCAGCAGATCAGCCAGCATTGCCAGCGTTTCCGCACTGGCGCCCAGGGCTCCGATTTCGATGGAATTCATGCTTGCTCCCCTGGAAACGATGAATGGGTTCGACAGCGTGCCGACATCAGTCGAGATGACGCACGCGCCGCCGCTTGCGCGCTGCCTTGATGGCGCTGATGCGCTCGGTGTCTTCTTCCCTGAGATGCCGTCCGCGCTCGAGGATCTCGAGCGTGTATTCCTCATAGGTCAGGCCCAGCCGCTCGGCCTTGTCCATGCGCATCAGCATGACTTCGCGGCTTGGCGCCTTCCACGCCTTGGCGTGCGCGGCCTGCCAGGCCAGGAAGATGTAAGGATCGCCCTTGCCCCAGGGTGGTCCCTTATACTCATCAAGAGGCGGCCCCCCATTGTGGGAGCGTTTTGGCCGTCGCGCCATGATCTCAGCCCCTGACCAGCGCGACGAGATAGTCGGCGCCCGCCTCCGGGGCGTGAAAGGTGCAGTCCGACGGCGCGCCGAGCGCCAGGCAGTCGCCAGGTTCGAGCTGGTGCACCACATCGCCCTCGGTGAAGTCGAGCCGTCCGGAAATCAACCAGATCTGCTGCTTGATGAAGGCATAGGAGGCCGCCGGGAAACTGACCCTGGCGCCCGCCGGCAAATGCACCTTGATCAGTTCGAGCGGCATGTCGCTGGCCGGTGACAAATGCCGCCTGACATAGCCTGTATCGGGATCGCGCCACAGCGGCTGGTCGGCCTCGCGCAGCAGCCCGCCGCCTTGCAATTCCGCGCGCGCGATGAGGGTCGACAGCGTCATGCCGAAGGCCGCCGCGATGCGCACCAGAAGGGCCGCCGTCGGGCTGGTCATGCCGCGCTCGATCGTGCTCAGCATCGCCTTGGAAACGCCGGACCGCTCGGCGAGCTTGGCCAGCGACCAATCCCGCATGGCCCTTTCGGCGTGGATCCGCCTGCCGATGGTCGAGGAAATGTCGTTCGCTATATCATCCATTCGTCCATTATAGTGAAAGACGTGTATTGGAGAAGAGCCATTTGGCGACAATTTTCGCCAGGAGCTTAATCCTCTCTACACCATCCGACCTCATCCGACCTTAACCCCATTCCGGTAGGGTCCGATCTCCAGGGAAATGGGGATTGGTCTGTCCATGTATGTCGAACGCGAAGCTTCCGTCGGCGAACCGACATCGCAGGAGCGCCGCAACGCAGAGCAGAACGACCGGCGCATCCTGGGCAATGTCGTGCAATGCGACGGCGCGCGCGCCACCATCGCCGCCTATGCCGATGACATTGACGGGTCTGTGACCGGCCTATGGACGGTCGGCAAGATGATCTCGATCAATCTGGGCACGACGCGAACCGTGGGTCTCGTTTACGCGATCGGCAAATCGAACCGCGCCTGGAGCAATGAGGGCCAGAACCCCATCGAGGTCAGCATCGAGCTGATCGGAGAAGTGCGCGATGGTGCCGAGCCCGGCGCCAAGCCGATCTTCGACCGCGGCATCACCGCCTATCCGCATATCGGTGCCGTCGCGCATCGCATCCGCACCCGCGACCTGCAGGCGGTCTATGATCTCGCCGGCCGCCATTCCATCACCATCGGCTCGCTGGCGCAGGACGAGACAATCGCCGCCAACATCGCCATCGACGACACGCTGGCGCGCCATTTCGCTGTCGTCGGCACCACCGGCGTCGGCAAATCCACGGCCGTTTCGCTGCTGCTGCGCAAATCGATCGCGGCGCGGCCGGATCTGCGCATCCTGATCCTCGATCCGCACAACGAGTTCGCGAGCTCGTTACCCGAATACTGCGTCAGGGTCGATTCCAAGACGCTCGACCTGCCGTTCTGGATGTTCAAGCTCGAGGAATTCGCCGAGGTGCTGTTTCGCGGTCGTGAGACCGACGCGGAGGAGATCGACGCTCTGCGCGACCTCATCCCACTCGCCAAGAACCTCTACCGCAACCCGAATTCAGGTGCTTATCTCAGGCGCGGCAATGATGCGCTGACCGCCGATACGCCTGTGCCTTACCGCATCGCCGACCTGCTCAAGCAGATCGACGAGCGGATGGGCATGCTCGAAAGCAAGAACGAGCGTCCGACGCTCAAATCGCTGAAGACGCGCATCGAATCGGCCGCTGCCGATCCGCGCTACCGTTTCATGTTCAGTTCACGCCTGATCGAGGACACCATCCACGAAACGATCGGCAACATTTTCCGCGTGCCGCATCACGGCCGCCCGGTGACCTGCTTCGAGATGGCCGGCATGCCCTCCGAAGTGGTCAACTCCGTTTGTTCGGTGCTGGCGCGCCTGGCTTTCGACCTCGCTCTGTGGAGCGAGGGCAAGCTGCAACTCCTGTTTCTGTGCGAGGAAGCGCATCGCTATATGCCGGCCGATCCGCGCCTCGGCTTCGCGCCGACCAGGCACGCGCTGTCGCGCATCGCCAAGGAAGGCCGCAAATATGGCTGCTATCTCGGCGTCGTCACCCAGCGTCCGGGTGAGCTTGACCCGACCATCCTGTCGCAATGCTCGACCTTCTTCGCCATGCGGCTCGCCAACGAGCAGGACCAGGCGATCATCCGTTCGGCCATCGCCGACTCGTCCGCCTCGACGCTTGCCTTCCTGTCGTCGATGGGCCAGCGCGAAGCCATTGCCTTCGGCGAAGGTGTCGCGACGACCATGCGACTGAAGTTCGAAAGACTGCCCAGCCATCTGCTTCCCGGCACGTCCAAGCGCGAAGAGACCGAGGCGCCAAAGGCCAGCGACGATGTCGATCTGGTGGCGATCGTCGAGCGGCTGCGCAACGTGCCGAAACCGACGCCGCAGGCGATGGCTTTCGCTGAAGTGGTCGACTCCAGCCGGCAGGCCGGCGACCCAGACTACCGCAAGCCGCCGGCCACCCGCGCGCCATCGGACGACGATTTCGACATGCGCTACGGCCTGAAGCCCGCCACCTTCGGCCTGCGCCCCCAGAACGACTGAGCCTGGCGTCAAGTCCGTCTGCCGATAACTCTGAGCACCTACGTCAAACATCCAAGGGCCAAGCTCGTTGGCCAGCCTGGGTAAATCCCGTCAGGGAATTCGTCAGGCCAATCGGCTGGGGCTGTTTTCGAGAACCGGAGCGGAGCGGACATTAAGTCCGTCAGCACCGGAAGCGCAGAAAACGGCAGCAGACGGCCGGCCTGACGAATTCAATGATGGGATTTTAGGCGCAGACGCGGTTACGGCCTTGCCTTTTGGCTTCATAGAGCTGGCGGTCGGCGCGGCGATAGAATTCCTCGGCCGTTTCCTTGCGGTCCCAGACGGCAAGGCCGACGCTGGTGGTGATCTTGAGCCGCACATTGCCCGAAAGGATCGACATGTTGGCGATCGCCTTGCGGATGCGCTCGGCGAACTTGGCCAGCAGTTCCGCCTCCATATTGGGCGTGACGACGGCAAACTCCTCGCCGCCCAGCCGCGCCACCACATCGTGGAAACGTGTCATGTCCTTGAGACAGCTGGCGACAGCCTTGAGCACCTCGTCGCCGACATCGTGGCCGTGGGTGTCGTTGACCTGCTTGAAATGGTCTAGATCGAGGATCATCAGCCCGACAGGCTTTTCGATGCGCCGGAACTCCTCGAGATATTCCTTGAGCGCATCGTCGAAATACCGCCGGTTCTGCATACCGGTCAGACCGTCGGTCAGGGCGGCGTGCTCGAGCGTTTCGGAGCGGGCGCTGAGCGAAACCGTCATGGCGCGCAGCTTGCCTTCTTCCGTCGCCTGTTTGCGGATCAGCGGATAGATGAAGAAGATGCCGAAAAACAGCGCGGTCGCAAGCAGCACGCCCGTCGCGAACAACAGCTTGTTGAGGTAGATGACCTTGTCCAGGCCTGACTGCGTATGGAGTTCCGTGGCGAAGGATTGCAAGAGTCCATAGGCGTGCAGCGTCACCAGGCCCGCAGCCAGGATCACGAAAATAAAGACGAAAAATGCGGATTCCGCCTTATGGAAACGCATCTGCTCCCCAATGCAAAAGTGCCCATCGACCTTATGGCACGCCCCGCCTTACGGAGCGTTAATTCCGACAACTTCGGCGGGAACCCTTCCCTCAGGGTCAACTTTTTAAGTTGCATTAGCAACAAGTGTTTGGATCGTGGTTTCGAGATCGTCACCGGGGCGTAATCTCTGCCATTCCGGCCCCAGCTGATGGCGAAACCAGGTCGCCTGCCGCTTGGCATATTGCCGGGTTGCGATCTTGGCGCGCTCGATCGCCTCGGGGAAGCTGGTTAGTCCGGCCATCGCGGCCTGCAGGTCGCGAACGCCGATCGCCTTCATCGCCGGCAGGTCCGGATCGAGGCCAAGAGCTGTGAGCTGCCTGACTTCCTCCAGCGCGCCCTTGTCGAGCATCTGGTCAAAGCGCCTCTCGATGCGGTCAACAAGCGCGGCCCGGTCCGGCTCGATGACCAGGAAACGCGCCGTCTGCCTGTCGATGAGCGGCCGGCCGCGCTCTGCCTGCCAATCCAGGATCGACCGGCCGGAGGCGTCGAGCACCTCGAGCGCCCGCACGACGCGCTGGCTGTCGGTTGGCTTGAGTTGCATCGCGGCTCTCGAATCCTCGCGCAGCAGCAGGCTGTGCAGCTTGACTGCGCCTTGCTCCTTCAACTCGTAGCGCCAGCGGTCGCGGATGCGCGGCGGAATGTCGGGCATTTCCGAGATACCCTCGGCCAGCGCGCGGAAGTAGAGGCCGGTGCCGCCGACGAAAACCGGCCGCCGCGACAGCATTCCATCGTCGATGAGCTTCATCACATCGCGCAGCCACGCGCCCGTCGAATAGGCGGTACCGGGATGGACGTGGCCGTAGAGAAAATGCGGCACGCGTGCGAGGTCGGCCGCCTCCGGCCGCGCGGTCACCACGTCGAGCACCGAATAGCCTTGCATGGAATCGGTGTTGACGATGACGCCGCCCGAGCGTTCGGCCAGATCGAGCGCCAGTGCCGACTTGCCGCTGGCGGTCGGCCCGGCTATCAGGATCGCGTTCTTCACGCGGCCTTCGCCCGCATCCGTGCCGGAATTCTCCATGCCGCTCATTGCCACGCTTGTTTCCCGTCCCGCCGACCGCGCTCTGTCGCCGTCGCTTGCGAATATGGCCTCGCGGTCGGTGGGCGCAAGCGCTGTCGTCTGGCTGGCCGAAGGCATTGCCTGCGATCTTGCCTTGCCGCAAGAGGCTGACGCCGCTGACACCACCGCTGCGCTCCGCGCCGCATTGGCCGCCGAACCGGTCGATGTGATCCTCCAGCAGGCCGAAAGGCGGCGCAAGAAAATCCTCATCGCCGACATGGATTCGACCATGATCGACCAGGAATGCATCGACGAACTGGCCGACGAGATCGGCGTCAAGGATCGCGTTGCCACGATTACCGCGCGGTCGATGAATGGCGAGATCGCCTTCGAGCCGGCCTTGCGTGAGCGCGTCGCACTGTTGAAGGGGCTCGATGCCGCCGTCGTCGACCGCATCGTCGCCAATCGGCTGACATTGGCCTCGGGCGGCCGTGCGCTCGTCCAGACCATGCGCGCCAACGGCGCCTGGACGGCACTGGTTTCGGGCGGCTTCGAGGTCTTCACCACGCGCATCGCGGCCATGCTCGGTTTTCAGGAAAACCGCGCCAATCGCTTGCTCGAACAGGGCGGACGCTTCACCGGACTGGTCGGCGAGCCGATCCTCGGCCGCGCCGCCAAGGCCGACGCCCTGCTCGAGATTTCGGCGCGCCTCGCCCTGACGCCGGCCGATGCCATTGCCGTCGGCGATGGCGCCAACGATCTCGATATGATCCGCCTCGCCGGAACCGGTGTCGCGCTTCACGCCAAACCGACAGTGGCGGCGCAGGCGAAGGTTCGCATCGACCATGGCGACCTGACGGCCCTGCTCTATCTGCAAGGCTATCGCCAGGAAGAATTCGCCGAATGATACCAATGCGTACCGAGCGCCTGATCCTGCGCAACTGGGAGGATCGCGACCGCGAACTCTTCCATCGCATCAATTCCGATGAACGGGTCATGGAGTTCTTCCCGTTTCGCCGCGACCGCGCCCAGGCGGACGCCAAGATGGACGAATTGCGCGCCTGGATCGCCGAGGATGGCTACGGGTTCGCCGCCGCCGAGATCATCGAAACGGGCGAATGCATCGGCTTCGTCGGCCTCCTCGATACCGATCATGTGCCGTCCCTGCCGGCGGGTACGATCGAGATCGGCTGGCGGCTGGCCCCCGAATTCTGGGGCAAAGGCTATGTCACCGAGGCCTCGGAAGCCTGGCTGGCCTACGGTTTCGAGACATTGGCCGTCGGCGAAATCGTCTCCTTCGCCGTCACGGAAAACCACCGCTCGACCGCCGTCATGAAACGCCTCGGCATGACAGCCGATCCCTCGGCCGATTTCGATCATCCCGGCATTCCCGACAGTCATCCCGCGCTCAAGCGGCATGTGCTCTACCGGCTGGCGCGCGAGAATTGGCAGGCAAGAAAAAAGGCGGCTGGTTAGCCGCCTTTTTTGAAATCGACGGATTGAAATCTCAATCCATCCGGATCGTCACGAAGCGCAACTCACCGGTCTTCGACGCCAGCATCAACAGCGCGTTCTTGCGGCCCTGCTCCTTCAGCGCGCCGATTCGGTCCATGACGTCCTTTGGCGTGGCGACCGATTCCTGCGCGATCTCGGTGATCACTTCGCCAGGCTGGATGCCGCGTTCGGCGGCGGCCGAGTCCTTAGCCACATCGGTGATGACGACGCCGGAAACATCGGCGGCGATGCTGAATTTCTTGCGCGTCTCGTCATTGAGTTCGCCGACGGTCATGCCGAGCACCGAAGCGGTCGAAACGGCCGGAGCCTTGTCGCCCTTGTCCTGGTCGGTGTTGCCGTTCTCGCCGCTGGCGAGCTTCTCGCCATCCTCGAGCCGGCCGAGCGTCACCTTCACAGTCTGCTCGACACCCTTGCGCACGATCAGCACGTCGACGGCCTTGCCGACGGGGCTTTCGGCGACGACGCGCGGCAGGTCGCGCATTTCATGGATGTCCTTGCCATCGAACTTGATGATGACGTCGCCGGCCTGGATGGTGCCGTTGTCGACTGGTCCGCCCTTGATGACGCCGGCGACCAGCGCGCCCTTGGCGGTCGCCATGCCGAGGCTTTCGGCGATGTCGTCCGTCACCGGCTGGATGCGCACGCCGAGCCAGCCGCGCCGCGTCTCGCCGAACTGGCGCAACTGGTCGACGACACCCGAGGCAAGCTGCGAGGGAATCGAGAAGCCGATGCCGATCGAGCCGCCGGACGGCGAGATGATCGCGGTGTTGATGCCGATGACCTCGCCGGCGCTGTTGAACAGCGGTCCGCCCGAATTGCCGCGGTTGATCGCCGCGTCGGTCTGGATGAAATCGTCATAGGGACCGGAATTGATGTCGCGGTTGCGGGCCGAGACGATGCCGACCGTGACCGTGCCGCCAAGGCCGAACGGATTGCCGACCGCCATGACCCAGTCGCCGACGCGCATCTTGGTGGAATCGCCGAACTTCACAGCGGTGAGCTTGTGGCCTTTCGGATCGACCTTCAGCACCGCGACGTCGGTCTTGGTATCGGTGCCGACCAGCGTCGCCTTCAGCGTCACGCCATCGGAGAAATTGACCTCGATATCGTCGGCGTCCGCAATCACGTGGTTGTTGGTGACAACGATGCCTTGTTCGGCGTCGATGACGAAACCGGATCCCAGCGACTGCACCTTCTGCGCGCTATTGTCCTTGTCGCCGCCGCGGTTCTTGAAGAAATCGTCGAAGAAGTCCTGGAACGGTGAGCCTTCGGGAAGCTGCGGCATTGGCACCGCGCCCGGCCCTTCCGTGCCCTTCACCGTCTGCGAGGTCGAGATGTTGACCACGGCGCCGAGCACGCCTTGCGCCAGGTCGGCCACCGAAGCAGGTCCGTCCGCAGCGAAGGTCGGCGTCACGAAGGATGGGACGGCGACGGTGCCGACGAGAAGCGCTGCCGTGCCAGCGATGAACGTCCGCCGTGCCGCGCGCAAAAGGAGTGTGGATGTCATCGAGAAGCCTCCCGGTCTTTCTGAAAGAGAAAGCGCAACGGTGAAAACACCGTGTTGCGCCATGTTGGCAAAAAATACGGCACGTTTGCGGCTACGACTACCGGCAGAGGATAAATCCTCCATTATGCCGAAGGCGAAAACCTGACGTTCTCATCCGCCCCGGACCAGCCAGACGATGCCGACACCAATGGCAATCGCGGCCAGCCCGGCGATCCGCAATGCATTCTCCGGCATCGACAGCACCTCACCCGCGAGCTTCCTCGCCAAGCTGGGAAAGCCGCCATAGACCAGGCCCTCTATGACGAGGACCAGGCCTATCGCCGCGAATAAGTCCTGCACCGGCTATTGCTGGCCGGTGCTGGGCTGTGTCGCCGGTGCGGCGGGAGCCGTCGGCGTCGGCTTCGCCGGCCCTTCCTTTCCTTCCGGATCGCGGAAGAAGCGGAAGAACTCCGAATTCGGCGACAGCACCATGGTCGTCCCGGTGTTGTCCAACGCCGTGCCATAGGCATTCATCGACCGGTAGAAATCGAAGAAGGCCGGATCGCGCTGATAGGCTCCGGCGAAGGTGGCACTGCGCTGGGCTTCGCCCTCGCCGCGCAGGATCTCGGACTCCTTCTGCGCTTCGGCAACGATCTCGACCACTTCACGATCGGCACGGGCCGTGATGCGCTGTGCCGCTTCGTTGCCACGTGCCCGCAGTCGAGCCGCCTCGGCCAGACGTTCCGCCTTCATGCGGTCGTAGGTCTGCTGTGAAACCTCGGCCGTGAGGTCGGTGCGACGGATGCGGACATCCTCGATCTGCAGGCCGAGCGAGGTGGCGTCGGGCCGAAGCTGATCGCGCACTTCACGCATCATCACCGCACGCTCTTCCGAGAGCGCGGCCTCGAAGTCGCGCAGACCGTAGACGCGGCGCAAGGCAGCATCGAGACGGGTCCGCAGGCGCGCTTCGGCCAGTTCGATCTGACCGGACACGGCGGCACGGAAGACGCGCGGATCCGAGATGCGATAGGCGATGAAGGCATCAACCTCGTAGAACTTGCCGCCCGACACCTGGACACGGATGTTGTCGAGGTCGAAGCGCAGCACCCTGTTTTCGATCAGTTGCACCGTATCGGCGTCGAAGAACGAGAACGGCGCCTTGAAGTAGATGCCGGGCTCGCTCTTGACGTCGACGATCTCGCCGAACCGCAGCACCAGCGCCTGCTGGCGGGCATTGACCACGAAGACCGAGGAATAGACCAGGAACAGGATGACCGCCGCGACGACGACGAAGATGGGAAGACGGTTGGCCATCACTGGGTACCTCCCGTATTCGCGGCAGGCGCGGCCGGAGCCGGCGGTTTGGGCTGCAATGCCGGGAGTGGCAGATAGGGTACGACACCTTGTCCGTTGCCCTGCTCGACGATGACCTTGCTCGAGTCCTTCAGAACCTTCTCCATGGTTTCCAGATAAAGCCGTTTGCGCGTGACATCGGGGGCTTTGACGTATTCGTCATAGACCGAGATGAAGCGCTGGGCCTCACCTTCGGCTTCCTGCACCACACGGTTCTTGTAGGCGGCGGCGTCTTCGCGGACCTGTGCCGCCTCGCCACGCGCCTGGCCGAGCTTCTGGTTGGAGTACTGGTTGGCCTGCTCGACGAACTTGTCCTCGTCCTGCTCGGCACGCTGCACTTCGTCGAACGCATCGGCCACTTCACGTGGCGGTGCTGCATCCTCGATGGAGACGGCGTTGATGTTGAGGCCGGCCTTGTAGCCGTCCAGCGTCGTCTGGATAATCTCACGCACCGAGGCCGCTATGCCCTGACGGTCATCGCGAAAAATGTCCTGCGCCGGCCGGCGGCCGACGGCTTCACGCATGGCGCTTTCGGCGACCTGCCGCAGCATGCCGTCCGGGTCGGAGACGTCGAACAGATAGGCGCGGGGATCGGAGACCTGATAGGCCACCGAAAACTGCACGTTGACGATGTTCTGGTCGCCCGACAGCATCAGGCCATTGCCGCTGGTGTTGCCACCGCCAATGTCGACGAGCTGCTCGGAAATCTTGGCCGTCTCGACGGTTTCAAGCGGCCACCAATGGAAATGCAGGCCGGGCTGGGAGAGCTCGGGCTTCGGCTTGCCGAAGCGCAGTTCGACCGCGACCTCGTCGGGCTGCACGGTATAGACCGCCTGGAACGCCCAGAGAACGACCAGCACCGCGGCGATCAGCCCGAACACCGCCGGACTGGCGCCGCCACCGCCGGGCAGCGCGCGCCGCAGACGGTCCTGACCGCGGCGGATGATGTCCTCGAGATCGGGAGGCGAGCCCTGTGGCCCGCTCGGTCCCTTTGGTCCCTGCCCCCAGGGCCCCTGATTGTTGCCGCCGCCGCCGCCCCATGGGCCGCCGCCACCGCCGCTCTTGTCGTTCCAGGGCATGAATGTCCTTTCGCTTGGAATTCCCTCAAGCGCCGCTGTTACGGCGCAAAATCCAGTGTTGTTCTTCTATAGGGATGTGGCAGCACGCTTTCAACGCGATGCCCCGCCGACATCATCCGTTTTGGGTCGGTCGCGACCCTTTGTCGTCTTTCAATACCTTTTTTGTCTTTCAATGTATCTCGCGGCGGCGCTCGTAAACCGAATAGCGCGTTGCGTGGCTGTCCTTTTCGCCGGCCGGCACCTCCTGCGAACTGACCAGGCGCCATGTCTGAGGGTCGATCGGCGGGAAATGCGCATCGCCGTCGACGGCGGCCAGCACATGGGTGACGTGCAGCCGGTCAGCCAGCGGCAGCGCCTGCGCATAGATTTCGCCACCGCCAATGACGCAGACCTCGTCCACACCTGTCATGCAGCGTCCGCGCACCGTTGCCAGCTGAATCGCGGCCTCCAGCGTATGCGCCACCTCGACGCCCTCGGCGCGCCAGGCCTTGTCGCGGGTGACGACGAGGTTCAGCCGGCCTGGCAGCGGACGGCCAATGCCTTCATAGGTCTTGCGGCCCATGATGATAGGCTTGCCCATCGTGTCGGCCTTGAAACGCTTGAGGTCGGTGGAGAGCCGCCAGGGCAATCCTCCGTCCCGCCCGATCACGCCGTTCTCGGCGATGGCGACATAGATCGCGACATGCATCAGTTCGCGTCCCCGCCATTGCTGTCCGACGGTTCGAGCAGCAAGATATCGATGTCATGCTCGGGATAGAAGTCGTTCGCCGTCATCTCGAAACTCGTCGGCCCGACCTTTTTGACGTTGTCGCCGCAGAACGAGACCAGGGCTTTGGGATTGCCCTTGTCGACGGTCAGCTTGAACTTGCCGATGGTGCCCGCCGCCCAGTTGCCGCCTGTTGTCAGTATATAGGCGATGCGGCTTTCGTAATATTTCGGGTACCCGTCCGGATTGTCCTTCGCCGCCTTGCGCACCGCGTTCTCGAATGTGTCGTCCATGCAATAGCGTGTCTTGTAAGCGGCGTATGAGCCCTGGAACTGGCCCTCGTTGAAAAAACTGACCGAGGACGTGCCGCCGACGCTCGGCTTGTAGCGGTGCGAAACATGGACGTCCTTGTTGGCCGGAAAGGTCGAGCGCCACCAATAGGTCGAGCGCAACTGCCACCATGGCGCGTAGGCTGGAGCGAGGCTCGGGCCGGCGTCTGCTTCCGGATCCTCGATGATGATGCCGCGGCTGACCCAGTCATCGGCCACCGCCTTTGGCAGTTTCGCCAATGCCGCCTTGGCCGCATCGCCGAACGGGTTGAACGGGACATTCTGCGCCTTGAGGTCGGCACTGATGTCGATGCCGAGCGCGAACACCTTCTGCTCGAGCTGCGGCTTTGCCGGCACGCCGTCGATCGTCACCTCGAAGCCGAGGAAATTATCGCTCTGGTTTTCCGGAATCGCCGGCATCTCTTCGGGATCGCCCGAAATGTCGGGCATCGGAAAGGCCACGATCGCGCTGACATCCTTGTCGGTGTTGTTGTGGAAGACGTAGTCGACCGTAACTTTCTCGGGCGAAATGAAGAGATCCTCACTCTGCATCGCCACGGCATCGTTACGCGACAGAATGAGGCCACCGGTGCCGAGTTCGGCAGTCGAGTCATTGGCCAGTGCCGGCGCGGCCGAAAGCGCCAACGCCACAGTCAGAACATATCGCAACATCGAAGCCCCCTCGGCTGGAATGCCCTGACGACCCTAGCCGTTTCAATGTGGCGTTTCAAAGCCCTTCCGTCTCACGGGACCGTCCGGACGGTCTGAACACGCTAGCTGCGGTCTGGACACGCGAGCGGTCTGGACACGCGAGCGGTCTGGACTAACAGGTTGCGATCGGGCAGGAGTTCGCCCCATGCGCAAGCTTCTCGTCATCGGCATCGGCGCCGGCAATCCCGACCACATGACGGTTCAGGCCATATCAGGCCTGAACCGCGCCGACGTGCTGTTCATCCCCGACAAGGGCGCCAAGAAGAACGACCTTGCCGAACTGCGGCGTGAAATCTGCGACCGCTTCGTCACCAATCCGAAATCGCGCCGCGTCGAATTCGACGTACCGGTGCGCGCCGAACCAGCGCCTTCCTACCGCTCGACCGTCGACGACTGGCACGAAGCCATCGCCGCCATCTACGAGGCCCTGATCCGCGACGAGCTTGCCGAGGATGGCTGCGGCGCCTTCCTGATCTGGGGCGATCCTTCGCTCTACGACAGCGCGCTGCGTATTCTCGAGCGGGTGCGCCTGCGAGACAATGTCGCCTTCGAGCTGGAGGTCATCCCCGGCATCACCGCCATCCAGGCGCTTGCCGCCGGCCATAAAATGGCGCTGAACCGCATCGGCGATTCCATCCTGGTCACCACCGGTCGCAGGCTGACCGAAGAGGGCCTGGCCAGCAATGCCGGCAGCACGGTCGTCATGCTGGACGGCAAATGCGCCTTCAACACGCTGGCCGACCAGGATGTCGTCATCCATTGGGGCGCCTATCTCGGCACACCGGACGAGATCCTTATCTCGGGCCGCCTCGGCGATGTCGGCGAAGAGATCGAGAACGTGCGTGAGGAAGCCCGCAAGAAGAAGGGCTGGATCATGGACACCTATCTGCTTCGCAAGCCCGGCGAAGAGGATTAGGCCCTACCGCCCTACCGCCCTACCGCCCTACCGCCCTACCGCCCTACTGCCCTACTGCCCTGTCTCACCCCGCGTCGATCTCCGCCTGCAGCGCATCCATATGCGTTGCCGCCGCGGCGGTGGCCGCGCGCTCGATGGCGCGGAAACGGCTGACCACCGCCAGGCCGATGGCTGTCAATTGCGCGCCGCCACCCTTGCGGCCTCCGGTCTGCGCCGCAACCAGCGGCTTGCCGAACACCCGGTTCATGTCCTCGACCAGATCCCAGGCATGCTTGTAGGACATCTCCATGCCGCGCGCGGCGGCCGAGATCGAGCCGAAGGTGGCGATGTGCTCCAGAAGCTCGATCTTGCCCGGACCGATCCGCCCGTCTGGATCGAGATTTATCCGCAAGCTTAGAGACGGCATTTTTGCTTCTCCGCGGTCATGTCCGCCTCCATGTTAGAGCTTCCTGCGCGATACCGCTATTCCAAAACGATATAGCGTCGATTACCGAATGCATCAGCCATCGACCTCGAGCGGCAGGCCTGCGCCGGTGTTGGCCCGGTCGAAGCTCACTGTCTTGACCACCGCGAAAACCTTGCCGCCGAGCCGCAGCTTCAGCGCATGCCGCGACTGTTCGGTGATGCGGGCCAGAACGGTTGCGCCATTGCAGTCGATGCCAATCTCGACCGCCGGCCCCTCGCCCGGGCTGATCGCGACGATCGTGCCGGGCAGGATGTTGAGCGCGCTGAGACCCGTGGGTTTCTCCGTGGCGATCATCACGTCACGGGCGCGGATGCGGATACGCACGCGTGCCCCGGTCTTCATTGCAAGGCGCGGCACGCGAATCTCGCCGGCGGCGGAGTCCAGCACGGTCATGCCGAACACCTCGTCGTGACGCAGCACTTTCGTATCCAGTACCGCACCGCCCTCGCCGCGCTCTTCGGCCGGCAACAGGTCGAGCCTTTGCATGACAGCCTCGGTCGGTCCGTTGGCGACGACCTTGCCTTGCGCCAGCATCACCACGTCGCTGGCGAGCCGTGCCACCTCGGCGACGGAATGGCTGACATAGACGATCGGGATTTTTGTCTCGTCGCGCAGCCGTTCGATATAGGGCAGGATCTCGGCCTTGCGCGCCTCGTCCAGCGAGGCCAGCGGCTCGTCCATGAGCAGAAGCTTGGGACTGGCCAGCAGCGCCCGGCCGATCGCCACGCGCTGCTTCTCGCCGCCCGACAGCTTTGCCGGGCGCCGCCCGAGCAGCGAGCCGATGCCGAGCAGTTCGACAACCGAATCCATCTCCGCGTAACGCTCCGCCGCCGGCGTGAACCAGCGGCCGTAGCGCAGATTGCTGGCCACGCTCATATGCGGAAACAGGCGCGCGTCCTGGAACACCATGCCGATACGGCGCTTGTGCTTGGGCACGAAAATGCCGGCGCTTGTGTCGACCAGCACGCGGCCATCGACCGCGATGCGGCCCTTGTCGGGCCGGATCAGCCCGGCGATCATGTTGATCAGCGTCGTCTTGCCGGACCCCGAGGGTCCGAACAGCGCTGTCAGCCGGCCGGCGCTCTCGAAGCGCGCCTCGATGGCGACATCGCCGAGCCGGTGGCTGATATCGACGAGGACGCTCATTCGATGTCCATCCGCCGACCGACCCGCCGCGCCAGCACCTCCGATGCGACCAGTGCCGCCATCGAGATGACGATCGAGATCAATGTCAGGCGCAGTGCGCCCTCATCGCCACCCGGCACCTGCGTAAAAGTGTAGATCGCCGAAGGCAATGTTTGCGTCTCGTTGGGGATGTTGGAGACGAACGTGATCGTCGCACCAAACTCGCCCATCGCCTTGGCGAAGGCCAGGATGGCACCGGCGATCAGCCCCGGCAGGATCAGCGGCAGCGTGATGGTGCCAAACACCCACAGAGGATTGGCGCCGAGCGTGCCCGCCGCCGCTTCCATCTTGCGGTCCACCGCTTCGATCGACAGCCGGATCGCCCGCACCATCAGGGGAAAACCCATGACGCCGCAGGCAAGTGCCGCACCGGTCCAGCGAAACGAGAAGACAATGCCGAAATGCTCAGCCAGGAAGGCGCCGGCCGGGCCGCGTTTGCCGAAGGTCAGCAGCAGCAAATAACCGGTCACCACAGGCGGCAGGATCAGCGGCAGGTGCACCACGCCGTTGAGCAGCGTCTTGCCCCAGAATTTTCCGCGGGCAAGCAGCAGCGCGATCAGGATGCCGGGTGGCAGGCTGAAAAGCATCGCCACCGTCGCCACCTTGATCGACAGCCGAACCGCATTCCATTCGTCGGGAGTGAGGTCCAGCAGCCAGGTCATATTGCGCTATCAGGCCTTTTCAGTTGCTCGGCGTGAGCACGGTAAAACCCTGGTCCTTGAAGAGCGCGCCGGCCTTGGCGGACTGCAGGCATTTCAGGAAGGCAGGCGTATCCTTGTCCTTCGAATCGGCGGTCTGGGCAACCGGATAGATGATCGGCGGATGCGAATCCTCCGGGAAGGTGCCGACCACCTTGACGCCCTTTTCGGCATGCGCGTCGGTGGCATAGACGATGCCGAGAGCGGCCTCCCCTGTTGAAACCAGCTTGAGCGCCGCGCGGACGTTTTCGGCCTGCGCCACCTTGCCCTCGACCGAGGACCAGACGCCGAGCGATTCCAGCGCCGCCTTGCCGTACTTGCCAGCCGGCACCGCCTTGAAGTCGCCCATGGCGAGCTTGCCGTCGCCAATCAGCTTGGCGAGGTCGAAACCCTTCTCGATCTTGGTTTCAACCGTCGAATCTTTCGGAGCCACCAGCACGATCTCGTTGCCGAGCAGCTTCACCTCGGTGTCCGGCTTGGTCAGCTTCTTGTCGGAGAGATATTTCATCCAGTCGAGGTCGGCCGAGATGAAGACGTCGGCCGGCGCTCCGCCCTCGATCTGCTTGGCCAGCGCGGAACTCGCGGCATAGGAGATGGTCGCGGCCTCGCCGACATCGGCCTCGCAGGCCTTGTTCACCGCATCGAGCGCGTCCTTCAGGCTGGCAGCGGCGAATACGACCACCTTGTCCTCCGCATGTGCGGCCGGTGCTACCGCCATCAACGCCGCCGCAAAACCGCCAATGGCGATCGCCCTCAATCCAAAACCTTTGCGCGTCATGCAAAATCTCCCTGGGTTTGAAATCCGACCGGCCCGAAGCCTGTCGACCGATATATCCGTATGAACATAACAAGGGAAGACTTTTTGCCCGACGCCGGCATTGTGTCTCGATGTCATCGCGGCCTACGATGAACCAGGCTGGCTACAGCGAAAGATAACAGGAGACGCCCAATGAAAATCAGCGCCCGCAACATCCTGAAAGGCACCATCGTCGAAATCGTCAAGGGAGCCACCACCTCGCATGTCAGGATCGACATTGGCGGCGCCGTCGTCACCGCCTCGATTACCAACGAGGCCGTCGCTGATCTCAAGCTTGAAAAAGGCAAGCAAGCCTATGCCGTGGTCAAGGCTTCGGATGTGATGGTCGGCATCGACTGAAGCTTACTCAGACCGCGATTGGCGCCTTGATCGACGCGTCGGCGACGTAGTTTTCCAGCCGGAAATCCTCGAAGCGGAAAGAAAACAGGTCCTTCACTTCCGGGTTGATCCACATCGTCGGCAGCGCTCTTGGCGTGCGCCGCAACTGCTCGCGCGCCTGTTCGAAATGGTTCGAGTAGAGATGCGCGTCACCCAGCGTGTGGACGAAATCGCCCGGCTTCAGCCCGGTCACTTGCGCCACCATCAGCGTCAGCAGCGCATAGGACGCAATGTTGAACGGCACGCCAAGGAAGATGTCGGCGGATCGTTGGTAAAGCTGGCAGGAAAGCCGGCCTTCCGACACGTAGAACTGGAACAGGCAGTGGCAGGGCGGCAGCGCCATGGCTTCCACCTCGGCCGGATTCCAGGCCGAAACGATCAGCCGCCGAGATTGAGGATTTCGGCGTATCTCCTTGAGAAGGCCTGCGATCTGGTCGATCGAGCCGCCATGCCCATCCGGCCAGGAGCGCCATTGCTTGCCATAGACCGGGCCAAGATCGCCATTTTCGTCGGCCCATTCGTCCCAGATCGTAACGCCGTGGTCGGTGAGATACTTGGTGTTGGTGTCGCCGGCCAGGAACCACAGGAGTTCATGGATGATCGACTTCAGATGCAGCTTCTTGGTGGTGGTGACCGGAAAGCCGCGCGCCAGGTCGAAACGCATCTGGTAGCCGAAGACGGAGCGCGTGCCGGTGCCGGTGCGGTCGCCGCGATCGGCGCCGTTGTCCAGCACATGCTGCAAGAGGTCAAGATACTGGCGCATCGGTTCCGGCTCGATTCGAGATTTCACCAATCATAGCGCATGTACGCGCTGACGCCACGCCTGTCTGAAGTCTTCCCCACCCGGATAGGGAGCGGGCCTCTCTTCAGAACCCGCTCCGGCGGCCGAAAGCGCAGAAAACCGCACCGGTCGGCCGCCAGAGTGGATAATTATCAGAGAACTCAGAGGGAGCCGAGTTTGCCCAGATCCTTGGCCACCAGGTAATAGAAGGTCACGCGGCTCTTGGTGTTGTCGGCGTGCATCGCCGTGCAGGTCTTCTGGATCGAGGCGTCGGCTTTCGCCCCGTCGCTGATGCCGAGCTTCTTGGCCACCCAGCTCTCCTTGACGCGCTCGAGCTCCTTCGGGTCCGTGCAGGAGACCAGCGAGGAATCGCGGTTTCTGAGCGCAATGCCCAGATGCTTGACGATCTTTTCGACCACGTCGGCGCTGGCGGCCGCGTCGTATTTCTTCACGTCTGCAAGATAGTCGGCCATCAAAATTCCCCTCGTCGGCGCCACGGATCCGATCGATGAGGGCTGTAGCGCGCTTCGCAATCTGTGCGCTAGGTCGGTAACTCCTCACCGCTGGCAAAGCTTGAGTTGAGACCGCGCCCAAGTCAACCCTCGGCGTCGCAATTTGACACAGGGACAAAGCACCATTGCGGCCTTTCATTTCTCACGCCGGCCCCCTATATTCGTTTCGTCGGCTCGACCGACTATGGCGATAAATGGGCGATGTAATAAGCCGTTCGGACCCGGGGGCGGTACCCGGCGCCTCCACCAAAAGCCGCTTTGACGACAGAGCGGTTTTTGCTGGGGGCGAAATAGGATCGACGAAGGTGTAAAGATCGTACTTTTGCCCGGCATGGTACCACCGTCATCGGGCTAAACCTGTAGTTGCAAACGACAACTATGCGGAAGCACGTCTCGCTGCTTAATGCAGTGCGATAGCTTCAAATCAAGTCCTAGGGGTTCGCACTTCTAGGCGGGGTTCGGAGGTACCTGGCAACAGAAACCTCCACTTCTCCCCTCCTCCAATCTGCATCATGCGTAACGGCAGGTTTTTGCCGTCCGGACTTCGCGCGGCCCGTGGGCCGCGAAGCAGCCGCGTCGCGCGTGTCTCTTTCTCCATGGGCAAACAATGCAAAACGATTCCGATCGATTCTTCGTGCTGACCGGTGGTCCGGGCTCCGGCAAGACCACCCTGGTCGAAGCCTTGCGCCGGGAGGGCTTTGCGACTTCAGTCGAAGCCGGACGCGGCATCATCCGTCACCAGGGCACTATTGGCGGATCTGCTCTGCCCTGGAAGGATCGTGCATTGTTCGCCGAACTGATACTGTCGTGGGAAATGCGCTCGTATCAGAACGCGATCGAACACAGAGGACTGGTCTTTTTCGATCGCGGCGTGCCGGACACACTTGGCTATGTCAGGCTGAGCGGCCTGCCCGTGGCGGAGCACGTCAAAGCCGCCGCCAAGCGCTTCCGCTACAATCCGCGCGTGTTCATCGCGCCGCCCTGGCCTGACATCTTCGCGCAGGATGAAGAACGCAAGCAGACGCTCGACGAGGCCGAGCGCACCTATCACGCGCTGGCCGGCGTCTATACGGAGCTGGGCTACGAGTTGGTTCCGTTGCCCCTGGCGCCGGTCGAGACACGGCTGCGTTTCGTACTGGCCGAGGCAGGGCTGAAATGAAAAAGGCCGGGAAAACCCGGCCTTTTCATGGGCTTGCAAGCGGTGCCTACTCCGCCGGCGCTTCGATAGCCTCGCGCGAACGGCCGAGCGTGACCTTGGCCAGCGTGAACGAGATCACCGCGCAGAGCGTGATGCCGGCGACCATCGGCAGCGGCGTGCCGTCGAAGAACACGCCGGCAACACCCATGGCGAGCGCGCCGATGGCGAAGTGCAGCGTGCCCATCAAGGCCGAAGCCGTGCCGGCGATCTCGCCATGCTCTTCCATGGCCAGCACCGAGGTGGTCGGGATGACCAGGCCGAGGAAGCCGTAGCCGACGAACAGCAACGCCGCCATCACGTCGAGCCGATCGACGCCCGTCGCCATGATCGCCAACAGCACCACCATCGTCGAGGCATAGCCGGTCACCGCGACGCGCACCACGCGGCGCAGCCCAAAACGCTCGGCCAACAATCCCGTCATCTGCGACATGCCGATGAAGGCCACTGCATTGATTGAGAAGAACACGCTGTAGACCGAAGGCGACAGCCCGTAATGGTCGATCAGGATGAAGGACGAGCTCGACAGATAGACGAAGAAGCTCGCAATGCCGAAGCCGGCAATCGCCACCAGGCCGAGGAAATTGCGGTCACCCATCAGCAAGCGGTAACCGGCAAGCGCTGTGCCGAAGGAGGACCCGACGCGTTCTTCCGCCGGCCGCGTCTCCTTGAGCGAGGTCGCGAGCAGGATGGTGGCAAGGGCTGCCGCACCGGTCACCGTCCAGAACACGGCGCGCCAGCCGAAATTCTCGATGATCTGGCTGCCGGTCAGCGGCGCCAGGATTGGCGACACCGAAAACACCAGCATCAGCAAGGACATCAGCTTGGCGGCCTCATTGCCGGTGTGCAGGTCGCGCACGATGGCGCGCGGCACGGCCATGCCGGCACTGGCGCCAAGACCCTGCAGGAAGCGGAAAGCGATCAGCCACTCGATGGTCGGCGCCATGGCCGAACCGATGCCGCCGACCATGAACAGCGCAAGCCCGCCATAGAGCGGCAGCTTGCGGCCGACCATGTCGGAGATCGGCCCGACGACAATCTGGCCGAAACCCATCGACAGGAAGAAGATCAGCAGGCTCATCTGCACGGCGGCGGTGCCGGCGTGCAGATCCGCGCCGATCGACGGCAAGGCGGGAAGGTACATGTCGATGGCGAACGGGCCGATGGCGGACAACAGGCCGAGCACGACCGCGATGCGGAGGAATTTGGGACTCATGATATTGGCTTCTTTCGAAATCTGGTTGCCGCCGCCAGGCGACGTCTAACCCTAGGACGTTCCATCCCATGAGACACCGACACTCAGGAGCGAATTCTACTCGTCCCCAGTGCGAAATCTCTTTATCGTATGTCCACAAATTTAGACACTCTTGTCCAAATCGTCAATCACCTCTATATAGATTTTCATGAGAGCGAACGTTTCTCCTGACATTTTCCCGCCACGTGGCCACGAGGCCAAGCGCCTGTCGATCGTCGACGCCGCTGCCGGCGTGTTCTGCCGCGAAGGCTTTGCCGGCGCCAATATCGACCTGATCGCCGCGGAGGCCGGCGTCTCGCGCCAGACCGTCTACAACCACCATGGCGACAAGGAAAAGCTTTTCATGGCAGTGGTGCGCGACCTCACCGAGCGCTGCAATGCCGGCACTTTCGCCACCATCGCCACCTTCCCCGACCAGCCAGGCGACCTCGAAGCGGATTTGATCGGCTTTGCCGTGCGCCTGAACCAGAACTGCATCTGCAACCGCGACGGAAAATTCCTGCGCAAGCTGATCCAGACCGAAGGCGAGCGCTACCCCGAATTGTTCGCCGAATGGCGCGAACAGGGTCCGGGCAGGACATGGCCGGCAATCGCCGCCCGCTTCGCCCGCCTCGCCTATGGCGGCTACCTCACCATCGACGACCCCGACGTGGCGGCGCGCCAGTTCCTCGGCCTGGTCAATGCCGAATTGCAGACCACCTTCATGCTCGGCGGCACGCCGCGCGAGGACGAGGTGGTGCAGTCGGCGACGAATGGCGTGCGTACCTTCTTGCGCGCTTTCGGCAAGCGCCATGCCCCGAGCAGCACCAAAAAACACACTGCACTGGCTAACGCATAACATTTGCGCTTGCCGCCAAGCTGCCTTCCCGATCAAACAGGCCGCCTTGCCGATCAAATCGTTTGCAATAGTCCTCGCTTCGACGCGACGGTGGGCTATATCAGGTTTACGCCGCGCTCAAGCTTGATTACAGCTATGCGGACGATTCAACGGAACCCGACCACCACATGGCCGACGACCACATCCGCTACGACATTCTGGCCCAGGAGGCGTTGCGCGGCGTCATGCGCAAGGTCCTGGCCGAAGTCGCACGCACCGGCCTCCCCGGCAACCATCATTTCTTCATCACCTTCCTGACGGGCGCGCCCGGTGTGCGTGTGTCGTCGCGGCTGCGCGAGCGCTATCCCGAGCAGATGACCATCGTCATCCAGTTCCAGTATTGGGACCTGAAGGTAACCGACACCGGCTTCGAAGTTGGCCTGTCCTTCTCCGACGTGCCGGAGAAACTGGAAATCCCGTTCTCGGCCGTGCGCGGCTTCTATGATCCTTCGGTCAACTTCGAACTCGAGTTCGACGTCAAGACCGACGCTCAGCCCGAGGAGGAACCGGCCCAGCCGGCGCCCGAGCCGCTGACCATCGTCTCCGAGAAGAAGCCGAAGGCCGAGAAGAAGGCCGCGGCCGAAGCGGAGAAGAAACCCGCCGCGGCAGAGGCCGGCACCAAGGGCGCCGAAGTGGTTTCGCTCGACGCCTTCCGCAAGAAATAGGCTCGGCGGTCCGCGCCATGGCTGACATCGTCAACCTCCGCCAGGCTCGCAAGCAGAAGGCGCGGGACGAGAAACTGCGCGCCGCTGAACAGAACCGGGCCCTGCACGGCCGTTCCAAGGCGGACAAGCAACGCGACCGCCTGATCGCCGACAAGGCCGAAAAGTTTGTCGCCGGCCATCGCCTCGAACCGTCCGGCAAGGACAAGCAATGAGTTTTCGGCAATGAGCGTTCGGCAATGAGCGTCGTCGAAAAGCGCTCGGTGACCATTCGCGGCCATCGCACCAGCTATTCCCTCGAAAAGCCCTTCTATGACGATCTCGTCGCCATCGCAGCGGCGCGAAAGCTGACGCTTGCCGCACTCGTGGCCGAAGTCGATGAGACCCGGCCCCGCGACACCAACCTGTCCTCGGCGCTGCGGCTCCATGTGCTGGAGTGGGCGAAGCGCGGGGCGAATTCCCTGAACTAGATGCCCTCGACAGCGTCCTTCTCCGTCCTGCGCCTGGCGCCGAAGCCAAGCAAGGTCGAGCGGTCGCGCTCCTCGGCCTGCTTCCGCGACCGCACGCGCATCAGATCCTTCCAGCCGACATAGCCGATCAGTTGCAGGCCTTCGCGGGTTACGACCGGCAGATGCGAGACATTGGCCATCAGCAATTTGTCCGACAGGCCTTCGAGATATTCGTCGGGAAAGGCGAGCGTCACCTTGCTTCCGGCAAGCAGTTCGCCGAGCGTCGTCGTCCTGTGCTTGCCGGCGCGGCGCCAGCGCAGGATTGCCGGCGGATCGATGAGGCCGAGCACCTGCCTGTTCTCGTCGACCACCGGGAAGCTCGGGTGCCGCGTCTCCGGCGCGGTCAGGAAGGCCGCCGCGCCATGCAGTGTCATCGTCGCCGGCACGCTCTCGACCTGCGACGTCATCACCTCGCGCACCCTCGTCAGCGCGAACGGATCGACGCGATATTCCCGCACCAAATGATGCCCTCGCCTTGCAACCTTTTCGGTCAGGATCGAGCGTTTCATCAAAAGCACGGTCACGGCATGCGCCGTCGCGCAGGCTGCGATCAAGGGAACAAGGACATGCGTGTTGCCGGTCAGTTCCACGGCGAAGAACGTCGCCGTCAGCGGCGCCCGCATCGTGCCGCCCATGGTCGCCGACATGGCCAGCAGAGCCCAGAAACCCGGATCCGCCGTCGGCAGGAATCCGCCAAGCACGGCGCCCATCGCGCCACCCATGATCAGCAGCGGCGCCAACACGCCTCCCGACGTTCCCGAACCGAGCGCCACCGACCAGATGATGGCCTTGACCACCAACAGCATCAGCGCCGCAGTGGCAAGCGTACGGCCATCCAGCATGTCGGCGATGTTGTCATAGCCGACGCCGAGCGCCCGCGGCTCGATCAGTCCGCCGATGCCGACCACCAGGCCACCAATCATCGGCCACCACATCCAGTGGATGGGCAATTTCTGGAAAGCGTCCTCGCAGGCGTAGACCATCTGGGTGAGCAGCCCCGACAGCAGGCCGGCGCAGATACCGACCAGAACCCAGCCGCCAAGCCCGACGAACGACACCGCCATGCCGCCCTGAAACGGAAAGATCGGCCCGGGCAAGTGCAGCACGGTGCGCTCGACCTCGGCAATGATCGCCGCAACCGCCACGGGGATGAAGGAGCGCGGCGTCCATTCGAAGAGCAGCAGTTCCACAGCCAGCATGATGGCCGCGATCGGCGTGCCGAACACGGTGGTCATGCCGGCCGCCGCACCCGCCACCAGCAGCGTCTTGCGTTCGTTGTCGCTGACCGGCAGCATCTGCGCGATCAGTGAGCCTATCGCGCCGCCGGTCATGATGATCGGCCCTTCGGCGCCGAACGGTCCGCCGGAGCCGATGGAGATCGCCGACGACAGCGGCTTCAGGATCGCCACCTTGGCGCCGAGTTTTGAACGCCCAAGCAGGATCGCTTCGATCGCTTCGGGAATGCCGTGGCCGCGGATTTTCTCGCTGCCGTAGCGTGCCATCAGGCCGATGATCAGCGCACCGATGACGGGGACGATGACGGCGGCAAGCCCAAGCGGCGTATCCTGCAATTTCAGATCGGCAAGCGAGAACTGGCCGAAATAGGCAATGTTGGTGGCAAGCCGGATCAGCTTCAACAGCACGATGCCGGCGAACAGCGCCGCCGTGGCGACCACCACGGCTATGGTGGCAATGGTCAGCACGCGCGCGTCGGTGGTGAAATCCCTGAGATGGCCGTTTTCGGAATGATGGGGCTTCATGGCTGGCTTTCTGGCGGCGGCCGGATCTCGGATTTGCGGCACGGCGAAGACGCCGGCGGCTTTGTCGGCTCGCTATGTATCGTAACACGATATAAATTCAAGCTGGTTTTGCATCAAAACCGTTTGAGCCTTTGACCGGAATGGAACAAATGTCTGGAATGACGCAGCCCCGGAAATCACGCCCCGCCATCAAACAGGCCGACTACCAGCGGCTGTCCGAGTTCCGCTATCTGATCCGCCGCTTCCTCGAATTCAGCCAGATCCAGGCGGAAGACGCCGGGCTGACACCGCGCCAGCACCAGGCGCTGCTGGCGATCAAGGGTTTCCCAGGCGGCGGACCGGTGACGATCGGCGACCTGGCCGAGCGCCTGCGCATCCGCCACCACAGCGCCGTCGAACTGGTCAACCGCCTCGGCGAGGCGGGACTGGTCGTGCGGGATCAGGACAAGGACGACCATCGCCGTGTGCTGCTGCGGCTGACCGAGCGTGCAGACGATTGCTTGGCCGAACTCTCGGCAACGCATCTCGACGAGCTTTCGCGCATAGAACCGATGCTGAGACGCCTGCTCGATCAGGGCCGCGAGTGACGCTCAGGCGTCTTGCGCTGGATGGTACCGATCGTTTTTTTGCGGCGCTCGAATCCTTTGGCCTTTCCGCAACGTCTAGCGGATGAACGCCTCGAAGGACGCAAGGGCAGTCAAAAGGAAGACCAGAGATGAAACGTCAGCTGATACGCTACAAGATGAAACCAGAACGGGCCGATGAGAACGAGCAGTTGATCAAGATCGTTTTCCAGGAATTGCGCGACAAATCGCCGGACGGCGTTCGCTACATGACCTTGCGCGCCGGCGACGGGACATTCGTCCATCTGATCGAGACGGAGACCGATGCGCATTCTGACCTCATCACCGGACTGGCGGCATTCCAGGCATTTCAAGACGGTTTCAGGGATCGCTGCAGCGAACCTCCGCAACGCGACGAGATGGCCGTGGTGGGCAGCTACCGGATGCTGGATGAGTAATCGAGAAAGACGAGGTCGCGGAACGGGAGGCCTATGACCATTCCCATTCGGGGCGAGCAGCACGGGATTTTTGAGCGCCTGTTTGGGGAACTGCGCCCCAAGCTGCACCGCTACTGCGCCCGCATGACGGGCTCGGTCATCGATGGCGAGGATGTGCTGCAAGAGGCGCTGGCCAAGGCATTCGAGGCCTTGCCCAACGCCGGCCTGATCGCCAATCCGGAAGGCTGGCTGTTTCGCATCGCGCACAATACAGCGCTCGACTTTCTGCGCCGCCGCGCCCGCGAAAAAACCTCCGCCGATGAGGATCCGGACATGATCGTCGACCCGGTAAATGCCATCATCGACCGTCAGGCCGCTTCTGCCGGGCTGCACACCTTCATGCGTCTTCCCGTTGCGCAACGAAGCAGCGTCATCATGATGGATGTTCTCGGCTACTCGCTGAAGGAGATCAGCGCCACGCTCGACACCAGCATCCCCGCGGTCAAGGCGGCGCTGCATCGTGGCCGCGACCGGCTGCGCGAGATTGCCGACGAACCTGACGACCGCCCTCTCCCCAGACTAAGCGCCGCCGAGCGTCTGTTGCTCAACGCCTACATAGATCGCTTCAATGCCCGTGATTTCGACGCGGTGCGCGACATGCTGGCGCAAGAGGTACGGCTGGAACTGGTGGCCAGGACACGGCTCAACGGTCGCAAGGAGGTCGCCACCTATTTCGGCAACTATTCCCGCGTGCAGGATTGGCGTCTTATGCCCGGCTTTGTCGAAAACAGGCCGGCAATCCTCGTCTGTGACCCCAACGACCCGACGGCGCGGCCGACCTATTTCATCCTGCTGGCCTGGCAGGACGGCAGACTTGCCGTCATCCGCGATTTTCGTCACGCCCGCTATGCCGCCGACGGCGCCGAGCTGCTTGTTCTTTGAAACGACCCGGGGCGGAAAGGCCTCGCCCTACTGCCCTACTGCAACGACTTCATCAGATTGTCGATCGTGAACGGATTGGCCTTCGGCTTGGCCGGCGGATTGTCGCTGGCCTCCGGCAGCGGCGCGCGCTCGACCTTCGACTCGGCAGCCTTGCGTTCGGCCTCTAGTCGCGCTTTTTCCTGCGAAGCGATACGCTTCGCCTCTTCGGCCTTCTGCCGCTGTTCTTCATCGGCCTGCGCCTTGGCTGCCTCGTCGGCGGCCTGCTGCTCGGCCGCGGCCTTTGCATCAGCGTCAGCCTTGGCCTTCGCGTCGGCATCAGCCTTGGCTTTGGCGTCAGCATCCGCCTTGGCTTTAGCGTCCGCGTCGGCCTGAGCTTTGGCATCGGCTTCGGCCTTTGCCTGGGCGTCAGCTTCCGCTTTCGCCTTGGCATCCGCCTCGGCTTTCAGCCGCGCCGCTTCCTCCTGTTGGCGCAATTCCTCGGCGGCCTTGTCGCGCGCGTCCTGCAGCGCTGCGTAATAGCGCACCTCACGCCGCAGCCGCTGCTTCTCCAGTAGAGCCGCCTGCATCGCCTCGACGCGCTGCTGTTCCTTTTCCAGCGCGCGCTGGGTCAGGAACTGCGCCAAAGGCTCGCTGTCGAACTGCCTTTTGACGGCGCCAAACGGCCCTTCGGCGGCGAAATTCATGATCGGATCAGAGCCGACCAGCGCCTCGTCGCCGGGCTTGTAGGTGATCGCGCCCTTGGCGGAAACCGTGCTTGTGTTGAGATCGGCGATGATATCGGCGGACAAGGTCGCCGCCGGGTTTTCGAGGCTGATCGGCGGCACCCTGAGCGTGCCGCCGGCAATCGTGAAAGCGATGTCGGCATCCCCGGCGGCAAAGCTGCCATCGGCGGCAATGGCAGGCGCGAAGCCCGCGGTCTTGGCCGCATCGATGTCGCGCCCGATCGCATCCGCCTTGGCCAGCAAAGTGCTGAACGCATCGGGGTTGACGCCGGCGACCCGCAGCCCCCTGAGCGCTGCCGTGCCGGAACCCGATAGTGCGGCGATCATCGCATCAACCGACTTGCCGCTGGTCGACAGCGTCGTCGAGAAATCGCTGATGCCGCCAATGCCGGCGTCCGGCAACACGTTTGCCAGATCGGCACCCGCCAGTTTCATCTGGCCGGTGAAAAGCCCGGTGCCGTCATTGTTCTTCAACTCGAACAGGCCGGTCAGTGCGCCACCAAGGAATTTTGCCTTGAGATCCGAAACGCGGATGCCCTCCTGGTCGAGCTTCAACGCAAAGGACGCATCATAGGCGGTGGCCAACGGCCCGGCAGCCAGTGCCGCCGTAGTCAGGTCGAGGTCAGCGGTGAACGGCAGGCTGGATTTCTGGCTGAAGGGTGCTGCCGGCCAGGCGCCGCCCTTGTCGCTCGCGCTCTTGTCAGCCCCATTTTTGTCAGCCCCATTCTTGTCGGCCCCATTCTTGTCGGAAAGGAAAGCCGAATCGCCAAACAGCGCCACGGCCATTGGATCGAGGTCGAGTTCGTCGAGTGCCAGCGCGCCGGCCAGGTGCGGCACGCCGTCCTTGGCGTCGATGTTGACATCACCGGACACGGCCGCCTCGTTGATAGCGCCGCTGACATTGTCCAGCACCAGTAGCCCGTTGCCATAGTCGCCTTGTGCCGAGAGCGAGGTCGACATGCCTGCCCCCATGCCCGGCAGGCCGATGCCTGATGTCATCAGCCAGGGTTCGATATCGACGGCATCGAGGTTGATCTTGCCCTTGGCGGTAGGGCCTTGCGGCGTATCGGCGATCGTGCCTTCGAAGCCAGCCTTGAAGTCATTGCCGGCGAGGTTGAAACTTGTCGTCAGACCACCGCCAAATGTGCCCTTGGCCGAAATATCAGTCGTTGCCTCGCCCAGCATGCCGAGCGGCAGCGCCGGCAGGCCGTAAAGCGCGAGCAGCGCCGTGGCATCGGGGTTTTTGGCGTTGAAGGTCAGCGTTACCGGCGCGTCGAGAAGCTTGTCCGGCGCCCCTTTCCCCGAGAGCGAGGCGGAGAAGGCTGATCCGCCGGCCTTGCCTTGTCCGCTCACCGCCAGGCCCGTCGTGCCGTCGCCATTGTCGGCGGCGCTTGCCACAAGGTCGATGCGTGCGTCCTGGAACAGGTCGGGATAGGCCGCTGCTCGGCTCGCCAGCCCTTTCAGCACGCCATTGTCTGGATAATGCTGTGCGGCAACGTCGATCAGCGGCTTCAGGTCGACAGCGACGATTGATGCATCGAGCTTGCCGGTGGGGCTCGCGGGAAAGTCCTTGATCCGGCCCGTGGCGCTGATCGAGGCGCCGGCCAGCCCGCCAACCGAGAGCCGGTCGACTTCAAGCAACCCGTCGCGCAACCTCAGCGCGGTGTCGACCGTATCGGCCGTGAGCCCGCCGGCGCTGACCGGCCCGGCCTTGATCTGAAAATCGAGGTCGCTGTTGGCAAAACGGTTGGCGCCCTTGTCGCTGACGAAGATCGAGGCGAAGGCCGCCAGCCCGTCGACGTCGAGTTCACCGCCCTCGAGCCGCATCAGCACCGAAGGCCTCGCGTCGTCGGGCTGGCTGGAATCGATGCGTCCGGAAAACTTCGCCTTGCCGAGGATCAATTCGAGGTCACTGAAGGCCTGGTGGTTTTCCGAAAGGTCGACCTTGGCTTTGAAGCCGGCGGCGGGCAGACGGCGGATCGCCTCGTCGACATCCTTCGACAGCCACGCTGCAAAACCCGAAGGTTGCGCCACGGCCAACAGCAACGAGCCGGTGAAGCCGAAATGGCTCTGCACGTTGAGCACCAGCATGCCGCTTGCTTCCAGCGTGGTGCGGCCTGGCAGTGTCGCGGCGAGCGATTTCACCGACCAACCACCGTCGACCGGCTCGGCGGAGAGATGCACGTCACGCACCGTGGTATCGCCGGCCACCACCGCCGGCAGCTTGACCTCGACAGTGCCGGGAATGGTCGGCTTCGGCAGATCGAGCAACGCCTGCTCCAGCCCCGCAATACGCTGATCCAGTGTCAGGCCGGCGCCGGCCGGCGCACCCACCGCCTCGTCCAACTGCACCTGCGCGCCATTGGCTTCGATGGCGAAGTTCGGCTTCAGCCCGAGATCGACAGACGCCTTGCCGTCGGCGGTGTAGGGATTGTTCAGCGGGCCGGTCTCGAAACGGAATTCATCGACGCCAAGCTTCTGATGGTCGAGCGAGAACTTGCCGTTCAGCCGGAAGCCCGGATCGGGTTTACCGGTGCTGACCTTCACCGTCTCGCCATCGGTACCGCGCAGCTCGGCGCTGTTTTTGTCGGCGCCGGAAATCTTGAACTGGCCGGAATAGATGGCGGCACCGTTGACGATGCCGGCATTGCCGTCGGTCTCGATGACCAGCGGATAGGCATCGGGATCTGCCTTCAGCCGAAGCCGCATCTGGCCGTTGCCTTCGGCCTTGCCGGTCGACGCCGCGACCGTGGTGCGCAACCCGTCCAGCCGCAGCGTGCCGTCCATGCGCCACGGGCCGGCCAGCGACTTGGCTGAAATGGTCGAGTTGATCTCGGAAAAGATATGGCTGCGTCCGCCCGCGGCATGGCGCAGTTCGATCTGCCCCTCCGTCACGGTCAGCTTCTCGATCGCGATCTGGTTAAGGTCGAAAGGCGAGGACGGCCGCATCGCCCAGTCGACGGTTCCGTCATTGGCAATGTCGATCGTCGCCTTCGGCCGCACCAGTCGCATATCGAAGATCAGCACTTCGCCGCGCAGGAAGGGCGCGAGTTCCGCATCCATCGAAAACGTCTCGACGGTCATGGCCGGCTGGCCGTTGGGACCACCGGCGACGGCAACGTCGGAGAACGTCACCGAGGGGAATGGCAACAGCCTTGCCGTGGCGTCGCCCTGAACCGTCACCTTGCGGCCGAGGATGGCGCTCGCCTCGCGCTCGAATTCGGCGCGGTAGTCGGTCCAGTCGACAAAATACGGCACCACCAGCGCCGCGCACAGCACCAGCACAAACAGGCCACCAAAGATCACGAACAGGCGTGCGAGCATCAGCTCCGAACAGGTTGATTGAAATCTGCCGCACTCTACCCGCATCCGCGTGTCGATAAAGAGGCAATTCATCGCGTATTGCGTCATCTCGGGCGATCTGAAACAAATCCGGGAAAAGCGGAGATTTTCGGATGTCAGGCAAGAACTGGGACCGCGTGCCGATCGACGCGCAGAGCGTGGATGCGCCGCTTTCGCAGTCGGCGATTTTCCTTGTCGTCACCGTCGCCGGCGGCCAACCGGCCCTGGCCAAGGTTTGCTCCGTGCTCGGCGAGCTTGACGATCTGGTCAAGACTGTCGGGTTCCGCGACCTTGGTGGTCGCCTGTCCTGCATTGCCGGCATCGGCCGCGATCTCTGGGACCGGCTCAGCCCCGGCCGGCGGCCGCTGGAGCTGAAACCGTTCGCACCGATCAAGGGAGCGGTGCATTCGGCGCCGTCGACAGCAGGCGACCTTCTCTTCCATATCCGGGCCGAGCGGCCCGATATGTGCTTCGAGTTCGAGCGTATCCTGCTCGACCGGCTCGGTCCTGATGTGACCGTCGTCGACGAAGTGACGGGCTTTCGCTATTTCGATGCCCGCGACCTGCTCGGTTTTGTCGACGGCACCGCCAACCCGACCGGCCTAGACCTGCCCGCCTCGGCGCTGGTCGGCGACGAGGATGCCGACTTTGCCGGCGGCTCCTATGTCGTCGTGCAGAAATATCTGCACGATATGCAAGCCTGGGCGCGCATTCCGACGCCCGAGCAGGAGGCGATCATCGGCCGCACCAAGATCGACAACATCGAGATCGACGATGACGACGCGCCGCGCAAATCGCACAAGTCGCTGGCCACGATCGAGGACGCCGACGGCAACGAGTACGACATTTTGCGCGACAACATGCCGTTCGGCCGGCCCGGGCAAAATGAGTTCGGAACCTACTTCATCGGCTATTCCAGGTATCTCTGGGTCACCGAAAAGATGCTGCAGCGCATGTATGTCGGCGACCCGCCGGGCGCCTACGACCGGCTGCTCGATGTCTCGACGCCGCAGACCGGCACGACCTTCTTCGCGCCGACGCGGCCCTTGCTGCAGGCCCTCGTCGAGGGCGCGCAGCAGCAGCTTCCCGCAGCACGGTAAGCGGCGGCCGACGGCCCCTATCCGCGAGGATCAGCGTGCGTCGCGCTTCGCTTGCGCCACTTTGCCCGCCTTGCGCTGCCGGCCGAGTTCCGCCGGCCGGACCAGCTTCGGCGCCCGCTCGTTGGCCACGGCCCGCATGCCTTTGTGAGCCGTCCGCGAATTGTGCGCGGGACCGTCCGCCGGCGCATTTTTCTTCATGGCCAGCGCCTTGTGTGCATTCCCGACCAGCGAAACGCGAGCCGCCAGTTGGCGCCGCCGTTCGGCCTCGCCATTCAGCCGCCGCATCGCCATGGCCAGCACCGCGAGCTTGACCTGTGAGCCACCATCGGCCTTTGAGGGCGCAGCGCCCCTCGCCGCGCCCTTGCCGCGTATCTCGCGCCGGCGCCGGTGCGCTTCGCTCTGCGCCTTGTCGCGCCGCTCGCGCAGCAGCTTGACCAGACCGGAAAGGTCGGCGTCGGAAAGGTCCTGCACTGCCGGATGGTGCGATTTCTCCACCAATTCCGTTTCATCGGCGCTCAGCGCGCGAGCTTCTTCCTTGCGTGAAATGGCCATGACAGTCCTCCTCAGCCGGCACGCTTGTTTTTTCAGGCTTGCCGTCGGAGGAGCCTCGACCCGAATGGTGGCGCGGTCAAGACGCGCCTTTTTCGTCCCGACATGTTCACGGACACCAGGCCGAGCCTGCGTCGCCCACAACGAGATTGCGAGACCTTTGCCTATGAAGTTCAGGCGCGCTGTCCGACAGCCTCCATGAGCACCGTCAAAACCGCTCCGTTGTGAAGGCTGGTCGAGAAACTCTTGGCAATGAACTCGAGCGTCGAATCATGGAACGTCAGGATGAAATGCCGATAGTCTGAAAATAGTTCAGGACTGTGGGACGAATGAACCCGATTTGCCTCCTCCAGGGACGCGATCCAAGACGAGTTGTGGACTTCGAAAGCTCATAAGGCTGCAAGCCCACCGCATAAAGACGGTGCCCGCTGATGGCTTCGTCATTCGGCTGGCCGAATTGAAATGCCAGATAAGGGTCCGCCGTCAGGATGGCGATGGACTGGTTGCCTGTTGCCGGCGAAATCGAGCGCGGATTCGTGCCATCGAAGGACGGACCAGGAGCATTGGCGATGTAGGCGACCAGCAACCTGCCTTCATCCGCAAACAGATGAGGCAGCGGCGCGCCAGCGGACGACGGCGGCACCTCGATCGATACCAGTGCCTCGGCAGCCGACATCTAATGGCCCACGGCCGGCAATATCTTGCCAGGATTCATGATGTTTTGCGGGTCGAGCGCCTGCTTGATGGTGCGCATGATGTCAACGCCGTGGCCGAGTTCGCTGCGCAGGAAGCCGATCTTGCCCTGGCCGATGCCGTGCTCGCCGGTGCAGGTGCCGTCCATGGCGATCGCCCGCATGTTGAGCCGCGCGACGAATTTTTCCGACAGCGCGATCTCCTTGGGATCATTCACATCCATCAGCACCAGCACGTGGAAATTGCCGTCGCCGGCATGGCCGACGATCGGCGCGATCAGGCCCATCTCGGCGATATCGGCTTCGGTTTCCATGACGCATTCGGCAAAACGCGAGATCGGCACGCAGACATCGGTCGACAGACCCTTGGCGCCGGGCCGCAGTGTGAGCGAGGCCCAGTAGGCGTCGTGCCTGGCTTTCCACAGTTTGGTGCGCTCTTCGGCGACACTGGTCCACAGGAACGGCCCGCCACCATTTTCCTCGGCGATCATGCCAAAAGTCTCGGCCTGTTCGGCCACGCCGGCATCGCTGCCGTGGAACTCGACGAACAGGCATGGGCTCTCGGGATAGTCGAGCTTGGAATAAGTCTTCATCGCCCGCATCTGCAGCGCGTTGACCAGTTCGATGCGCGCCACCGGAATGCCCATCTGGATCGTCGCGATGACGGCGTTGCAGGCCGCTTCGACGCTCGGGAACGGACAGACGCCGCCGGAGATTGCCTGTGGAATGCCTTGCAGCTTCAACGTCAGCGACGTGATGATGCCGAGCGTGCCTTCCGAGCCGACCAGCAGCCTGGTCAAATCGTAACCGGCCGAGCTCTTCTTCGCCCGCTTGCCGGTCGTCACCGTCTCGCCGTCGGCCATGACGGCCGTCAGCGACAGCACGTTCTCGCGCATCGTGCCGTAGCGCACGGCGTTGGTGCCGGACGCCCGCGTCGCCGCCATGCCGCCGAGCGAGGCATTGGCGCCTGGGTCGATCGGGAAGAACAGGCCGGTGTCGCGCAGGTGACGGTTGAGGTCCTCGCGGGTCACGCCGGGCTCGACCGTGCAGTCGAGATCTTGCGGATTGACCGCAAGGATGCGGTTCATGCGCGAGGTGTCGACCGAGATGCCGCCGCCGGGCGCGTTGGTGTGGCCTTCCAGCGAGGAACCGACGCCAAAGGCGATCACCGGCACGCGGTGCGCCGCACAGGCGCGCACGATCTCCTGCACCTCGACCGTCGTCTCCGGGAAAGCGACGCCATCGGGCGCCTGTGTCGGAATGTAGGTGGTTGTATGCGCGTGCTGCGCGCGGATAGCCTGGCCGGTCTGAAAACGCTCGCCGAGCTGTTGCTTGAGGATGTCGAGCACCGCGGCGATGCCTTCCTCGTTGCGTTCGACCGGATTGAGGTCGCTCAGAGCCATGAATTCCTCCGCGAATGGACCAGCGCCCACGCTTGTTCTGCGATTATGAATGCCTAAAGCAATTCCAGGAAAAGTGTGAAGCGGTTTTCTGTCCGGAATTGCGTCAGAACAAAAAGTCTCACCGGCTACGCCGTGTCCAGCACCAGAACAAGGAAGTTTCGATGTCCATCCCCGCCCCCTTCGTCTCCAGGCCCATGGACATCGAGAAGGACTGGATCGATTACAACGGCCATCTCAACATGGCCTATTACAACGTGCTGTTCGATCGCTGCTCGGACGAGGCTTTCGAGGCAATGGGCATGGGGCTGGACTATGTGAGAGAGCGGCGGCTCACCATCTACACCGCCGAAGTCCATGTCTGCTACGTCCAGGAACTGCATCTCGACCATAAGGTCACGGTCTCCTTCCAGCTCATAGACCACGATGCGAAGCGGCTGAGGGCTTACCAGGAAATCCGCCATGTCGATGGCTGGCTCGCCGCCACCTCCGAGACGCTGTCGCTGCATGTCGACATGTCAGGGCCGAAGGTCGCGCCCTTCCCCGCCGACGTGCTGACCAAAATCGAAGCCATGCGCGCTGCCCATTCGGTGCTGCCGATGCCGGAGCGGGCCGGCCGCTCGATCGGCATCAAACGCAAATAGAGCGGACCTCAAAGCCACACCGGCCATCCAAAATCGCAAAACCCTCAAATCGGCGGGCACCCGTGCTTGAAGCGGCCTGGTGCCCGCGTTAACCTTACTGAGGTTTTAACGGGAACAAGCCAATTGAGCCGTTGAACGACTCAGCGGAGCGGCAGAAAAGGTCCGCACAGGGTTGTTAAACGGGCGGCGGGGCGAAGCCGGTTCGAGGGACGTGCATGAAAACCGACATCAAGGTCGAGGTGGACAGGCTGGCCGCTGATCCGCGTATCACTGACTATGATTTCTGGCGTTCGCTCAAGAACGTCGACAACGAGATCTTTCACATCGCCAACAACAACGAGCCGATCCCGTTCGATATGATCCGCTGGCGCAGCATTTTGAAGCGCGCCCGCCTGAAGCGCGGCCACGCGTGAGCGGCGCTTTCTCTTGAGCAAACACATCGAATTGTACAGCACTTACGCCTGACGCTTCACCGCTGCCAGCGGCGAGCGCGCCACCACGGGTGACGACTGGATGATGGCCGTATTGGTCATCGCATAGGGGATGATGCGGTCGATCACCCGTTCGAGTTCGGTCACCGACCCGACATGCGCCAGCGCAATGAAGCAGTCCTCACCGGTCACCCGGTCGCATTGCGCGATTTCCGGCAGCTCGCGGATGATCTCGGCCACCACGGCCAGTTGCCCGGGCACCGGCCGAATGCGCAGCCACGCCGACAGCTTCAGGCCAAGTGCGGCGGGATTGATCCTGACCGAATAGGCTTCGATCACACCATTCTCCTGCAGCCGCTTGATGCGCTCGGCGACGCTTGGCGCCGACAGGCCAACCGAGCGCGCCAGCTCTGCCGTGCTGGTGCGTGCATCCTTTTCCAGCAGGCGCAGGATTTTCATGTCGGCCGCATCGAGATCGATATTTTCGGTTCGAAGGCGCTTCACTGAAAACTCCTTGCTTTAGGGATAGAGATGATAAAATCAGCCGATCATCATCCATATATCCAGCAGAAACTGCCTGCGATACTGATCCGATGGATGATCAAACGCAAGTTCCCGCAGCAGGCCCTGTCCTTGCTGTCCCCGCCTCCTCCGGCCCTGGCCTGGGCAAGCTAGCGACAAAATTGCCGCCGCATGTCTGGTTCGGCGTCAGCGCCGTCTTCCACTATCTCGGTCCGGCTTTCGCCGTGCTGCTGTTCCCGCATGTCGGCGTGCTCGGCATGGCGTGGCTGCGCATCGCCACCGCCGCGCTGGTCTTCGCGCCGCTGACCCGTCCGTGGCAAACCTTTGCCCGCGCCGAGCGCTCGACCCGGCTCCTGCTCGTCGCTCTGGGTGCCTGCCTGGCGGTGATGAACTGTTCCTTCTATCTCGCGCTCGACCGCTTGCCGATCTCGCTGGTGGCGGCAATCGAATTCGTCGGCACCATCGGCGTTGCGGTGGTCGGCTTGAGGAGCCCACGCAATCTCGTCGCCCTTGCCATCGCCGTCACCGGCACGCTGCTGCTCATCGACGTCAAATGGTCCAGCGATCCGGTCGGCCTGTTCTGGGCCTTCCTCAACGGCGCGCTGTTCGTTGGCTACATCGTGCTTGGCCACCGCGTTGCCCGCGCGGGCGCCGGCGATGGCATCGCCGGCCTGGGTGCGGCCATGACGATCGCCTTCATCGTCGTGCTGCCGATCGGCTTCACTGATGTCCTGCCCGCCTTTTTCTCACCACCGCTGCTCATCGCCGCCATCGGTGTCGGCATCTGCTCCTCGGTCATTCCATATGTCTGCGACCAGCTTGCCATGTCGCGATTGCCGCGCTCGAGTTTTGCGCTCATGCTGTCGCTGCTGCCGGTCACCGCAACGCTCATCGGCGTCATCGTGCTGCGCCAGATCCCAAGTCTCGGCGATTGCCTGGGGATCGCGCTGGTGGTCGCTGGCGTTGCCTTCCACAAGCCGGCGGCCACAGATTAGGCAAACCGCCTACGCCAGCTTCTGCTTCAGGAAAGCGATCGTCCTGCCCCAGGCGAGATCGGCCGCCTTCTTGTCGTAGCGCGCCGCCGAGGTGTCGTTGTTGAAGGCATGGTTGGCGCCTTCATAGACATAGACCGTGTATTCGACATGCGCGGCATCGAGCTCCTTCTTGAAGGCGTCGATGCCGGCATTGGTGCGCTCGTCGAGCCCGGCATAGTGCAACAGCAGTGCGGCCTTGATCTTCGACGCGTCGGCGGCCTTTGGCTGCATGCCGTAATAGGCGACGCTGGCAGCGAGGTCGGGCGCATTGACGGCCAGCATATTGGCCGTGCCGCCTCCCCAGCAGAAGCCGACGGCGCCGACCTTGCCGTTGCCATCCTTGTGGGCCTTGAGGAAGGCGACGGTCGCCACGGCGTTGGCGACCGTCTGCGCCGGATCGAGTTTGGTGAACATGTCGCGCGCTTTGTCCTCGTCACCGGGCGTACCGCCGAGCGGCGACAGGAAATCCGGCGCAAGCGCCACGAACCCCTCCAGCGCCACGCGCCTCGCGACATCGCGTATATGCGGGTTAAGCCCCCTGTTTTCATGGATGACGATCACGGTGCCGAGCTTGCCGGCCTGGTTTGCCGGCTTGACCAGATAGCCCTTCATCTCACCGCCGCTGCCGGGATAGGTGATGTCCTCGCCCTTCACCCTGATATCGTTTTCGGCGACGATCGCCGCCTGGGCGGCGTTCGCCGCCAGCATCGGCGCAATGGCCGCCGCTGCCGCACCCGATCCGGCAAGCCTGGTCAATTGCTCCATGAAGCGGCGGCGGTCGAGCGTCAGATGCGTGTACTCGTCATAGGCGTCGATCATCGCCTGGGTGATGGCAGGCTTGGTGGATTTCGTCACGGGCGCGCTCCTCGATCAAGGTCCTTGCCGTTCGCAAGATAGGGGCGAGCCTCGCATCGTCCAGTCACGGCTCGGTGACGCTCCCGTTCCCCGGCGATCGGCGGCCATCATCATCACATTCTTGTCATCGGCGACAAATCTTGATGGCGCCGCCACAATAGTAGGGGAAACTGACTATCCGGCCGCCCCATGGCGCGGCCACGGTCCTGAAAGGCCCGATCTGACCTTAAAGGCCGATCTGAAAAGGGAAACGCCGATGACCATGCCCTCGCCGATCCTGGCAACCGCCTTCATGGTTGCCGCAGCCGCCCTTCTGGCGATGCGCGCGACCGTTGTCGCTGTGACCGGCAAGTCCATGGTCAAGGTGCGCAGCCGCCAGCGCCATCCGGCAAACACGAAAACCCAAGGTTGAGGTGAGATCATGAACGTCCAGGATATCGTCAATACCGTCAGCCAAAAGGCGGGCCTCGACCAGGCGACGACGGAAAAGGTCGTCGGCACCATTTTCTCGGTTCTGGAACACGAGGCCGAAGGCACCAGCGCCTCGTCGTTTTTCGCCAAGATTCCCGGCGCCGACGACCTTGCCCACCAGTATGACGTCATGGCCGCGGCCCCGGCAGGCGGGGGTGGCGGCTTCCTGTCTTCGCTGCAGGGCGCGCTTGGCGGCGTTCTCGGCGAGAAGGCCGGCGCGCTGGTCAACGGCCTCGCCGCGCTCAAGGCATCCGGGCTCGACATTGCGCAGATCCAGAAGGCCGGCGAGGCGCTGGTCCAGCAGGCCGAAGCCGCCGCCGGTCCCGATTTGACCAACCAGGTGCTGGGCTCTGTGCCCAGCCTGAAGAGCCATCTGGGCCTCGGCTAGCGCCGAAACTGTTTTCCGCTAGCGCGACCCAGCTATTTCGGCAGCGCGTAGGCCATCACGTAATCCCCCGGCTTGGTGCCGACCGAGCCATGGCCGCCGGCGACGATGACCACGAACTGGCGTCCGTCGGCCACCGTATAGGTCATCGGCGTCGATTGCCCGCCGGCCGGCAATCGGGCCCGCCAGAGCTGCTTGCCTGATGTCAGGTCATAGGCGCGCAGATAGTCGTCGACCGCGGCACCCAGGAAAGCGACGCCGCCGGCGGTGATCATAGGCCCGCCAATGCCGGGCACCCCGACTTTGAGCGGCAGCGGCAGCGGCGTCATGTCGTAGATGGTGCCGTTGCGGTGCTTGTAGGCGATCGCGCCGGTCCTGAGGTCGACGCCTGCGACATATCCCCAGGGCGGCGCCTGGCAGGGAATGCCGAACGGCGACAGGAACGGGCCCATCACCACCGCATAGGGTGCACCCTCATTGCGGTTCAGCCCCTGTTCGCTGCCCTTGGTGTCGTCGCCCGGCGCCGGCACGTCCGCGCGGGGAATAAGCTTGGATGTGAAGGCCAGATAGGTCGGCATACCGAACATCACCTGCCGCACCGGATCGACCGCCACCCCGCCCCAGTTGAAGACACCGAAATTGCCGGGATAGATCAGCGATCCCTGCAGCGAGGGCGGCGTGTAGCGGCCTTCATAGCGCAATTTGTGGAAGGCAATGCGGCAGGCCAGCTGGTCGAACATGGTGATGCCCCACATGTCGGCATCGGTCAGCGGCTTCGGGTTGAAGGAGAGATCGGAGGAAGGCTGCGTCGGCGAGGCCTTGTCGCCCTCAATGGCGCCGCCGGGCGCCGGCACGTCCTTGACCGCGATCACCGGCTCGCCGGTGCGCCGGTCGAGCACATAGAGGTCGCCCTGCTTGGTCGGCCCGACCAGCGCCGGCACGATCGTGCCGTCTGCCTTGGTGATGTCGATCAGGCTCGGCTGCGCCGGCACATCCATGTCCCACAGATCGTGATGCACGGTCTGCCGCACCCATTTCAACTGCCCGGTGTTGAGGTCGAGCGCGGTGATCGACGAGGAAAACTTCTCGACATTGGCGCTGCGCCCGGCGCCGAGCTGGTCCGGCGTCTGGTTGCCGAGCGGCACGTAGAGCAGGCCGAGCTTCTCGTCGGCGCTCGGCGTCGACCACATATTGGGCGAGTTGGCCGTGTAGGTCTGGCCGGCCGGCAGCGGCGTCGTCTGGTCCGGATTGCCGGAATCCCAGTTCCAGATCAGCTTGCCGGTGCTCGCATCATAGGCGCGGATGACGCCGGACGGCTCCTGCGTCGAATAATTGTCGTTGACCGCGCCGCCGACGATGATCTTGCCGCCTGATATCAGCGGCGCCGAGGTCGAATAGTAATAGCCCGACTTCGGATAGGGCATGCCGGTCAACAGATTGAGCGTGCCGGCCTCGGCAAAGGCGGGACAGACCTGCCCGTTGGCGGCGTCGAGCGCGATCAGCCGCGCGTCAGACGTCGGCAGGTAGACACGGCTTCCGCAGGGTTGGCCGGCAGCAATCGCGGCATCGGCATAATAGGACACGCCGCGGCAGGTCTGGTGCTGGCGGTCCTTGTCGAGCTTGATCTTGGGATCGTAGCGCCACTTCTCCTTGCCGGTCGCGGCATCGACGGCGATGGCGAAATTGTGCGGCGTGCAGATGTAGAGCGTGTCGCCGATCTTCAGCGGCGTCACCTGATAGGTGGTCTCACCGACGTCGTCCGGCCCCTTCACGTCGCCCGTACGGTAGGTCCATGCCGGCTGCAGATTGGCGACATTGTCCGGCGTGATCTGGTCGAGCGGCGAATAACGCTGGCCGAATTGCGTGCGGCCATAGAAGTGCCATTCGCCTGCCGGCACGTCGTTGCCGAGGTTGGCGTTGGGGATAACCTTGTCGGTGTCGAGTGCGCCTCCAATGTCCTTCGGGTCAGTGGTCATCGAATAGCCGGCCACAGCCAGCGACGCCAGCACGGCCAGGATCAGCGGCGCGCGCGCGTCAGGACCGGCAAGGCCGCGCCTCGCCCATGGCGTCAAAAGCCACAGCGCCATCAGCACGATGATGCCGCCGCGCGGGCCGAGTTCCCACCAGTCGAAGCCGGTTTCCCAGACCGCCCAGGCCAGCGTGCCGAGCACGATCGCCGCGTAGAGCCACAGCGCCGTGGTGCGGCGCCGGTAGAGCAGCCAGGCGGTGATCAGGAACGCCAGACCGACGACGATGTAGTACCAGCTGCCACCCAGCGAGGCCAACCAGATACCGCCCGCGCCAAGCGCCAGGCCGATGAGGAAGAGGACGAGGGAGGTGATGGTGACAGCCAAGATGATACTCCTTCGACTGTTGCGCTTTGCGACGCCCATGGACAGCCCGATGCACCGTTCCTGCCCCTGTGCACAGCTTTCTCCTGCCTGCCTCGCCTGTCAAGTTGGCCCACACGCCAAGGTGGCAATTCATCTTGCCTGCAGTCGGGTTTTCCAGCAGTCTCTATTGATCGTCTCTCCCGTGGAGCAAGCAAAATGCCGTCATTCGTTCCGCCACTGACGCGCTTGGCGCTTGTGCTCTACTGCCTCGTCGCGCTTATGGCCGGCACCGTGGCCGCGCCGGCGCAGACAATCAGCGAGATCAACAAGGCGAACGGCTTTCACGAGATGCTGATGGGCATCGGCCCGGGTTTCACCGCGGCCGTGAAATCGGCACCGGGAATCCCGGCGCAAAAAGTCCAGGACGCGCTTGCCGCCGCCATGGAAGGAGCCTTTGACCCCAACAAGATGGAGACAGCCATCGAAGCGCGAATGGATGGCAAGCTGTCCGCCAAGGACCTGTCCGACCTCGCTGCGTTCTATTCTTCGCCCTTGGGCAAACAGGTCACGGCGCTGGAGATCCAGGCTTCCGCACCGGAAGCAAAGGAGGCCAAGAAGATCGAGGGCGCCAAAATCCTCGGCGAGCTTCCATCCAGGGATCCGGCCCGGCTCGCATTGTACAGGAAGATGATGGACGATATCAGCGCCGTCGACACTGGCGAAGCCGTCGCCTTGAACATGGGCTATGCGATGCTCACCGAAATGCTGGGCGCGGCCGGAAAGCCCCTGCCCGACGACCAGGTGATGGCCCTGCTGCGCAAGCAAACCGAAGGGCTTCGCCGTGACATCGACAGCGATGCCATGGAATCCTCAGCCTACATCTACCGGGATATGTCCATGGCCGACCTCAGGCTTTATGAGGCCTTCCTCGCCTCACCCGCCGGCGGCCGCTATTACGACCAGATGCAGGTCGCCCTGGGCGCGGTGATGACGGACGAGGCGCGCTCGTTCGGCCATCGATTCTTCGTCGCCCTCGGTTACCGCAAGGCCTGAACCGCCATACCGGGCACTTTACCGGGAACAAAACGTAGACGGTTCTGGTCTTTCCCCACCGAATCACTACATTCGGGGGAGATGTCCGGCTTTTCGGAAGACATGCCCTTTTTCGACGAACCCAATGCGCGGCCCACGGCCCCGTCGGGCATTGCCGCGCGCGCCATGGCTGCCCGCAGCGGCCAGACCAGTGCGCCCGACTATCTCAAGGGGTTGAATCCGGAACAAAGGCTGGCGGTGGAGACCACCGAAGGCCCGGTTCTGGTGCTGGCCGGCGCCGGAACCGGCAAGACCCGTGTCTTGACCACCCGCATCGCCCACATCCTTGCCACCGGCAAGGCGTTCCCGTCGCAGATTCTCGCCGTCACCTTCACCAACAAGGCCGCGCGCGAGATGAAGCAGCGCATCGGCATCCTGATCGGCGAAGGCAATGTCGAAGGCATGCCCTGGCTCGGCACCTTCCACTCGATCGGCGTGAAGCTTTTGCGCCGTCATGCCGAGCTTGCCGGCCTGAAATCCGATTTCACCATCCTCGACACCGACGACGTCGTACGGCTGATCAAGCAATTGATCCAGGCCGAAGGGCTGGACGACAAACGCTGGCCGGCCAAGCAGTTCGCCCAGATGATCGATGGCTGGAAGAACAAGGGGCAAGGCCCGGCCGATATCGCCGAGGGCGACGCGCGCAGCTTCGCCAACGGCAAGGGCCGCGAACTCTACAAGGCCTATCAGGAGCGCCTGCAGACGCTGAACGCCTGCGACTTCGGCGACCTGCTCTGCCACCCCATCCGCATCTTCCGCGCCAATCCGGATGTGCTGAAGGACTACCACAGGCGCTTCAAATACATCCTCGTCGACGAATACCAGGACACCAACACCGCCCAGTACATGTGGCTGCGCCTGCTGGCGCAACGCCCGCAATCCTCCCCCCTTGAGGGGGAGGTGCCCGCGAAGCGGGCGGAGGGGGTCGCCGCAGAAGGCACCGCTGCGGCGTCGCGCACTGCCGCGAGGACCCCACCCGACCGGGCTTCGCCCGGCCACCCTCCCCTCAAGGGGGAGGGATATCAGCGCCCGGCCACCGTCAACATCTGCTGCGTCGGCGATGACGACCAGTCCATCTATGGCTGGCGCGGAGCCGAGGTCGACAACATCCTGCGCTTCGACAAGGATTTCCCGGGCGCCACCATCATCCGGCTGGAACGCAACTACCGCTCCACCGCGCACATCCTTGGCGCCGCCTCCCACCTCATCGCCCACAATGAGGGCCGCTTCGGCAAGACGCTGTTCACCGACCGCAACGAGCCGGAGGACAGCAAGGTCAACGTCCACGCCTCCTGGGATTCCGAAGAGGAAGCCCGCGCCATCGGCGAGACCATCGAGGCCTATCAGCGCGAGAAGCACAACCTCAACGATATGGCGATCCTTGTCCGCGCGTCCTTCCAAATGCGCGCCTTCGAGGACCGCTTCATCACGCTCGGCCTCAACTACCGCGTCATCGGCGGCCCGCGTTTTTACGAGCGCATGGAAATCCGCGACGCGCTGGCCTTCTTCCGCGTCGTCGCCAACAGCGGCGATGACCTCGCCTTCGAGCGCATCGTCAATGTGCCGAAGCGCGGGCTGGGCGAAGCCACCATCCGCCAGATCCACGACACGGCGCGCGCGCTGCGCATCCCGATGCTGGAGGCGGCCGCCAACCTCGCCGAAAGCGACGAGTTGAAGCCGAAACCGCGCGCCGCGCTGCGCGAAGTGGCCGCCAATTTCGAACGCTGGCAAAAGGCGCTGGAAACCAAGCCCCACACCGAGCTCGCCGAGACCATTCTCGAGGAGAGCGGCTACACCGACATGTGGAAGAACGACCGCTCGGCCGAGGCGCCGGGCCGGCTGGAGAACCTCAAGGAACTGATCCGCTCGATGGAGGAGTACGAGTCACTGCGCTCCTTCCTCGAACATGTGGCGCTGGTCATGGATGCCGAGCAGAATGCCGGGCAGGACGCCGTCTCGATCATGACGCTGCATTCGGCCAAAGGCCTCGAATTCGAGACCGTTTTTCTCCCCGGCTGGGAGGAAGGCCTCTTTCCCCACCAGCGCGCGCTCGATGAAGGCGGCCGCTCAGGCCTGGAGGAAGAGCGCCGGCTCGCCTATGTCGGCCTGACGCGAGCCAAGAAGAACCTGCATATCTGGTTCGTCTCCAACCGCCTCATCCATGGGCTCTGGCAATCGACCATCCCGTCGCGTTTCCTCGAGGAACTGCCGGAATCCCATGTCGAGATCGCCGAAAGCGGCAATTCCTACGGCGGCTACGGCAATTCCTATGGCGGCGGCTCGTTCGCGTCGGGCCGTGGCGGCCGGCAGAACCCCTACGGCGCCTCGCGCTTCGACAATGTCGGCGCCAACACCGAAAAATCCGGCGCCTTCTCCAACACCTATTCGACGCCCGGCTGGCAGCGCGCGCAGGCCAACCGCACCGAAGCGACCGACCGCAACTGGGGCACGCGCTCCGGCCATCAGGTCGAGCGCATCGGCTATGGCGAGACCGACAGCGGCTACGGCGCCGGCCGCACCTCGGTCAAAGGCCGCACCATCGACGGTGAGCTGGTTGCCAAATCCGTCTCCGACACGCCATCCGCCTTCAGCGTCGGCGACCGCGTCTTCCACCAGAAATTCGGCAACGGCAACATCTCCGCCATCGAAGGCAACAAGCTGACCATCGACTTCGACAAGGCCGGCCAGAAACGCGTGCTGGACGGGTTTGTCGCGGCGGTGTGAGCTGCCGGATTTACCCGCAGCTCACCGATACCGCGCCTGGTTCCATTTATGCCCCAGCAGCGACAGGATGATGATCAGCCCGTTGAAGAACTGCACGTAGAAGCCGCTCAATCCCGCCGCCACGACACCGGTCTGGATGAACGACACGGTGACGGCGCCGATGGCGCCGCCGGCCACCGTGCCGATGCCGCCCCAGGTCGGGGTGCCGCCGACGAACACCGAGGCCAGCACCGGTAGGAGATAGCCGTCGCCGGCCGTCGGCCACCAGGTGAAGTTGATCATCACCGAAAACGTTCCGGCGATCGCCGCGCCAATGCCGACGAAGACGAACACTTTCACCCGCACGCGCTTGACGTCGATGCCCATCTGCTGGGCGCTGTCGGGATTGTCGCCGACCACCTTCACCTGCGCGCCGAAGCGGTGGCGGTTGTAGAGCATCGCCGACAGCACGACGAAGGCGATGGCCCAGAAGATCTGCACCGGGATTCCAAAAACCTGGCTGGAGAAGATCTTGTAGGCTGGGGTGTCGGCAAGGCCGGTCAGCGCCATCGACTTGCCTTCGTTGATGATCTGGATCAGGCCGCGCAGCAAAAAGTTCATGCCGAGCGTGGCGATCAGCGACGACAGCCCGCCATAGACGACCAGTGACCCGACGAGGAAGCCGAGCAGCATGCCGGTGACGAGTGCGGCGGCAATGCCGAGGAACGGATCGTAGCCGGCCTGCACCACCAGCGCGAACACCCAGGAGGCAAAACCCATCGTGGCCGGAAACGACAGGTCGATCTCGCCGCAGGTGACGACGAAGACCAGCGGCACCACCACGAACAGCGCTACAGGAAGCGTCGTCAGCACGGAACTGTAGAGATACCAGGTGGTGAACACGGTCGGGTTGGCGACCATGAATACCGCCATCATGACGATGAACACGGCAAGCGTGCCAAGCGAGGCGCGGTTGTCGAGGACGAAGCCGCGCAGCCAGTGATCGGATGGATGTTTCCACTCTTTGCGGGCGGCCCCGCCATGCGCGCGCAGAGGCGTTTCGAGATCGGGTTCCATGGTCTTGCTCATCGCGCTCGCTGCTCCGCTTCGCCGGCCTCGTGCAGTCCAGGCAATCCGCCGGGATGCGCGACGTCTTCCATGAAATTGATCAGCTCTTCCGCCGATTTGACCTGGCTGCGGTCGGCGGTCAGCGCCACCTTGCCGCGATCGAGCACCACGAAGCGGTCTGCAATGTCGAACACGTGATGGATGTTGTGGCCAATGAACAGGATCGATCGCCCGCCCGCCCGCACCTGGCGCACGAAGTGAAACACCTTGGCGGTCTCGGTCAGCGACAGCGCTGTCGTCGGCTCGTCGAGGATGATCAGCTCGGCCTGCTTGTAGATGGCGCGCGCGATCGCCACACCCTGGCGTTCGCCACCCGACAGCTGGCCGACGATCGAATGCGGCGTGAACACTTTCGAGGTGAAGCCGATCTCGCGCATCAGCCGGCTCGCCTCCTCGATCTCCTTGTTGACCTTCAGCCAACCCATGAAGCCGGTCAGCTCGCGACCCATGAAGATGTTGCGCACGATGGTCTGCTGCACGGCGAGCGCGCGGTCCTGGAACACCGTCTCGATGCCGGCGTCGCGCGAGCGTGCCGCGCTCCAGCCGGTCACCGGCTTGTCGCGCACGAGGATCTCGCCGCTGGTCGGCCTGACCACGCCGGAGAGGATCTTGATCAGCGTCGACTTGCCGGCGCCATTGTCGCCGATCAGGCCGACCACCTCGCCGCGGTCGACGCTGAGATTGACCCCGCCCAGCGCATAGACCTGACCATAGGATTTCTTGATATCGCGCAGTTCGATGATGCGTTCGGCCATCGGATCCTCGCTTGTCATTGTCGCTTGCCGGCCTCTTAGCCGGCGGTCCTGCCGGCCGGGTCAACCCGGCCGGCAGCCTTGGGAGGTCAGCGCAGCGCCTGCTTGGCGAGCTCTGAGACGATCTCATAATTCTGCGGCGTGACGAAGCCGGCACCGGTGTCGACATTCATCGGCGCCAGACCCAGCACCACCTGCTGGCAAAGGCTGAGGATCGGCAGATAGCCTTGCATGAACGGCTGCTGGTCGGCCGTCAGTTGCACCCAGCCGCCCTTGAAGCCCTCGACGATCTGCGGGCTGGTGTCGAAGCCGAAATTGAAGATGTCGCCGGGCTTCCTTCCAGCGGCCTGCATGTATGTCGGCACATTGCCGAGCATCTGCCCACCGGGATAGCCGACCGCCTTGACGGTGGGATTGTTGAGCAACGCCGCGGTGATCACCGGGATGGCGAGATTCGGATCGGCTGCCCACTCAGGGACAGAATTGATTTGAACGACATCGACGCCCGCCTCTTTCAATGCGGCGACTGTCCCACGCTCGCGTGCGCCCCGGCTCTCATTGTCGAACGGGCCGATCATGATCGCCTTGTCGCCGGATTTCAGCCCGGCCAGCTTGAACGCCTCTGCGCCGAGCGCGCGGCCCTGCTGCTCCTGCTGCGCGCCGACATAGCCGCCGCCGAACGCCGCCGTCACCTTCGGCACCGGCACGTTCTGGTACATCATCTTGATGCCGTCCTTATGCGCCTGCTCGGCCAGCGGCATGATCGCGTCGTCGCCGGGATGGCCCATCATGGCGATGCCGCCGGGCTTGACCGCAACCGCCTCACGCAATTGCTGCACCATCTTTTCGACGTCCCAGCCCGAGAAGATGTAGTCGACCTTCGGCCCGAGATCGGCCGCCGCCTGCTTGGCGCCGTTGTAGACGATGGTGCCGAAAGCGTCGCCCTCGGCGCCGCCGACGAAGAACCGGATATGGACATCCTTGCACCATTGCGCGTCGAGCGCCTGTGCCGGCAAGGTCGAGATGGCGGCGCACAGCGCCGTGGCGGCGGCCACGACGGTCGTGCGCAGAAGTGTCGTTCTGATCGCGATGCTCATGCACTTGTCCTCCCATTGTTTCCCTCGTCAGCCGAGGGGCTTTTGACGATTGCTACGGCAGTACGACTTACCGGCCGGCTCCTCCTGCCGGCCGCTTCTCACGTCGGATTTGGCAGATAGCTGGCACCTCCCCGGCATTGCTTGAGGTACTCCAGCCCCCGCACCTGGCCGGTAATTTCGAGATCGCCGCGATAGACCGGATCGTGCCAGCCCTCGATGTCGATGGCGCCCTTGTAGCCGGCCAGCCGCAATTCGCTGATCACCCGCGTCCAGTCGCTGTCGCCGAAGCCCGGCGTTCGCATCTGCACGAAGGGCAGCCGGCCGAACACGCCATGCTCGCGGATGACGTCCCAGCGCACCGTGGCGTCCTTGCCGTGGACATGGAAGATGCGCTGCGCCCATTTGCGGATCTGCGGCATCGGATCGATCAGATAGACGAGCTGATGGCAGGGCTCCCATTCCAGCCCGAGATTGTCATCAGGCAATTCATTGAACATCAGCTCCCAGGCGTCCGGATTGTGGGCAATGTTCCAGTCGCCGGTGGCCCAGTTGCCGTCCATGGCGCAGTTCTCGAAGGCGATGCGCACGCCCTTGTCGGCGGCGCGCTTGGCCAGCGGTCCCCACACTTCGCGAAAGCGCGGCAGGCTGTCGGTCAGCGTCTTGCCGCGCAGGCGCCCGGTGAAGCCGCTGACCATGGAAGTGCCGAACAGATGCGCATTGTCGATGGCCGCTTCCCAAGCCGCAAGCACACCGCGATCGACTTCTCCGCTCTCCAGCGGATTGCCGAACACGCCCAGGGAAGACACGATGACATCGGCATCACCGATCGCCTCGCGGATCTGGCCGGCCAGCCGCGGCAGATCCTTGCCACCCAGCGTCTGCCAGAAGAAGGGCTGGATGCTCTCGAAGCCGAGCGGCAGGATCTGCTTGATGTAGGCTGCCGGGTCGTCGAGATTGGCCCGCACCATGGTGCCGATCCTGATGTCGAGAAGCGGGTTTGGCATTATTTCTCTTCCTGCGCAGTGATCGCCACGCGGCGTCCGGTCTCGGCGCTCTCGATGGCGCTGAAAACCATGGCCAGGCTCTTGATGTTGTCGGCGCCGCGCGTTTCCGGCTCGATGCCGGTCTCGATGGCGTGCATGAAATCCCTGATGATGCCGAGATGACCGCCGATGCGGTCGGCCGGATCGAGCGGCGGCACGTCGATCGGCTGGGTCTTGTCGATCAGGCCATCGCGGCCCGGCGCCACCACTTCCGCCTTCAACACGTCATGGCCGTCCCAAATGAGGCTGCCGCGCTCGGCGACAATGCGCCAGCTGCCTTCCCAGCTGGTGCGAAAACCGTCGGCGCACCAGGAGCCGGCATAGGTGAAGACCTTGCCGCCGCCGAGATCGAAGACGGCGCTCGCCGACGATCCCTGCCGGTACCAGGAACTGGCCGGCTCCCATTCCTGGCAATAGACGCTGGCCGGCTCGCCCGCAGCCATGTAGCGGGCGGCGTCGAAAGTGTGGATCGCCATGTCGAGCAGCAGCACATGCGCCATCTCCTCGCGAAAGCCGCCGAAATGCGGCGCGACGAAGAAGTCGGCATGGATCGAGGTCGCCGCGCCGATGGCGCCGGAATCGAGAAAACGGCGAATGCGCCTGACATTGGCGACATAGCGCCGGTTCTGCACGACGGCATGGACACGCCCTGCCCGGTGCGCCGCCTCGATGATGGCACGCGCATTCTCAGGACTGTCGGCCAGCGGCTTTTCGGTCAGGAGATGACAATTGTGGGCAAAGGCGGAGAGCGCGACCTCGCGGCGGGCGGCGGGGACCACGACATCGAACACCGCGTCGGGCCTGGTCTGGTCGAGCACCGCATCGAGGCTGGTGCCGATGACGGCACCGGTGAGATCGTATTCGTCCGCCCTCGCCTTCGCCCGCTCGGCGTCGAGGTCGACAAGGCCGACAATGGCAAGCCCGTCGATCTGCCTCGCGGCATCAAGCCACTGCCTGCTCATCGCACCACAGCCGACGAGGACGACATTCATCATCCGGCATTCCTCCCGTCCGGTCCCTCCAGACCGAATGTTCACGGCATCCACGGCATCACCGTAAACGTTTTTCCGTAAACGTTTACGAGAACACACCCGATAGCGTAGAATGTCAATCGGCTGCCTGCGAAAATCATCCCGAAGCCTTGGCCTGAGCGGCAGCCGGTGCTAGCCAAGGGTCGGGGGAGAACTGTCCTTGGCGTCCAGCATCCACGACCTTGCGCGTCACCTGAACATTTCGATCGGCACCGTGTCGCGGGCGCTGAACGGCCGCGCCGACGTCAATGCCGATACCCGCCAGCGCGTGCTCGACGCGGCCAAGAAGCTGAACTATTCACCCAACCAGTCCGGCCGCAGTCTCAGGCAAGGCGCCACCCATTCGATTGCCTTCATGCTGCAGCCGCATCCGGGCGACCAGCAATATGGCGAACCGTTCTTCATCCCCTTCCTGATCGGACTGCAGGCGAAGCTTGCCGAGCATGGTCTCGACCTGATGGTCGTCATGGGTGAGCCCGGCCAATATCAGCAGGAGCGGTTGCGCCGCGTGGTTGAGACGCGCCTAGTCGATGCGGTCGTGTTGGCCAATACGCGACGAGCAGACGATCGGATCGACTATCTCAGCAAGGCCGGCTTTCCCTTCGCCACACTTGGCCGAAGTCAGTCCGGCGACGACACCCATCCTTCGCTCGATATCGATTTCGAGAGAGCCGGTGATGAAGCCGTTGACCGCCTGGTGGCGCGCGGCCACCGCCGCATTGCCGCCATCCGCCCTTCGCATGATCTCAACTTCGGCTATCTGTTCCTCGACGGCTATCGCAAGGCCCTGCGGAGGCATGGCATCGAGGTCGATCCCGCGTTGATCGCCGATGGCTTCATCAACGAGGCCGGCGGCTACGAGGTGACGCCGCAAGTCATGCGCTCCAAGGCCCCACCGACGGCCATCATATTCAACAATGACGCCATGGCGCTTGGCGGCTGCAAGGCGCTGGCCGAGATGGGTATCCGGCCTGGCCACGACATTGCCGTGAACGTCATCGTCGACACGCCGCTCTGCCGCTATTTTTCCCCGGCGCTGACCGCCTTCCGCCCGGCGCTGGAGCCGATGGGCCGGCGGCTGGCCGAAATGCTGCTGGCTTCGCTTCCCGCCTTTGCCGGCCCGGATGGCCCACGTATCATCAGGGAAGTCTGGCCGCTGGAGCTGATCGCGCGCGACAGCGATTGATGTGGCCGGCGTAAGCCGCTCAATCCACCTTCTTCTCGCCTCGCTCGCCGGCCTTGACGATGTCGCCCGTGGTGAACAGGATTTGCTTCAATTCCGCGCGCCAGTCCTTCTTCTGGCGCAGCAGGAATTCCAGATCCATGCCGAAATGCTTGAACTCCTCGCCCTGCGCATTCTTCATGATCGCGCGGGCCTGCGGGTCCTTCTCCACCGAGATGCGCTGCTCGTACCAGCCGATCGCTTCCGCCTCCTCGATCAGCGAGGTGATCATGCGGGCAAAGGTCCGCACCTTCTGCGACAGTTCCTCAGGCGGTTCGTGATACTGGTCGAAACCCATGTCGTCCTCCGTGAGCCATTCCCATGAATGCCCCGGAGCCGCCGCCGGTTCCGCCTCATCGCTGCAATTCCGCCAACGCCCTTTCCAGCGGCGCCGGCGAAATCTGGATCGGACCGGAGAACGGCACATCCATATCGAGGATCAAATAGAGCGCCCCGGCGATCAGCGCGGCGGAAATCACCAAGGTCGCGAGCGTGATCGCATTCTTCGGCGCCCTGAACCCGAAACTGGCAAAGATCAGTGCCAGCCACGTAACCAGCATGGCGATCAGCGGCCAGGGGATAGCGCCCTCCGACTGCTCGACCAGGATCCACCGCAGTTCCAGCACTTTCTGCAGGCGCTGGCGTCCATCCTGCAGGAGGGAACCACGTACAGCGTCGGCCGGCGTCAGCGCATTCAGCCGTGAGCCGATCTCCGTCAGCAGATGTTCGGACAGCTGGTTGGCGGCGATAGTCGTTTCGCTGTTCTGTGACGAGGTGGTCACCACCCGCTGGACATAGGCGACCAGCGGCTGCCGCACCGCGTCGGTTTCCGGGCCATATTGACGCAATGTCCTGTCGAGCAGGATCAGTTCCGTCGCATAGGCGTGCACGTTGTGATCGATCGATTCGAAGGTGTTCTTGGCCGAATTGATCATCAGGCCGAGCATCAGCGAGGTCATGACCCCGAACAGATTGGCGGCTAGCCGAACCACGGTGTTCGTATCGTCATCACGATGTCTGGCCGGCAATCTCGGCCATATCGCCATGCTGGCGAACGCCGACGCCGCCAGGCACAGGAAGATCACCATTGCGATGAAAGCTTCGAGCATCGCTCATCTCTGCACGGGACACGCCAATTGCCAATGGCACGGCGCCGGTCACACAGCAAAAGTTGCGACGGCGTCAGGCGTCTCCCGCCCCTCTCTCACATCTCACGATACCGGCGCCGCCCCGCCCTCTTCGGTGCGCCGCGCGATGAACGCGTCGAGCACGCCGGCGGTCGCGGCAGCCGATGCGGGTGGCTCGAAATCGGCGACCGCGCGCCGCCAGACGCCGGTGGCGCGTTCGCTCGCCGTCTTCGATCCGCTTTGCGTCCAGTTGCCGAAGTTCGACCAGTCGGCCACGAGCGGTTCGTAGAAGGCGGTGCGGTAGCGCGCCATCGTATGGCCGGCGGAAAAGAAATGACCGCCCGGCTGCACTTCGGCGATCGCCTCGAAGCCGATGGAATCGTCGTCGCCGGGCGTCGCGGCGCACAGTTCCGCGACCGTCTGCAGCGCCTCGATATCGGTGATCATCTTCTCGAAGGAGACGCTCAAGCCGCCTTCCAGCCAGCCGGCGGCGTGGATGCACATCGTCGCCCCGGCCAGCACCGAACCCCACAGCGCGAACTGCGTCTCATGGGCTGCCTGCGCGTCCGAGATGTTGGCCGCACTGCCGCCGCCGGACCGCCACGGCAGTCCGGTGAAGCGCGCCAGCTGGCCGGCGCCAAGCGTCGCCTTGACATGCTCCGGCGTGCCGAAGGCCGGCGCTCCGGATTTCATGTCGACATTGGAGGAGAAGGAGCCGTAGACGACCGGCGCACCGGGCCGCACGATCTGCGCCAGCGTCAGGCCCGCCAGCGCCTCGGCATGCTGCAGCGCCAGCGCGCCGGCCACCGTGATCGGCGCCATCGCACCCGCTAGGCAAAACGGTGTGATGACGGAGACCTGCCCTGCCTTGGCGAAATCGATGATGCCTTGCGCCATCGGAATGTCGAGCTGGCGCGGCGAGTTGGTGTTGATGACAGTGTAGCAATGCGCGTTCGCCAGGAACTCGTCCTGCGACAGGCCGCGCGCCAGCCGGATCATCTCAAAACCGTCCTCGACCTGCGGCGTGCCGCGCGCGAAAACGAACGGAAACTTGTCGGACAGCGTCAGCTGCGCAAGGTTGACGGCGTAGTGGCGAAAGCGGTTGTCGACGTCCTGTGGTTCTATGCAGGGGCCAAGCATATGCAGCACGTCGAAATGCTGCACCAGCCGCAGCAGATCCTCGAAATCGGCCAGCGTCCCCGGCCTACGGCCGCGTTCGAGATCGGTGACGTTCGGTGCGCCGCATCCGGCCAGGAAGGTCATCGACCCGAGCTCCAGCGTCAGGTCGCGGGAGCGGTCGCCGGCTTGCGCTTGGATCGACTTCGGCGCCGAGGCCAATGCCGCCACCACCATGTCACGGCCGATGCGCACCATGTCGGTGTCCGGGTCGACCAGGGCGCCGGCGCTGGCGAAAAGCTCTCGTGCCTGCGGCAGCAGCACCTTGATCCCGAGTTCTTCCAGCACGCGCAGCGCCGTATCGTGGATCGCGGCGACCTGATCGTCCGAAAAGATCGGCTGCGGCAGGAACGGGTTCTTCAGCGAGCGGTAATTGGGCCGGCGGCTGCTTTCGCTGCCGGCCTCGCCCGTGCGTCCACGCCGGCGTTCGCGCCTGCTGTCTCGTGCCGCGTCATCGACCATCGAAAATCCTCCTCATTGCCGCATCGCCTTGCCCGAGGGATCGTAGGGCGAGGCCGCGATGATCCGCGCCGGCCGTTCGACGCCGACAATGTGCACCGAAAGTGCGGTCCCCTCCTCGGCAAAATCGTCCTCCACCAACGCCAGCGCGACGCTCTTGCCAATCGTGTAGCCAAATCCGCCCGAAGTGACGAAGCCGACGCGCCGGCCATCACGCCAGACCGGCTCGAAGCCGCTGGCGTCGGCGTCGAGCGCATCGATCTCCAGAGTCACCATCCGTTGCGAGGTGACCGCCTTGCGCTCCTTCAGCGCCGCCTCGCGGCCGATGAAATCGCCCTTGTCGAAGGCAATGAAACGGTCGAGGCCGGTCTGGCAGGACGTGTAGCCCTGCGTGAATTCGCGCGACCAGATGCCGAAGCTTTTCTCCAGCCTGAGCGCATTCAGCGCGCAATAGCCGATCTCGGCGAGACCAAGATCCTCGCCGGCAGCAAGCAGCGTGTCGCGCAGTGTGGCATGCATGGCCACCGGGCAACTGATCTCGAAGCCGAGTTCACCTGCGATGGAGAGGCGGGCGACCCGCGCCTCCACCATGCCGATATCGAACGCGCCGCAGGCCATGAATGGAAGTGCCGCGCTGGAGACATCCTGATGCGTGGTGCGTTCGAGTATCTTGCGGGCATTCGGGCCGGTCAGCAGGAAGCCGCTCATCGCGTCGGAAATGTCGGTGACCGCGACGTCATCTCCTGCCTGGCTCTCGAACCAGCGCATATGGAATTCCCTGAGATAGTAGGAGCCCATCAGCCAATAGCCGTCGTCGTCGCCCCAGTTGATCACGGTAAGGTCGCCCTTCAGCCGCCCGTCCGGCCCGAGCATCGGCGCCAGCCGCGCTTGGCCCGCCTTCGGCAGCCTGCAGGCAAGCAGCCGGTCGAGCCATGCCTCGGCGCCTGGCCCCGACACCGCATAGCGCGCATAGGCCGAGATATCGACGAGACCGGCGGCACGCCGGACCTGCAACGCCTCGTCGCCGACGATATCGAAGGCGTTGGAGCGCTTGAGCGTGGTGTTCTCGCGAAATCCCATCGGCGCGAAATAGGCCGGGATTTCCAGCCCCCACGACGCCGTCCATTCGCAGCCCGCCGCACTCATGCCGTCATAGGCGCCGGGGCGTTTCAAAGGCCGGCCCGCCGGCAGCCGCTCATTGGGAAAGGTCATGACGAAACGGCGTGAATAGAATTGCCGCGTCGTCTGCTTGAGATATTCCCGGTTGGTGGCAAAGGCGCCGTAGCGGGCAATGTCCATGCCGAAAATGTCGGCCTGCGGCTCGCCATAAATCATCCACTCGGCCAGCGATTTGCCGACGCCACCGCCCTGGCTGAAACCGGCCATGACGCCACAGGCGACCCAGTAGTTTTTCAGCCCGCGCACCGGTCCGACGATCGGGTTGCCGTCGGGGGTAAAGGTGAAGGCGCCGTTGACCCATTTGCGGATGCCGGCCGTCGCCAGGCACGGAAAGCGCTCATGCGCCTTGGCGAGCTCCGGACTGATGCGGTCGATGTCTTCCGGGATCAGCTCGATGCCGTAGTCCCATGGCGCGCCATCCATGTTCCAGTGCTTCGGGTTCTGCTCATAGACGCCGAGCAGCACGCCCTTGCGCTCTTGCCGCAGGTAGGAAAAACCGTCGAGATCGACGGCGATGCCGATCTCCCGGTCCAGTGCCGCGATCTCCGGAATGTCCTCGGTGATGAAATAGTGATGCTCCATCGGCGTCACCGGCAGGTCGACACCGGCCATGCGGCCGAGCTGCTTTGCCCACAAGCCACCGGCGTTGACGACGTGCTCGGCGACGATAGTGCCTTGCTCGGTGACGACGTCCCAATGGCCATCGGCGCGGGCCTTCAGCTCGACGACGCGGTTGCGCAGGATGATATCGGCGCCGCGCTTCTTCGCGGCACCGGCATAGGCATGTGTCGTGCCGTAGGGGTCGAGATGGCCTTCGTTGGAATCATGCAGGCCGCCCAGCACACCGGTGACATCGACGATCGGGCAGATCTGTTTGATCTCTTCCGGGGTCACCAGCCGGGCGGTCTCGATGCCGACCGACTGGAACACCGCCCAGGCCGATTTCAGCCATTCCCAGCGCTGGGGATCGCTAGCGATGTTGACGCCGCCGGTCATATGCAGGCCGATGTCCTGGCCGGATTCGGCCTCGATCTCGCGGTAGAGGTTGATGGTGTAATCCTGCAGCGCCGCGACATTGGGATCGGCGTTGAGCGCATGGAAACCGGCCGCCGCGTGCCAGGTCGAGCCGGCCGTCAATTCGGCGCGCTCGATCAGCGCCACGTCGGACCAGCCGAACCGCGTCAGGTGGTAGAGCACCGAGGCGCCGACCACCCCACCCCCGATAACCACTGCGCGATAATGCGGCTTCAAGGCTTCCCTCCCGATCTGTCAGAGGCCGCACCATATACGCGCTGTACATAAGTGTCTAGTGCGGAGCTTGGACACCCGAATGCATGTGCGAAGGACCATCAATTCCGTCGCCCGAGCGCATGCTTTTCTCGACCTGCGAACAAGCCGGCGGGCATGCATGCCGCACTGTCACGCAAGCATCATGTTCGCGCCTTAGACCGCCTTTGGGGGGCGCGCGGCATCATCGATGTATCGCCTCTTTCAGCTTTTCGTCCTTCGGCCGCTCCGGCACATCTGTCAGAAAGAGGATTGTCCATGAAACAGCTTTACCGAACCGCCTCGCTCGGCGTCGCGCTGGCCCTGTTCACCGCCTTGACGCCGACGCTCGCCGACAGCACCGCGACCGTCCTCGTCAACAAGGGCCTGGTCGGCGTCGGCCGCATCCCGGCCGCGCAGCGCGACAAGTTCGGCGAGACCTTCGGCTCAGGTTCCGGCATGGCGATCGACACAGCTGGCTGGACGCATGACGCGGGCACCTACAAGGGGTCGCTCTGGCTGCTGCCGGATCGCGGCTACAATGTCGCCGGCACCACCGATTACCGGCCGCGCATCAACACGATCGGCATCGAATTCACCCCGGCGGCACCAGGCGCCGCCGGCCAGGAGCAGACCGAAGTCAAGGCGACGCTGGCCGACACCATGCTTCTGACCGACGACAAGGGCGCCGACGCCACCGGCCTCGATCCGCTGTCGGATGTGCGCGCCGCTGCCGGCGACATGCCGATGCTGCCCGCCGCCACCAATGGCAAGCTCGCCCTCGACAACGAGGCGATCGTGCGGCTGCCTGAGGGCTCGATGTTCATCTCCGACGAATATGGCCCCAACATCTACCGGTTCTCGGCGCAAGGCCGCCTGCTGTCGGCGACGCAGCCGCCGGCGGCCCTCGTACCAACGCGCAAAGGCACGCCGAATTTCTCCTCGGACAATCCCGGTCCAGGTGCTGCCGAGCCCGATCCGAAGGATCCCGATACCGGCCGCCAGAACAACCAGGGCCTGGAAGGCATGGCGATGACGCCGGACGGCAAGTTCCTGATCGCCGTGCTGCAGTCGGCGACCAGGCAGGATGGCGGCGATTCGGGCTCGACCCGGCAGAACACACGGGCGCTGGTCTATGACGCCTCCGACCTCGCCCATCTCAAGCTGGCGCATGAATATGTCGTGCCTCTGCCAGTGTTCAAGGACGCCAAGGGCAAGACCAAGATCGCCGCGCAAAGCGAGATCGTGGCGCTGTCGGACACATCCTTCCTGATGCTGGCGCGCGACAGCGGCAACGGCCAGGGGGTGAAGGGCGACACCTCGCTTCTGCGCCAGATCTTCGTCGTCGACGTTTCGACCGCGACCGACATCGCCGGCGGCGCCTTCGATGCCGCCGACAAGCCGGTCGCCCCCAAGGGCGTGCTCGATCCGTCGGTGACGCCGGCTAAGCTGACGCCGTTCATCGACATCAACGACAATGCGCAGCTCAATCGCTTCGGCTTGCACAATGGCGCGCCGAACGACCACAACAATCTGTCCGAGAAGTGGGAAGCGATGTCGCTGGCCAGCGTGCTCGACCCGAAGCTGCCCGACGACTACTTCCTGTTCGTCGCCAATGACAACGACTTCCTTGCCCAGGACGGCTTCCAGGTCGGCGCCCCCTACAAGGCCGATGACGGCGCGAATGTCGACACCATGTTCCTGGTCTATCAGGTCACGCTTCCCGGCCTCGCAAAGAAGTAGTCACCCCTATCCAGGCGGGCGCGCTTGGCGCGTCCGCCTATCTCTTGTTTTACGCAATTCCGGACGGAAAACCGCTTCACACTTTTCCTGGAATTGCTCCAGGCAGGTCGTGAAGGCTACTTCAAGAACTCCGCGTCCTTCGGCACGCCCGCATCGATCGGTTCCGCCGTCCTGCTCGACACGGCCATGATCTTGCCGGCAGCCGACAAATTGGGACGCACGAAAACCTGGGCGGGGCCGTTAACCCGGCTGTAGAGGTCGATGATGTCCTGGTTCATGAAACGCACGCAGCCCGACGATGCGTTCTTGCCGATGGAATCCCACTCCGGCGTGCCGTGCAGCCGGTACATCGTGTCCTTGCCGTCGCGGAAGAGATAGAGCGCGCGGGCGCCGAGCGGGCTCTGCGGACCGGGCGGCATGCCATCCTTGAATTTCGCCAGTTCCGGCCGGCGCTTGATCATTTCCGGCGGCGGCGTCCACACCGGCCACTTCTTCCGCGCCTGGATCACGGCGCTGCCGGTCCAGCCGAAGCCGGCCTTACCGAGGCTGACGCCGTAACGGATAGCCTTGCCGCCATCGCGCACCAGATAGAGGAAGTGCTCGGAGACATCGACGACGATCGTGCCGGGTTTTTCACCGGTCGGGTCGGCCACGATCTGGCGCACGAATTTCGGATCGAGCTTGGCCACCGGGATGGCCGGCAGCTGAAAGCCCTCATCGGTGCGCGCGGTATACATTGTTGCGGTATCGCCGAGCGCCGGCTCGGGCGGAGCAGAGGCCACCGGCGGCGGCGTCACCACCTCCGTCGTGGTGCAGGCTGAAAGAGCTACCGCGGCCGCACCGAAAGCGGATGCACCCAGAAACTCGCGCCGGTTCAGGCGCTCGGAAAACAGCGGACTATCGGACATGAACCCCCCGGCTATTGATAAGATCTGGTAAGCAATGCGGGCCCCACGCCCCCGGGATCAATAGCCCATTCCGGGACCTTTGAGAACATGATTAGATCAACACACGCCTGCGGAATTTTCCGACGCCGCATCGACCTGTCTCGTTGAATCGGCAATCATCACGGACCGGACCGAGACAGGCCTTCAGCCATGACCGAAAAAATGCCCACGCGCCGACGCACCGGCGACCTGACCAGCGGCCCGATCCCGCGCACGCTGCTTTTGTTTGCCTTGCCGGTGCTGGGCTCCAACGTGCTGCAGTCACTCAACGGGTCGATCAACGCCGTCTGGGTCGGCCGCTTCCTTGGTGAATCGGCGCTGACCGCCACCTCCAACGCCAACCTCGTGCTGTTTCTGATCCTGGGCACCGTGTTCGGCATCGGCATGGCGGCGACCATCCTGGTGGCGCAGTCGGTCGGCGCCCGCGACCTGCCGGAGGCCCGCCGCATCGTCGGCACCAGCGCCACCTTCTTCTTCCTCGTCTCCATTGTCTTCGCCGTCTGCGGCTGGATCTGGGTCGACACCATTCTCAACACGCTTGGCACACCGGCAGACGCCTTGCCGCTGGCGCGTTCCTATCTGCGCATCATCTTCGTCGCCGTGCCGATGATCAACCTGCTGTCCTTCGTCATGACCGTGCTGCGCGGTGCCGGCGATTCGCGCACGCCCTTCTTATTCATGGCGCTGGCGGTCGTCCTCGACATCGTGCTCAACCCGCTGCTCATCCGCGGCATCGGACCCTTCCCGGAACTCGGAATTGCGGGCTCCGCCACTTCGACGCTGATCGGCCAGACGGTGAGCGTCATCGCCATTCTTGTCGTGCTCTACGTACGCAAGCATCCGTTGCGGCTGGCCGGCGCCAATCTCGCTCTGCTGCGCCCCGATCCGGCTTTGCTGCGCATAATCGTCTTCAAGGGCGTGCCGATGGGGCTGCAGATGATCGTCATCTCGGCGGCGGCCCTGACGGTGATGGGCATCGTCAATTCCTACGGTTCGCAGGTCGCCGCCGCCTACGGCATCGCCGCGCAGCTGTGGACCTACATCCAGATGCCGGCGCTGGCCATCGGTGCCGCGGTCTCCTCGATGGCGGCGCAGAATGTCGGCGCCGGCCGCTGGGACCGGATCGGCCGCATCGCCGCCTCCGGCGTCGGCTTCAACCTTGTTCTGACGGGCGCCCTGGTCGCCTTGCTGTGGCTCTTCGACCGCTCGATCCTCAGCCTGTTCCTGAGCAGCGACAGCGCGGCGATCGATATCGCGGCCCACATCAACTCTGCGGCGTCCTGGTCGTTCATCCTGTTCGGTATCACCATCGTGCTGTTTGCCACCGTGCGCGCCACCGGTGCGGTGATGCCGCCGCTGATCATCCTGGTGATCTCGGTGCTCATCGTGCGCACCGGCTTTGCCTATTTCATGCGTGGCGTGATCGGCGAGGAAGCGCTGTGGTGGAGTTTCCCGGCCGGCTCGATCACTTCGCTGGTCCTGGCCGGGGCCTATTACCGCTTCGGCGGCTGGCGCAGCTTGCACATGATCGAAAACAGGCCGGCCGCCGGCGAACCGCCGGACACCGGCCTTGGCGTGCCGCGCGGGCGCGCCAACATGGCACCCGAGACACCAAACGGTTGAATGATTTGGCGCACCTTTCGCGAGTCGCCTGGACAAGGTGCGGGCCATCCACCGTTTGCCCAGCCACATGGCGGGTAGCCGCACGTCCAGCCATCGCGTAGATTTTACCAGACAATCGGGGGGCTCCATGGGCAAAGGCAGGGTCGAGGCATTCACCGACGGCGTGGTCGCCATCATCATCACCATCATGGTACTGGACCTGAAAGTGCCGGAGGGCGAGGACTTTTCGGCCCTTGTGCCGCAGTGGCCGATCTTCCTGTGCTACGTGCTGTCGTTCATCAATGTCGGCATCTACTGGAACAATCTGCACAACATGTTCCACACCGTGCAGCGCGTCGATGGCCGGGTCCTTTGGGCGAACCTGCATCTGTTGTTCTGGTTGTCGCTGATGCCGGTTACGACCGCCTTCATGGGCGAGAACCATTTCGCCACGGTTCCCGTCGCGGTCTACGGCTTCGATCTCGCAATGTGCGCGGCCGCCTACGCCATCCTGGTCCTGACGCTGCACCGGCTGCATGGTCATGACACCGCCTTCGCCAAGGCAATCGGCAACGACCGCAAGGGAAGGCTCTCGCTCGCCGTGTATATCACGGCCGTTGCGCTGACCTTCGTCGACCGGTGGATCGGTGTGGGGCTCTATGTTGCCGTTGCTCTGGTGTGGCTTGTGCCGGATACGCGGTTTTCGCGCGTTCTCGAAAAATAACCCGGGAATAGCCCTATTTACGCATCGCCTTCAGCTTTTCCGCTACCGACGCAGCAAGGTCGGCGTAGCGCTCCTCCAGCCGTTCGGCTGCCTTGATGATCGAGAAATCATGGCCGAACTTCTCCAGCGCCATGCGCAGTTTCTCGACGAACTCGGCCTGTTTTTCCAGCGCGGCGAACAGTGTCTTCACCTGGGCTTCGCTGATATCGGGGTTGGCCAGCATCTGCGGCACCTCGCGCCCCATCTGGTCGCCGGTGGCGGTCTGCTCCTTCAGAATTGCAACCCAGTCCGTCAATCGAAGATCTCCATTCTCCCCAGGCAAAAGTCTCCTTTTGCCCCGGCAATGCCCAAGCAACATGCGCAGCCTCGACCGGACTGGTCAACCCGAACACGTGCTGACGCAGGCTTGCGCAAGCCTGTTCCGGCGCTAAGTTCGGCGCCATCGAGAAAAGGACCCGTTGCTCATGATCACCGACGCCGAAATCCAGACCGCCCTGCCCGCGCTTGGGCCGGGTAACACCGCCGTCATCACCGGCGCCGCCAGCGGCATCGGTCTGGCAGCCGCCAAGCGGCTTGCGCTGATGGGCATGAAGATCGTGCTCGCCGATATTGGCGGCACCCGCCTTGACGATGCCTCCCGCGCCATCTCGGCCATTGCCGGCGACGACGCCGTGCTTGCCGTTGCATCGGACGTTTCGAAAGCCGATGAGGTCGATCGTCTCGCCGACCGGGCATTCGGCGCCTTCGGCGAGGTCTCGCTGCTGATGAACAATGCCGGCGTCGGCGACAACCCGGGAAAACCCTGGGAAAACCGCGATGCCTGGAAACGGCTGCTCGACATCAATTTCTGGGGCGTCGTGCATGGCGTCGAAGCCTTCGCGCCGCGCATGCTGGCGTCGGCCAAGCCGGGCCTGATCATCAACACCGGTTCAAAACAAGGCATCACCACGCCGCCTGGTAACCTGGCCTACAATGTCTCCAAGGCCGGCGTGAAGACATTCACCGAGGGCCTGGCGCATGCGCTGCGCAACGAACCGGGCGCCCGCCTGTCGGCGCATCTGCTGATCCCGGGCTTCACCTACACCGGCCTCACCGAAGGCGCGACGGAAAAGCCGGCTGGCGCCTGGACCGGCGAGCAGGTCGTTGATTTCATGCTGGAATCCCTGGTCAGGGGCGACTTCTACATCCTGTGCCCAGACAATGATGTGGCCCGGCCGCTGGACGAGAAACGCATGGCCTGGGCGATCGGCGACATCATCGAAAACCGCCCGGCCCTGTCGCGCTGGCATCCGGACCACAAGGATGCCTTTGCCGAATTCATCAAAGGCTGAGCTTCAAACCCTCAAGCCGCGTGCTTTTTCGGAGCTCGCTTTTGCGCCACGGCCTTCTTTGCGGCCATGGCGGCGATCTTCTCGTCATGCCGTCGCGCCGCCCGCTCGCATTTGTCACGGATTTCCTCGACCTCGGATTCGGTCAGGTGCTCGATGCCGATGAAGCGGTTGTGACCCTCGCTGACCCGGATCAGTTCATCGAGTTTGGCCTGGATCGCCGCACCGTCGCGATTCTGGGTGTTCTGGATCAGAAACACCATCAGGAATGTGATGATGGTCGTGCCCGTGTTGATCACCAGTTGCCAGGTGTCCGAGAAACCGAAGAACGGTCCGGTCGCCGCCCAGACGACGACGATCAGGCAGCACACGGCAAAGGTCAGCGGCAGGCCGGTTACGTGGGCGACCCAATTGGCAATCCTGGTGAAAAGCTTTTCCATCTGTCGAGATCCCTCAATTCTGCCACGATCAGAAACATCCGGCGGCCGTTCCAGGTTCCCCACGGCAGCAAATACATCAGGCGCAATTGAATACACGCAATGCGGGCATGCGGTGGAAAACACACCTTATCGGTTTAGTGTCATGGTGACCGTGCAGGCAAGAGAGCCTGTTCCGTCCGCTGCACAGCGGTTTACCTCCAGCCCCTTCCGCTGCGCCACCCCCGCATGGCGGAAGGGGTTTCAGTCCGGATTGCGCGGAGCACGGGTTCCCGAAAGCGCCGACCGGCATCCAGTCAGACGATCGCTCCACTTTCCCGCAACTTGTTTCGCAGCGCCGCTCTCAGCCTGCTGATTACCGTCAAAGCTTCTTGTACAATGGTATGCGCGGCCCTTCGAACAACGGGAAGCGAGCCAGCAGGCGTGGATGCCGGCTTAGAAGGCGTCGTTTTCCCAACGATCGAGGAAGGCCTCGATCGGCATGGACTGGATGTCGGGAACCGCCCTGGCGAGTTTCTCAACCGGCCAGTCCCACCAGGCGAGCACTTCGATCCGCGCCGCGACTTCAGCAGAAAAGCGCGGCCGCAGCGGCTTTGCCGGCACGCCGGCGACGATCGAGTAGGACGGCACGTCCTGCGTCACCACCGCATTGGCGCCGATGACGGCGCCATTGCCGATGGTGATGCCAGGCATGACCACCGCGCCATGACCAATCCAGACGTCATGGCCGATGGTGACGGCCTTCGCCCGCCGCCGCTCGCGGAACGTGGCATCGACACCCAGCCAGCGGAAATACTCGTTCGGCCGATAGCTGACCTTGTGCTGGGTCAGCCGTTCGATCGGATGTTCCAGCGCGTTGATGCGGCTGTTGGCGGCGATCGAGCAGAATTTGCCGATGCTCGTATAGATGGCTTCCGAATGGCGCTCAAAATAGGAGAAGTCGCCGACGCTCACCTCGCGCAGCACCACCCGCTCGCCGATCGAGGCGTAGCGGCCGAGCTTGCACGCCTTCAGCTCCGCGGTCGGATGGATGCGCGGCTCGGGATCTTTCAGGACAAGGTTTTCGGAACGGTCCATGCGGGCGGCTTTACGTCAGAGCAATTGCTCCTGCAAGGCAGGAGCAATTGTCCGTGGGGCCAATCAGCATAAAAGACGCCAGACCCGCCTATTTCGGCTGGCCTTTGCTCCACACCACGTTCTGGCCATAGAGCGGCACTGTCGTAACCGACATCTTGGCCGAGCCGTTCTGCACCTGGCGCGAATGCGAGAGATAGATCAACGTCTCGTTGGTCTTGTCGTAGATGCGGTTCACCACCTGCTTCTTCCAGATCAGGCTGATGCCTTGCTTGAAAACCTCTTCGCCGCCCTCACTCATATCGATATCGCCGATGGTGATCGGGCCGGTCTGACGGCAGGAGATCGATGAATCGGAGGGATCCTCAAACCAGTTGCCCTTGTGCAGGCGGTCGATGATGCTGCGGTCGAAATAGGAGACATGGCAGGTCACGCCATCGACCTTGGGGTCCTTGATCGCTTCGACGATGATGTCGTTGCCGACCCAGTCGACGCCGACCTTGCCGACTTCATCGGCAACGGCCGCACCGGCGCCCAGCATGACGCACGCGGCCACGGCGCCGCCGATCAGTTTTCGCCCAATCAGTCGCTGCAAGGAAGCCTCCAACGGTTTGAGTTGCCGGTCACAGGTGGGGCGAGTTGTGCGGCTTTGCAAGCACAAGCGTCAACACCACCGGTTGCGGCATCGCGGCGCTTTGCCTGCGCGGGCCCGAACCGCTAAGACTGTCGCACCGGCGCGGCATCGAGCCGGCGCGATGATTTCTGCAGACGGACTTTTCGGATGATGCGTTCTATCTTGGTCGGCATTCTCGTCCTTATGGCGGCCGGTATCGGCTGGCTGACCTTCGACTGGTATCGCGGCCATTATGGCGGCGAGCCGTTCGGCGCCCCCTTCACTTTGGTCGACCAGAGAGGCGCACCGATCACCGAAGCCGCCTTCCGTGGGCAGCCCAGCGTCGTCTTCTTCGGCTTCACCCATTGCCCGGAAGTCTGCCCGACCACACTGTTCGAACTCTCCGGCTGGCTGAAGACGCTCGGCGACGACGGCAAGACCCTGCATGCCTATTTCGTCTCGGTCGATCCGGAGCGTGATACGCCGGCGGTGATGAACGCCTATGTCAGCAACTTCTCCGACCGCATCACCGGTATCACCGGCGACCCGGACAAGGTCCATGCCATGGCCAAGTCGTTCGGCATCTACTGGAAGAAGGTCGACACCGGCGACGGCGACTACACGATGGACCACACGGCCTCGGTGCTGCTGCTCAACCCCAAGGGCGACTTTGCCGGCACGATCGCCTATGGCGAAAGCGCCAGCACCGCGGTCGAAAAGCTGAAGCGCCTCGCGGCCAAGGGTTGATACTGACTAAATGACCCAGACGCGGCTCCATTTCACCACCGGAAAGATCGAGGCGGAGCGCGTCTTCGCGGCGCTCGAAATGGCCTTCGAGGATGAAGGCCTGCCGATCGCCGTGATCGAGGTCGACGAGGACCAGGATATCCACGAAGTCTCGCTTTACACCGATGGCGACGTCGATGCTGTCGAGGCGCGGATGAAGGGCGTTCTCGCCGGCCTCGCTCTGTCGAAGCCGATCGGGCGCGAGGCGCTGCCCGACATCGACTGGGTGGCCAGCTCTCTAGAAGGCCTGAAGCCGGTGCGCGCCGGCCGTTTCTTCGTCCATGGCGGGCATGATCGCACAAAGCGCCACAGCGGCGAACTTGCCATCGAGATCGAGGCCGGCCTTGCCTTCGGCACCGGCCATCACGGCACCACCGCCGGCTGCCTCGAAATGCTGGAGAAAGTGGTGCGGCGCGAGCACCCGCGCAATGCGCTCGACCTCGGCACCGGCAGCGCCGTGCTGGCGATTGCCGTCGCCAAGCTGGCGCATATTCCGGTGCTGGCCACCGATATCGATCCGGTGGCGGTGAAGGTGGCCGCCGCCAATGCGCGGCTCAACCACGTCAAGGCACTCATCGAAACCGTGACCGCGCCGGGCTTCCACCACCCGATCTTCGGCAAGCGTGCGCCCTTCGATCTCATCGTCGCCAACATATTGGCGCGGCCGCTGATGCGGCTGGCGCCGCAAATGGCCGGACACATCACGCTTGGCGGCTCCATCGTGCTGTCAGGCATCCTCGAGCGCCAGCGCGACGCCGTCATCTCGGCCTATGTCGGCCAGAATTTTCGGCACGTGCGCACCTTGCACCGCGAGGGTTGGGTGACGATCCACCTCAAGCATTGAGGTCGGCAAGGCACCACCGGTCTTTCCCCGGCATTGCCAAGGTGTGTTGAGATTCAGGTCAGGCCGACTGGCTAGAAGCTGATGCCCAGATTTGCCTTGAAGCCATTATCGAAGGCATCCGTCCCGAACTGCCCGGCATAGGACAGGCCAAGCGTGGCGTTGCGCGCCAGTTGCACATCGAAGCCGGCTTCGACCAGCATCGCATCCCTGGCGATCGGCACACCGGCAATGGTGAAGCTGTCGCCACTGGCGAAGGCAACGGTCGACAGCGGCGTCACATCGCCGAAAGCATGGCGCCAGCCGAGCATGCCGCGCGCGGTCGCCGCAACGCCGCCAAGGGTGACCTCGGTCGACGCCCTGACGCCCAGCGTGGTGAAGGTCGCATCGGTGGTCGAACTGCTGCTGGTCAGCGCCGCGGCGCCGCCGCTCTCCGCAAAACCATCCGTGTGCAGGTTCACATAGGCGAGGTTGGCGAAGGGCTCGAAGGCAAACGGCCCGGCATCGGTCTTGTAGGCCAGTTCGCCGAAGGCCTGCGCGGTCGCGGCGTCATAGTCGGCCGACAGGCTGTCGGTAAAACGCTGGAACACAACGGAGCGCGACGTCGAGATCCGGTGCCAGGTGTAGGCGGCACCGGTGCGGAAGGCGACGGCGCCCCAATTGGTCCCGCCATAGAGGCCGAGATGATAATTGTCGCTGTCGCCGGAAGAATTCCTGTCATCGGCATCGAAGCTGATGCGGCTGTAGCCGCCGACCACGCCGATGCGCCAGTCGCCGGCCAGGCCGTCGGCGCCGACCAGCAGGCCGCCCGTCGAACGATCGAATCGGGCCGCATTGCCGTCGCTGTCGGTGCTGCCCCAGGAACCAAATCCCTGCGACCAGATGGCGAAACGGTCGGTGTCGGCGGCGACGGGCTGAACGCCGTCCTCGCCATAGGCCATGACCGGCAGCGAGGCGGTTTTGCCGCTGTCACCGAAGGCCGCACGCAGGCGCGCCGTCACCGCGTCTTGCAGCAAGTGGCTGTCCTGCACCAGCATGCCCTTGGCCGAGGCATGGATTTCGCCGGAAAGCTGGTCGAAGGCGGCTTGTGCCGCCGCGTCGCTCGGCAAGGCAAGCACCGCACTGACCAAGGCGCTGCTGGCCGCGCTGTCCAGCCCCTCGCCCGTGGCGATCTGGTTCGGCGTCACGCCAGCCGAGCCGAAGGTGTTCGTCTGGGTGACGTCGACATAGACATTCGTCTGACCGGAGTGGGTGCTCAGGCTGGCGAAGGCGGAGACCTGTGGATCGCCCAGCAGGGTGAAGGTTCCGGCCACGCTGGCGGCTTCCAGCACGATGTAGTGGGCGCCCGCCACCAAGTCGTCCAGCCCAATATTGGTCACACTCAAGCCGGCGCCTGATTCTATGCTTGCCGCGCCTACGGCAATGATCCGATCTGTTGCGCCGGCGGCATTCAGTTCCACCGCATAGGTCGAGCCCGATGCGAAGCTGGCGTCGCCATAGACCGCCAGCGTGCCGATGCCATTCTTGCCGGGCGCCACCGTGCCGGAAACAGCAAGCGAACCGACCGAGCCACCACCGCCGAGTGTGGCGCCACTGTCGACCGTAACGGCCGAACCGATCAGGGAACCCGAAACCAGCAAGGTACCGGCCTTCACCTCGGTCCCGCCCGACAACGCGTTCGTACCCGACAGTTCGAAAGTTCCCGTCCCGTCCTTGATCAGCCCGTTGCTGCCGGTGATGACGCCCGAAAACACCGTCGAGCCGTTGTTGCCTCCGGTCGTCAGCTTGCCTGTCCCGGCATTGACCGCACCGGCGCCGGCCAGCGAGCCGATCGCCTGGTCGAAATTGTTGAGATCAAGCGTTGCACCGCCTTCGATCGTATAGGCGCTGTTAGCGCTGAAAATGTTGGCGGCGAACAGGCCCGCCTTGAGCGTGCCTTGGGCGACATCGGTGGCCGTGGCATAGTTGTTGTTGCCAGCGAAACCGTCCACCGTCAGCGTTCCGGCCCCCGTCTTGGTGAATGTCCCGCTCGGCGTGCTGTCGTCTCCCATGCTGGCGGTCGTGCTGACGTCGAAGCCGTTTGTATCGATGGTGCCGCCGGCGGAGCCGAACAGGATCGAAACATTGGCAAGGGTGAGGTTCGCACCCGCCTGCAGCGTGCCGCCGTCGAGCGTGATCGGCCCCAAACCCAAAGCATGATCGGCCGTGACCCGGATCGTTCCCTCCTCGATCCGGGCGCCGGAGCCGAAACTGTTGTTGTTGGTCAGCACGAGCGTGCCGGCGCCGGTCTTGACGATCGCGGATGGATCGCTGAGGTCCGAAATCTGGCCGGCATAGGTTCCGGTTGCCCCGGATCCGACATTGATGGTCTGGCTGAGATCGATGGTCAGGTCGTTGTGGATCGTGACGCCATCCTGGATATCGATCACCGTTCCACTGAAGGCGGAAAGCAGGCCGGTTCCCAGAGCATTGTTGTTGCCGAGGCTGAGCTTACCACCAAAGAGGTTGGTGCCGCCGGTGTAGGTGTTTGCGCCATTCAAGGTCAGCAAGCCATCGCCGCTCTTTGTGAGGCTTGCGCCTGAGATCGTTCCATCCGCTGTAAAATGAGCCCCGGCAGCAACCGTGAAAACGGTGTCGGAGATGAGATTGAAACTGCCGCCGGCGTCCAGGTCGGGAATGAAATTGTTCGTTTGCACGTTGACCGCGGCCTGCCCAGAGGCCTGGAAATTCAAAACACCGTTTGAAAACCGGTAACCGCCGGAGGTGCTCGTGGCATTCAAGTTGAGCGTCCCGACCGTATAGGGTCCGCCAGTCAGGAAAACGGTATAGCCGAGCCCCTGGTCCGGCGCATCATGGTTGAAGTTCGCGACCGCATCGACGCCGTTGGGAATCGTTTCGGGAGTCCAGTTCGCAGCTATACCCCAATCGCCGCTGTTGTGAGCGAAATCCTCGGCCGCGGCGGCACCGGACATGATCGGCGTTACAGCGGCCGCAATCAGCCCCGCCATCAGCAGAGCCGGAAGCGACGTGGACGACAGAAGCGAGCCCGCAAGCCGCGCAGTCACCTCGCCATCGCCTTTAGCACGCACTGTAGAACCGGAATATCTCATGAAAATCCCCCGACCAGCCATCCCTTGGCTGAATCGACCCTTGAAGCCCATGGCGACGCTACGAAACCCGCTGCCGAGAGACAAGCGAATGTAGGCCGTAAAGACTACCGGAACCAAGCAACACAGAGCCCCGACAAGAAATCAGAGCAAATCCGTTGCGCATTTGCGTCAACCAATAGTTGGCGACACCAGATGCCGGACTGCCAACAAGCCCGATTTTTCCCGACTGACTGGCTCAGGATACAGTCCTCATTTTCAACATCGATCCTGCAAGCGGCGCATGGCCAGCATCATGGCTTTGCCGGAAGTGGTTCCCTGACACCAACCTTGACCGGAAGGACCCACCCCCGGCGATCAAGACAAGAAAACCCGGAACAGATAACTTGCCGCACGAAGTGACGCACGCTCAAAAAGCAACCTTTGCTGACTTTTTCTGGTTACAATTCCCGTGTGCTGGCGGGCAGCGCAGCAATGCCGCGTCGTGTTCGGGGTGGATAGCGACAACGCAGCCTTCGTGCTGCTGGACCAGCTCCATTAGGTTGTCAGCCAGGCGGCGCTGTAGCAGGTTGCGCCAACCGGAAATCGATTCCGACTTTCGAGCCCATACGCTACGGTCGCACTACGACAGGGAGGCCCTTCATGTTCCAGACCTTCGATTCCGCCGGCGACCCGGCAGTCGGCAAGCCACGCGTGGCGCTGCTGCGCCAGTGGCTGGCCGCGAATGGCCTCGATGGCTTTGTCGTGCCACGCGCGGACGAGCATCAGGGCGAGTATGTCGCCGACCGTTCGGCACGGCTGAAATGGCTGACCGGCTTCAGCGGCTCGGCCGGCGTCGCCATCGTACTGCGCGACCGCGCCTTCGTCTTTGTCGACGGGCGCTACACACTGCAGGTGCGGGGCGAGGTCGATCTCGACATCTTCTCGATCGAAAGCCTGGTCGACAACCCGCCCGCCGTCTGGCTCAAGGACAATATCGGCAAGGGCGCGCGGCTGGGCTTCGATCCTTGGCTGCACACGATCAGCGAGGTCAAGGCGCTGCAGGCCTCGGCCGACAAGACCGGCGCCGTTCTGGTGCCGCTCGACAGGAATCCGATCGACATCATCTGGAAGGATCAGCCCGCGGCCCCGGTGACCCCGGTCGAGTTGCACCCGATCGGCTTTGCCGGCGAACTCGCCAAGGACAAGCTGGCGCGGCTGGCGGCGGCGATCGGCAAGGACGGCGCCACCCATGCCGTACTGACCGACCCCTCCTCCATCGCCTGGGCCTTCAACATCCGTGGTGGCGACGTGCCGCACACACCGCTGGCGCTCGGCTTCGCCATCCTCGCCGCGGATGGTTCGCACCAGCTGTTCATGGACAAGCGCAAATTCCCGCGCCAGGTCGCGGCCTATCTCACACAGCTCGCCGATTTGCATGAACCCAGCGAATTCGAAGCGGCGATCGCAGCGCTTGCCAAGGGTGGCGCCAAGATTGCGCTCGACCCGGTGCTGGCCGCCGACCGGCTGCGCATGCTGGTCGAGGACAATGGCGGCACGGTGATTGCCGCGCCCGATCCTGCCCGCATTCCGCGCGCCACCAAGAACCAGGCCGAGATCAACGGCTCGCGCGCCGCGCATCGCCGCGACGGTGCGGCGGTGGCGAAGCTCCTGTGCTGGCTGGAGCGGCAAAAACCCGGCTCGCTTGACGAGATCGCGGTCGTCACCAGGCTGGAGGAGAGCCGCCGGCAGACCGGCGAGGAAACGCAGATGCCGCTGCGCGACGTCTCCTTCGACACCATTTCCGGCGCCGGCCCGAACGGCGCCATCATGCATTACCGCGTGTCGCGCGCCACCAGCCGCAAGCTGCAGGCCGGCGAGCTGTTCCTGCTCGATTCCGGCGCGCAATATCAGGATGGCACCACCGACATCACCCGCACCGTGCCGATCGGCCAGCCGACCGAGGAGATGCGCGAACGCTTCACGCTGGTGCTGAAAGGCATGATCGGCATTTCCACGCTGCGCTTCCCTGCCGGCACGCGCGGTTCGGAAATCGACGCCGTCGCCCGCATGGCGCTGTGGAAGCATGGCTGCGACTTCGCCCATGGCACCGGCCATGGCGTCGGCTCGTATCTCGCCGTGCACGAGGGGCCGCAACGCATTGCCCGCACTGGCACCGAAAAGCTGCTCGAAGGCATGATGCTGTCCAACGAGCCCGGCTACTACAAGGAAGGCGCCTACGGCATCCGCATCGAGAACCTGATCCTGGTGACGCCGGCCGAACAAATCGAGGGCGGCGACATCGCCATGCACGGCTTCGAGACGCTGACGCTCGCCCCGATCGACAAGCGGTTGGTGCGGTCAGACCTTTTGACGCGCGAGGAGCTGCATTGGCTCGACCAATACCATGCATGGGTGCTGGCCGAGATCGGACCGATGCTCGACGGCGAAACGCTGGCCTGGCTGGAAAAGGCAACGGCGCCGCTGCCGCACGACGCGAAGATTTGAGGCCGCTGATATTCAGCTTGGAAGGCTGACGCTGCCCTACCCGACGAACTGCCGCGCCACGATCAGCACCGCCGCACCGGCCAAAAACATCGACATCAGCCCGCCGCGCAGCGAAACCACGGCGGTGACGGCCAATGCCGCCCATTCCGCTGGTCCGGCATTCAACAGCTCCGGCGCCACCAGCGTCGTCAGCACCGCCGCCGGCACAGCGTTGAGGCCGGCCTCGACGCGCGGATGGATGTTGTCGAAGCGGGAGATAACCAGATGCCCGCCGATGCGCGTGAGATAGGTGGCGATCGCGCCGGCGATGATGATCCAGAAAGTCGTGCTCATGGCCGTTCTCCCACGCCGCTATGATGCGGCGGCAGGATGACCGCGAGCAGCACGCCGGCAATGGCGCCGATCGAGACGTGCCAGGGCGAGCCGACCGTCTTGTAGGCGATGATCGAGGCACAGGCACTGGCGATGACCACCGGCAGCCACAGCGGCCGCTTGCGGAAGCCCATCACCAGGCCGAGGAAGTAGATCGGCAGCAGGAAATCGATGCCCAGCGCATGCGTGTCGGGGATGAGCTTGCCGAACACCGCGCCGAGCGCGCTTTCGATCACCCAGAACACATAGACCGGCAGGCCAAGCCCCAGATACCAGGCGAAGCCGACGGTCTGGCCGGATTGCGCCCGCGCCTCGGCCACCGCAAATTGCGGATCGGCAAGGATGAAATAGCCGAGCGCCTGTTGGATGACAGGCCAGTGCGCGATGCGCCGGCCGATGCCGGCGGAGTAGAGCACGTGGCGGAAATTGACGGCGAAGATCGACAGCACGATCAGCCACGGTGCCACATGCTGGCCGAACAGCTGGATGCCGACCATTTGACTGGCGCCGCCGAACACCAGCGCGCTCATCAGGAAGGCCTCGAACACCGAGAAGCCCTGATCGACGGCAAGCGCTCCGAACAGCACCGCGAACGGCGCCGACGCCACCACGACAGGCATGGAGAGCCGCACGCCTTGCCAGAAGTCGCTTCTGCCGCCGCTCTCTGAGATCACGTCAGTCGCCATCGGCCACTCCTGCTGCATGTCGCCCAAAAGTGCGTGGGATTTGGGATAACGACATGCCCAACAACAAGGGAGTGGCGGTATGTAGGCGGCGTACCTTGCCTTGTCACACGAATTCGCTTGAGCCAAACGATCAGCGGAAATGATCGTTGCCGCGCTTGAACTGTGGCTTAGTCCTTCGCGATTTTGCCCTCGATCGCCCGGCCCCAGTCGAGCAACGGCTTGGCGCGCAAGGTGAAATCGACGAGTTCCTCGACCAGTTCCGGCCCATGAATATCCGCCGGATCAATCGCATGCCGAACGGCAAAATGCCGGCTGCGGATAGCAGCGACAAGGTCCTCGTCCGTGACATGCTCGAAGCCGCGCGGCGTACGCTTCATGCGGTCCTCGGCGTCAAGCTCGAGGCCGTTCTTCTTCAACGCCTTTACCATCGCGCGAAACCGGTCGGGCCACGTCTCGATGGCCCGCCGCATCGCCAGCAGCAGCGCTGCCTCCGGCTGCCACCAGGCGACGCCGGCAAAGCAGCCCTCCAACCCGATATGAACGTAGAACACGCCCTGCACGGCCTTGCTGCCATCCGGCGACAGGATCGCCGAGACATGCCGGTTGTAGGGCCGCTTGTCCTTGGCGAATCGCACGTCACGATTGATGCGGAACAGTGACTTCTTGCGGTCGCCGCGCAAACCGAGTCCCGCCTCTGCAAAGCGCTGCGTCAGCGTGTCGACGAGATCACCCAGAGGATCGCGCAATTCCTGTTCGAACAGGTCGCGGTTCTCCAAAAACCACTCCCGGCTCTGGTGGAAGTCCAGTGCCTTCAGGAACGGAATGGCCTTTTGGCCAAAGCCTTTGAACGCCGTCACGCCTTGCCGACCCGCTGCAGCCATGTGTCCTCGTCGATGACTTCGACGCCGAGTTGACTGGCAAGCTTCAGCTTGGAGCCGGCACCAGGTCCGGCCACCAGCAGATCGGTCTTGGCCGAGACCGAGCCGGCGACCTTGGCGCCGAGACGCTCGGCCATCGCCTTGGCTTCGGAACGCGTCATCTTCTCCAACGAACCGGTGAAGACGATGGTCTTGCCGGCAACCTCGCTGTCGGCCGAGACGGTGACGATATAAGGCTTCGGCTTGACCTCTCCGAGCAGCTTGTCGAGCACGTCGTCATTGCGCTCGTTGCCGAAGAAATCGCGCAGCGCATCGATCACCGTGTCGCCAATGCCGTTGACCGACGGGAAGACGGTGTGCGGATCCTCTGCCGCCGCCGTCTCCTTGCCGACGCGGATCAACTCCTCGATGGTGGAAAAGGTCTTGGCCAGCACGGCCGCCGTCGTCTCGCCGATATGGCGGATGCCGAGCGCGAAGATGAAGCGGTCGAGTTCCGGCTCGCGGCGCGAATCGATGGCGGCAAACAGCTTGTCGAGGCCCTCATAGTTGCGATCCTCGACGCTGCGCACATTCTTGCGCGTCTTGCCGGATGCCGCCTCGCGCTGCCTCGCCTGCTCCTCGCGCCGCTCGGCCAGCGCCTTGGTGACGGCGGGACGACGATCCCTGAGCGTGAAAATATCGGCGGCCGTCTTGATCAGCCCGGCATTGAAGAACGTGTCGATGTTTTCGGCGCCCAGACCCTCGATATCGAGCGCCCCGCGCGAGACGAAATGGCGCAACCGTTCCACGGCCTGTGCGGCGCAGATCAGCTCGCCGGTGCAGCGCCGGCGGGAGTCTTCCTTGCCGGTCTTCTCGTTGATCTCGCGCGTGGCCGGCGACCCGCAAACCGGACAGGTATGGGGGAATTCATAAGGCACGGCATCAGCCGGACGCTTGTCGACGACGACGCTGACGATCTGCGGGATGACATCCCCAGCCCGCTGGATCACCACCGTGTCACCAATGCGCACATCGATGCCGTCGCGGATCGGCAGGCCGTTGCTGTCGAAACCCTTGATGTAGTCCTCATTGTGCAGCGTCACGTTCTCGACCACGACGCCGCCGACGGTGACGGGGGCAAGCCGCGCGACCGGCGCCAGCGTGCCGGTGCGGCCGACCTGGATGTCTATCTTCTGCACGGTCGTCATTGCCTGTTCGGCAGGGAATTTGTGCGCAACCGCCCAGCGCGGCTCGCCAGTGACGAAACCCCAGCGGCGCTGCAGCTCCAACTGGTCGACCTTGTAGACGACGCCGTCTATGTCATAGCCAAGCGACGAGCGCTGCTCCTCGATCAGATGGTAATGCGCGACCAGTTCCTCGGCCGACTTCGCCCGAACCATCAAAGGGCTGATCTTGAAGCCCCAGTCGGCGAATTTTTGCACCGATTCGTACTGCGTCGGCGCCGGATCTGCTGTCGTGAAGCCCCAGGCATAGGCGAAGAATTTGAGGTTGCGGCTGGCGGTGACGGAGGCATCCTTCTGGCGCAGCGATCCGGCAGCCGTATTGCGTGGATTGACGTAGTCCTGGCCGCCGGCCGCGGCCGAGCGCGCCTTGAGCGCCTCGAACTCCGCATAGGTCATGTAGACCTCGCCACGTATCTCGATGGTATCGGGCCAGCCCGAGCCTTTCAGCCGCGCGGGGATGTCGGCGATGGTTCTCAGATTGGCGGTGATGTCTTCGCCAACCGCGCCGTCGCCGCGCGTCGCACCCTGCACGAACACGCCCTTCTCATAGCGCAACGATGCCGACAGCCCGTCGATCTTGGGTTCGGCGGTGAAGGCGATATCGAGATCCTTGTCGCGGTCGAAGAACCGCCGGCCGCGGTCGATGAAATCGGTGACGTCCTCGTCGGTATAGGCCTTGGCAAGGCTGAGCATCGGCACCGCATGGCGCACCTTGGCAAAGCCTTCCGCCGGTGCGGCACCCACCCGGAGCGAGGGCGAATCCTCGCGCACCAGGCCAGGAAAGCGCTCCTCTATGGCAAGGTTGCGACGCCGCAGCGCATCATAGTCCGCGTCCGTGATCGTGGGCGCGTCCTCCGTATGGTAGCGTCGGTCGTGCCCGGCGATCTCCTCGGCCAGCCGCTGGAGCTCGGCTTCAGCCTCGCTTTCGCTGAGCGAATCGACAGGTTTTTCAGCCATGCTTTTCTCCCCCGAACGGTGGCACGTCACAATAGATCAGGATTTTGGGAAAATCATTCCTGAACAGCAGGATGGAGCCATATCCTGACTCTGTCCCATATCCTAAATCGGCCATGACGCCGGATGTTCTTACGCCGCGTTTGTATTTTCACGCAGCAGCCGCTCGGCGGCGGCGCGCGCCTCGTCGGTGATCGTGGCGCCGGCCAGCATGCGGGCGATCTCTTCCTGCCGCGCCGTCCTGTCCATCTCGGCAATGCCGGTCGCCACGCGGTCGGTGCTGCCCGATTTGGATATCAGGAAATGCGTCGCCGCGCGCGCCGCCACCTGCGGCGCATGGGTGACCGACAGCACCTGCACGCGCTTCGACAACCGCGCCAGCCTCTGGCCGATGGCATCCGCCACGGCGCCACCCACGCCGGTGTCGATTTCGTCGAAGACCAGCGTCGGCGCCGAGCCACGGTCGGCCAGCGCCACCTTCAGCGCCAGCAGGAAGCGTGACAGCTCGCCGCCGGACGCCACCTTCATCATCGGCCCGGGCCGCGTGCCGGGATTGGTGCGCACCCAGAACTCGATCTGGTCGATGCCCTCTTCCATGCGGGTCTCGGCGTCGCTCTTCATCTCGACGATGAAGGCCGCGCGTTCGAGCTTCAGCGCCGGCAGTTCGGCCATCACGGCCTTGGTCAGGCCGACGGCCGCCGCATGGCGAAGCGAGGAAAGCTGCGCGGCGGCACTATCATAGGCTTCGCGTGCGGCAGTGGCCTGCTTTTCCAGCCCATGCAGGCGCTCCTCGCCAGCGTCGAGATCGGCGAGATCGGCAACCATCGTGTCGCGCAGTTGCGCCAGATCGTCGACGGCGACGCTGTGCTTGCGTGAGGCGGCGCGCAGCGAAAACAGCCGCTCCTCCGCCTTCTCCAGCCGCTGCGGATCATATTCGGTGGCGCGCAATGCCGCTTCCACGCCCGACTGCGCCGCGTCGAGCGACAACATCGCCTCGTCCAGCGACTTGACCACATCCTCGAGCAGGCCGGGCGCCTCCGTCGCCTTGCGCTGCAGCCGTCGCAGCAGGCTGGCCAGTTGCGGCAAGGGTGAGGACGGGCCGGACAGCACATCCTGCGCATCATGGATTTCGGAAGCGATCTTTTCGGCGCGCATCATGTGAGCGCGCAATTCCGCCAGTTCCGTTTCCTCGCCGGGCTGCGGATCGAGCTTGGTCAGTTCCGCGACCGCGGCACGCAGATAGTCGGCCTCGCGCGCAGCGGCCGTCACCTTTGCGCGGTGGCGTGTAAGCTCCTGTTCACAGCCGCGCCAGTGCCGCCAGGCCTCGCCGGTCGAGCGAACGGCGCCAAGATGACCACCAAAGGCGTCGAGCACGTCGCGGTGGGCGCCGGGATCGACCAAAGCGCGCTCATCGTGCTGGCCGTGGATCTCGACCAGCGCACGGCCGACATCGCGCATCAGGGTGACGCTGGATGGCTGATCGTTGACGAAGACGCGGGTGCGGCCGTCCGCCGTCTGCACGCGGCGCAGGATGATGTCGCCATCATCCTCGATGGCGTTTTCGACAAGCAGCGCGCGCACCGGATGGTTGCGCGGCACGTCGAACACGGCAATGACCTGGCCCTGTGCCGCGCCGTGGCGCACCAAAGAGGCGTCACCACGCGCGCCGAGCGCCAGCGACAAGGCATCGAGCAGGATGGATTTGCCGGCGCCGGTTTCACCGGTCAGCACGGAAAGGCCGGGCTGGAAGTCGATATCCAGCTTCTCGATCAGGACGATATCGCGGATCGACAGTCTGGAAAGCATCAGAACCCGGACCTCAAGCAATTCCAGGAAAAGTGCGTAACGGTTTTCCCACAGGAATTGCGTAGAACAAAAAGCCAGAGCAATTCCAGGAAAAGTGTGAACGGTTTTCCGTCCGGAATTGCGTCAACAAGAGATAGAACGGTTCAGCGCTTCAATCAAACCACTGAACCGCTGTGGAGCGGCACGCGACCAATCGGAGTCGCAGCGCCGCACTATCTTTTTGTTTCAGCGTCGGATCAATCCGAAAAAGCGCGTCGCTGCGACGCGCCTTAGGGGTCACGCACCGGTGATCAGCTTCCCGGCCTTGGATATCCACGATCCGGCATTCTCGCGCGGCGCCAGCCCGTTGCTCTGCAGCAGCTTGTAGGAATCCTTGTACCATGGGCTGTCGGGATAGTTGGTGCCGAGCACCGCGGCGGCCGTCTGGGCCTCCGAGGTCAGCCCCAGCGCGTAGTAGCTTTCGGTGAGGCGGGCCAGAGCTTCCTCGACATGGCGCGTGTTGGAATAGTTCTCCACCACGTTGCGGAACCGCTTGACGGCGGCGATGTACTCGCGGCGTTCCAGATAGTAGCGGCCGATCTGCATTTCCTTGCCAGCGAGCTGGTCGTTGGCGAAGCGGATCTTCTCCTTGGCGTCGTCGACATATTCCGACGTCGGCCAGCGCGTCACCAGATCCTGCATCGTCTGCACGGTCTGGCGTGCTTCCTTCTGATCCTGCGTCACGTCCTTGATCTGGCGATAGTAGCTCAGGCCGATGATGTACTGCGCATAGGCGGCGTCATCCGTGGACGGGTAAAGCGCCAGATAGCGCTTGGCCGACGAGATCGCATCGTCGTAACTGCCCTTTCGATAGTCGGCGAACGCGCCCATCACCATCGATTTACGGGCCCATTCCGAATAGGGATGCTGGCGGTCGACGGCGTCGAACTTCTTGCTCGCCTCGTCCAGGCGGCCGGCATTCAGATTGGCGAGGCCCTCATTGTAGAGAACGTCGGCCGGCTCGGTCTGGTCGACATAGGTCGACAGGTTGATGTCTTTCTCCGGCGACGACATGCAGGCCGACAGAAAGAGCGATGGAACAACCAGCGAAAGCGCCAGGATAACAGACCGCTGGGGCGCCTTCGATTGACCGGCTCTCTTGAAGAACATGATTGGATTGCGCCCTTTCGGCGTTATTTTAATGCCTCTTGCATGCTGTTGTCCCAAAACTGGTCCCCACTTTTGAGCGACATGCACTAACCGACGGCAGCAGCCATAAACCATAACCGCCTTGCCCGGCAACGCTATGTCTAGCCAATCGCACATTTTTGTGGCGGTCGGACAGAGCCGGAGAATCCATGCAATTTCGCTGGATGGTGGTGCATTGATGCCACACCTGCCATCCCGCATGGAATCCGAAAAACGTTAAGGAATCAGATCATCCAGGGCGCGTAGAGCGGCGCATTGACGGCGCTCATCTCTGCCGCGCGGCCACGCTCGCGGCGTGTCGTCTCGACGATCTCGAACGCCGTGCGGTCCGACAGCAGGCGCCGCAGCGCCGCGGCGTTCATCCTGTGGCCACCGCGATAGGAGCGGAAGCAGCCGATGAAACGGGCTCCGGCCAGCGCCAGGTCGCCCATGGCGTCCAGCGTCTTGTGGCGTACGAATTCGTTGGGATAGCGCAGGCCGCCCATGTTGATGACGCGGTTGTCGTCCCCGATCACCAGCGAATTTTCCAGCGAGGATCCAAGCGCATAGCCGGCGGCCCACAGCCGCTCGACATCCTTCATGAAGCCGAAGGTGCGCGCCCGCGCGATGTCGCGGCGGAAAATATCGGCATTGAGGTCGGAGGCAAACAGCTGGCGGCCGATTGCCGGGCTTTCGAAATCGATCTCGATCTCGAAACGCGTACCGTCATAGGGCCTGAACTCAGCCCACGAGGCGCCGTTCTCGATACGAACCGGCTTGATGACCCTGATGTAGCGACGCTTGACCGACAGCGTCTCGATGCCCGCCTGATCGATGGCCTCCACGAACGCCATGGCGCTGCCATCGAAGATCGGAACTTCGGAACCGTCGATCTCGATAAGGACATTGTCGATACCGAGCCCGAACAGCGCGGCCATGATGTGCTCGACCGTGGCGATGTGCTCGCCCGCGGGATCGCCAAGCATGGTGCACAAATCGGTGGCGCCGACCTCGGCAACCAGGGCGCGGAACTCGCGGCCCTGCTCTGCTCCGTTGACAAGTTGGAACACGATGCCGGTATCGGCATCCGCTGGCAGGAAACTGATGGAAACTTCTTTGCCACTGTGGACGCCGGTGCCCGTAAGCGACGCGCGCGTCTTCACTGTCGTCTGATAGTCGTGCAAGACAATCCCCATAAGCCCGATATGCCTAGGTCCGCTTCTCCAGCCCGAGGGCGCGGCTCTTGTTAAATCGGCAGGCAGGGTCACTTCCCCCGAAATCCCGGCACACCGACTATGGTAGGCAGCGAAGATAGTGTCCTGGCAGGGAGACTCCAAATCACGGTTTCTTACCCTCTGTAACCGCAATCCGGAGCGAGCTCGATATTATAACCCTTTGATTTTGCACCATTTAAAATGTTAACAGGCAAGCAATTCCTTGCCTGCCTGTTAACAAATGTTACAGTCCGTTAACCGCTCAGTTGGCCTGGCGGCGCAGGAACGCCGGAATCTCCAGCTGATCGTCGTCCTGAGTCGCCCGGGTCTGCGGCGTCAGGCGGCCTTGGTCATCCAGCTGGCCGCGACGCGGCGCGTAGAGCTGAGCGTCCTGGCTGGCGAGACGGCGCACTTCGGGGGCGGCCTGGCGCAGCTTGGGCTCGCGCGGCTGCGCCGGCTGCAGCCGCGCAGGCTCCTCTTCGCGGCGGGTCAGGCCATTGGTCAGGCGCTTCAAGAGGCCCATCGGTCCGCTATTGTTCTCATGGTCGACCGGACGGCTCTTGGCATCCACCTCGGCCTTCACGACCGGCGGAAAGTCCTCGACGCGCGGCATGCGCTGCGGCGCCATCGCCACCGGCTGCTGCACCTCACGCAGCATTTCGCGCGGCTGCGGGGCCGGCTGCATCATCTGCTGGACGACCGGCTGCGGCATTGGCTGCGGCTGTGCCGGGGGTGCCTGGAAGATCTTGCTCTGCGGGCGGAAATCGTCCGCATGGGCGATCGGAGCCGGACGAGCCTGCGCCATGGCCGCGGCGTTTGCCTCGGCGAGCTGGATGGCTTCAGCGACCGGGTCGGCGGCCCGCGGCTCATAGACAGGCTGCTGGACCGGTGCCGGGCGGCTTTCCACGGCGGCCACGGCTGGACGGCCGGCCGGCTTCGGCGGAGCGGCACGGATCGAGATGGGTGCCGCGGCGATTTCAGCCGCCGACTTGTCGATGCCGGTCGCAACCACCGAGACGCGGATGACGCCTTCGAGCTCCTCGTCGAAGGTGGCGCCCAGGATGATGTTGGCGTCCTGATCGACTTCCTCGCGGATGCGGGTCGCCGCTTCGTCGACCTCGAACAGGGTCAGGTCGCGGCCGCCAGTGATCGAGATCAGCAGGCCCTTGGCGCCCTTCATCGAGGTCTCGTCGAGCAGCGGGTTGGCGATCGCTGCCTCGGCGGCGGCCATTGCACGGCCCTCGCCCGAAGCTTCGCCGGTGCCCATCATCGCCTTGCCCATCTCGCGCATCACCGAACGCACGTCGGCGAAGTCGAGGTTGATCAGGCCTTCCTTGACCATCAGGTCGGTGATGCAGGCAACACCGGAATAGAGCACCTGGTCGGCCATGGCGAAGGCATCGGCGAAGGTGGTCTTGTCATTGGCCAGCCGGAACAGGTTCTGGTTGGGGATGACGATCAGCGTGTCGACGCATTTCTGCAGTTCCTCGATGCCCAAATCGGCCGTCTTCATGCGGCGCTGGCCCTCGAAGTGGAACGGCTTGGTGACGACGCCGACGGTGAGGATGCCCTTTTCGCGCGCTGCGCGGGCAACGACCGGAGCAGCACCTGTGCCGGTGCCGCCGCCCATGCCGGCGGTGACGAAGCACATATGGGTGTTGGTGAGATGATCGAGGATCTCATCGATGCACTCTTCAGCCGCCGCGCGGCCGACTTCCGGCTGCGATCCGGCACCGAGCCCCTCGGTGACATGCGCGCCGAGCTGGATCAGCCGGGCGGCCTTCGACATGGTCAGCGCCTGCGCGTCGGTGTTGGCCACGACGAACTCGACACCGCGCAGACCGGCGGTGATCATGTTGTTCACGGCATTGCCGCCGCCGCCGCCGACACCGAAAACGGTGATGCGCGGCTTAAGCTCGGTGATGTCCGGCTTCTGCAGATTGATGGTCATTGTCTCCGTCCTTTGCCTTTCACGCCGCTTCGCCGCCGCGGCCGCCTATGGGGCTGTCCCCGTCAATTAGAAACTGTCTCTCAACCACTGACTCATGCGATGCAGTTTTCCACCCGTTCCGGTCATCCTGAGACCGGAAATGCCTTTCGCCGGATGGCTCTCGAAACTCGCCATCTGCGGATAGATCAGAAGCCCGACGGCGGCCGAGAAAGCCGGTCCCTTCGCCGCTTCGGGCAGGCCGGCCACGCCTAGCGGGCGGCCGATGCGCACATTGCGTCCCAGGATGCGGCGAGCCGCCTCCGGCAGGCCGGCCAGCTGGCTGGCGCCGCCGGTGAGCACGACGCGCTTGCCGACGGCATTGCCGTAGCCGGACTTGTTCAGCCGGTCGCGCAAGAGTTCGAGCGTTTCGTCGATGCGGGCGCGCACTATGCGCGTCATCACAGAACGCGGGATCTGCAGCGGCACGTCGCCGTCATCGCCGATCGGCTGGATCGAGACCAGGTCGCGGTCGTCGGCACTGCCCGGCAGCGCCGAACCATGCATCACCTTGAGCCGCTCGGCGGCGTCGAGCGACGTCGAAAGCCCCTTGGCCATATCAAGCGTGACATGGTTGCCGCCGATGGCGATGGCGTCGCCATGAACGAACTTGCCTTCCGAAAACACCGAGATGGTCGTCGTGCCGCCGCCCATGTCGATGCAGGCAGCACCCAGTTCCAGCTCGTCGTCGACAAGCGCCGCCAGCCCGCTGGCGTAGGGCGTCGCCACCATGCGCTCGACCGACAGATGCGAGCGGTTGATGGAGAGTTCCAAGTTGCGCATGGGTGCTGCGTCACCGGTCAGCACATGCATATCGACGCCAAGCGCATCGCCGACCATGCCGCGCGGATCGCGCACGCCGCGCTCAGCATCGAGTGAGAAGCCGACGGGCAGCGAATGGATCACCTCGCGCTCGGCCTTGAGCGCCTGCTTGGCGCCGGCGCCGAGCACGCGCTTGATGTCGGCCTCGTCGGCCTCGTGGCCGCCAAGATTGATGGTCGCCGAGAAGCTTTCGCTCTTCAGCCGGCCGGCGGTCATGTTGACGATGAGCGAATCGACCGTCAGCCCCGCCATGCGCTCTGCGGCGTCGACGGATAGCCGGATGGCATGTTCGGCGCGGTCGAGATCAACGACCACGCCCGACTTCACGCCTTGCGACTTCTGATGGCCGATGCCGATCACCTGGATCCGGTGCGAGCGGCCGCGCAACAGCTTGCCGTCATCGTTCGGCTTGAGCTTGGCCACCATGCAGCAGACCTTGTTCGAGCCGACATCCAGCACCGTCAGAGTGCCGGACCGGCGCGACGAGGCATCGCCTGAACCGCCAAGCCAGCTCATATTTTGGTCTCCGACTTGCGCTTGAGGGTCTTCGGCTTCTCGTTGAGCGCGGCCTCGCGTTGAGTCGCCGCTTCGGGCGTCAACTCCACGACCAGCCGGTCTGTAAGGCGCATGTCGACAGCAGCGATGTCGCGCGACAGAAGCCCTTTGTCCTTGTCCATCTTGACGAGTTCGGCGAGTGCCTGGTCCTCATCGTCCTCAGGCAGCTTGACGGTGATGCCGTTGTCCAGCTTCAGGTCCCAGCGCCGATCGCCAACGCGAATATAGCCTTTGACCCGACTTGCGAGATCAGGATATTTTTCGATCTTGGCCAGGAAGTCCGGCGCCTTGGCTGGCGCACCGTCGCCGATCAGCAGCGGCAGCAGCACCTGCTTGCCGCCGGAGAACGGCGCGATGACGGCGCCATCCTTTTCGATGACCGAGAGATCATTCCCCTGCTGCCAGAGCGCGAAGGCATCGCGCTCCTCGACACGCACTTCCAGCGTGTGTGGATAGACCTTGCGCACCGCCGCGACCTCGATCCATGGCAGGCCGGAAATGCGCTCACGCGCAGCCTCGGCATCGAAGCCGATCAGCGAGGTCCAGCCGTCGAGTTCGAGCCTGTCGAGAATGTCGATCTCGGAGGTCTGGCGGTTGCCGACCACCTTGACCTGATCGACGGCAAAGCCGGTTCGGGCGGTGATGCTCTGGATAATGCCGTCGGCATGGCCGCCGAGATAGGCGCCATAGGCCCCGCTCGACGCGAGCAGCACGGCCGACATGATCGCGACGGAGAAGCGCGGCGCCTCGAAGTCGCCATCGCCCAGGCGCGCCAAGATGCGCACCGGGCGGCGAAGCACGCGCGGCAGCACGAAATGGTCAAACGACAATGAGAGGCCGAACAGCGACGGCACGGCCGCGCCCTTCCCCTTGCCCTGTCCCCATCTCAACGCAGACACGAAGCGTCCTCCACCATCCAACTCAACAATTCACCAAACGAATGCCCGGCCTGGGCAGCGATTTCAGGCACCAAAGACGTCGGCGTCATGCCCGGCTGAGTGTTGACCTCGAGCCATACAACCTCGCCATTTTCGGAGTGACGATCGTCATAACGGAAGTCCGACCGGGAAACGCCCCGACAGCCGACAGCTTGGTGAGCCTTGAGCGCCAGTGTCTGTATTTTTTGGTAAATATTCGGTGAAACTTTTGCGGGGCATTCGTGTTTTGATCCGCCCGCGACATATTTTGAATCGTAATCGTAGAAGGAATGGCCCGTCGGGATGATCTCGCAGACGCCGAGCGCCACATCGCCCATGACGGCGCAGGTCAGCTCGCGCCCATGGATGTAGCGCTCGACCATGACGGTATCGCCATATTTCCACTCGGACGACCCAACGACCTGGGGCGGATGCGACTGTCCTTCGGACACGATGACGACGCCGAAGCTCGACCCTTCATTGACCGGCTTGACCACATAGGGCGGCTTCATCGGGTGCTTGTTCTGGATGGCGAAGCGATTGGTGACCTTCGATTCGGCGACGGGAACGCCGACCGATTTGACGATCTTCTTCGCCTGCTCCTTGTTCATGGCGAGCGCCGAGGCGAGCACGCCGGAATGGGTGTAGGGAATGCCGAGATATTCGAGGATGCCCTGGATGGTGCCGTCCTCGCCAAACGGGCCATGCAGCGCGTTGAAGGCGACATCAGGCTTGAGCTCGGCAAGCACGGAGCCGACATCGCGCCCGACATCGACGCGAGTGACCTGGTAGCCTTCCTGCTCGAGCGCATCGGCACAAGCCTTTCCAGAAGACAGGGACACGGGCCGCTCGGACGAAAAACCTCCCAGCAGGACGGCCACATGCTTGCTTTTCATTCCCCGTCATCCCCTCTCACGGCGGACCAAAAACCAAGATTTCCGCAACATTGAGTCCGAGTCTCCCGGCAGGTTGCCCCCCAGACGGAAAACGCGGGTAACGCGTCGAACGACTCAAATCAGGAAACGCTTTGGAGCAGAGAATCAGAGAGTTGATTCACTGGCAAGTGCTTATGATTCCGAGAGATTCACTTTGTGAGAAAATGGCTGCGAAAACCGCCTCGCTGAGTCTTTGCAGCAACGGTTTTGCGCGTTTTGGCAACGCGTTGAAGTTCATGCATCACATGAACTTCAACGGGCACTAAAGCAGTTGGCCCAGAAATTCCTGCACGGCATGTCCAGGCCGGAAATTGCCGATGCGCTTGATCTCCCAGTGCAGCCGGATGCCCGAATGCTCGAGCACGCGCGCGCGCACCGTCTCGCCGAGATATTCGAGGTCGTAGCCGGTCGCGGTGCCGGTGTTGATCATGAAGTTGCAGTGCATCGGCGACATCTGCGCGCCACCGATCATCAGGCCGCGGCAGCCTGCTTTGTCGATCTCCTTCCAGGCCGACGTGCCCTCGGGATTCTTAAAGGTCGAGCCGCCGGTCTTCTCGCGGATCGGCTGCACGGTCTCACGATGGTTCTGCACCGCATCCATCGCCGCCTTGATCGTGGCTTTGTCCTCGGCAAAGCCTTCGAACACCGCCGAGGTGAAGATCAGGCCGGCCGGCGCCGCCGAATGGCGATAGGCGTAGCCCATCTCGGCATTGCTCAGCGTCTGGACATTGCCCTTGCGGTCGAGCGCACGCACCTCGACGACGCGCTCGCGCGTCTCGACGCCGTTCGCGCCGGCATTCATCCTCAATGCCCCGCCAATGGCGCCCGGAATACCGTGATAGAAATGGAAGCCGCCAATGCCCGCTTCCAGCGCCAAGGCCGCCACGCGCTTATCAGGCGTCGCGGCGCCGGCCTTGATCCTGATCGGCGAAACGATTTCGGCCTCGCCAAAGCCCTTGGCCGAAAGCCGGATGACAAAGCCCGGAATGCCGCCATCCCTGACCAGCAGGTTGGAGCCGACGCCGACAATGGTCAGCGGAATCTCTTCGGGAACCGCGCGCAGGAAGGCGGCAAGGTCTTCCTCGTCCGCCGGCTGGAACAGCACCTCGGCCAAACCGCCGGCGCGGAACCAGGTGATCTTGTCCATCTCGGCATTCGGCGTCAGCCGGCCGCGCAGGCCGGCAAGCTTGTCGCCGAGTTTGTCGATCAAGGCCTGGCCGTGCATCATGAGGCGGCAAGCTCCTTGGGCAGAGCGTAGGCCCATTGGGTGATGTTGCCGGCACCGAGGAAGACGATGAAGTCACCGGGCTTGGCCAGGTCGCGAATAATTGGCGCGATCGCCGCCGGACCCTCGATGTAGCGCGCGTCGCGATGACCGCCGGCGCGGATGCGCGACACCAGTTCGTCCGAGGTGACGCCGTCGATCGGGTCTTCGCCGGCCGCGTAGACCGGCGCGACCATCACCGTGTCGGCGTCGTTGAAGCAGGCGGAGAACTCGTTGAACAAATCGTGCAGCCGCGTGAAGCGGTGCGGCTGGGCAATGGCGATGACGCGCCCCTTGGTGGCGCTGCGCGCCGCCTTCAGCACCGCCGAAATCTCGACCGGATGGTGGCCATAATCGTCGAACACATCGACACCGTTCCACGAGCCGGTCAGGGTGAAACGGCGCTTGACGCCGGCGAAGGACGACAGGCCCTTCTTGATCGCCTCGGCGGACAGGCCGAGCTCATGCGCGACGGCTATCGCCGCCGTTGCGTTGGAGACATTGTGACGGCCGGGCATCGGCAGGCGCAGATCCGAAATCGTCTTCTGGGCGCCGGTCTTGCGGTCGCGGATCACCACGTCGAACTCGGACGTCGCGCCCGCCATGCGATGGTTGGTGAAGCGCACATCGGCCTGCGCGTTCTCGCCATAGGTGATGACGCGGCGGTCCTCGATGCGGCCGACCAGCGCCTGCACTTCCGGGTGGTCGGTGCACATCACGCCAAAGCCATAGAACGGCACGTTCTCGACGAACTGGCGGAACGCCTCGCGCACCTTGTCGAAGGTGCCATAGTGGTCGAGATGCTCGGGATCGATGTTGGTGACCACGGCGATCTCCGCCGGCAGCTTCAGGAAAGTGCCGTCGCTCTCGTCGGCCTCGACCACCATCCATTCGCCGTCGCCCATGCGAGCATTGGTGCCATAGGCGTTGATGATGCCGCCATTGATGACGGTCGGGTCGAGCCCGCCGGCTTCGAGCAGCGTCGCCACCATCGAGGTCGTCGTCGTCTTGCCGTGCGTGCCGCCGATGGCGACGGCCTGGCGGAAGCGCATCAGTTCGGCCAGCATCTCGGCACGGCGCACGATCGGCAGCAGCTTTTCGCGCGCGGCCTTCAACTCCGGATTGGTCTTCTTGATCGCCGTCGAGACGACCACCACCTCGGCATCGCCGAGATTCTCGGCCTTGTGGCCGACGAAGCATTCGATGCCCTTGTCGCGCAGCCGCTGTACATTGGCGCTGTCGGCCTGGTCGGACCCTTGCACCTTGTAGCCGAGATTGTGCAGCACTTCGGCGATGCCGCTCATGCCGATGCCGCCAATGCCGATGAAATGCACAAGGCCGATGGTCTGCGGCATCTTCATGGGTGCGTCCCCTTCCTGAAATCCGTAACGGTTTTTCTGGACGCAATAGCCTCTGTGAGATCGGCGAGCAACCGTGCCGCGTCCGGCCTGCCGGCCGACTTCGCGCCCGCGGCCATCGCCGCCAGCCGCCCGGGATTGTCCATCAGCCCGCCAATGAGGGTTGCAATGCGCTCGGGCGACAGCGTCGATTGCGGGTGCACTTCGCCGCCGCCGGCAGCAGCAAGGGCGGCAGCATTCGCCGCCTGGTCGTGGTCGAGCGCATAGGGATAGGGCACCAGCAGCGCCGGCCGGCCGATGACGGCGATCTCCGACACGGTCGAGGCGCCTGAACGCGAGATCACCAGATGCGCCGCGGCGATACGCGCCGCCATGTCGGTGAAGAAGGGCGAGACCTCGACGGCGACGCCAAGCGTGGCATAGGCCGCCTTCACCCGCGCCACGTCATCCGCGCGAGCCTGTTGGGTGATGACCAGCCGCTTGCGCTGCGCATCGGAAAGCAGCCCGATGGCCCCCGGCATGGCATCGGAAAAGAATTGCGCGCCCTGGCTGCCACCGAACACCAGCAGGCGGAAAGGCTCCTCGCCGGTCGACGCCGCGTAAGGCGTCTTGGCCGCCTCCAGCACCGCCGGCCTGACCGGATTGCCTGTCGTCACCGTCTTTTCACCGATGGCACTCGTATCCTGCGGCAGGAAGCCGCCGGCGATGGCGTCGACGCGACCGGCAAGCGCCCGGTTGGCGCGCCCCATCACCGCGTTTTGCTCATGGATCAGCGTCGGCACCTTGCGCCGTGTCGCCGCATAGAGCGGCGGCAAGGTCGGATAGCCGCCAAAGCCGACCACGGCATCCGGCTTGATCCGGCCGATAATGGCGGAGGCCTGGCGCACACCGCGCCAGATTTTCCAGAAGGCGCCAAGCACGGCGATGGGATTTTTCGAACCCATCGTCGCCGACTGGATCGGATGGATGGCGGCAGCCGGGAAGTGGCCGGCAAACCGCTCGGCGCGGTCGTCGGTTGCCAGTTGCACCGACCAGCCGCGCTCGATCAGCTCATGCGCCAGCGCCTCGGCCGGAAACAGATGCCCGCCGGTTCCGCCCGCCGCGAGAAGGATGACACCCCTCGCCATGTCACTCCGCCGGCATGGCGCGCTGCGGCAGGGTGAAGCCCATCTGCTTGCGCTTTTCCGGCCGCTTGCGTGTCAGCGCCAGCACCATGCCCATCGAAATGGCGATGGCGATCTGCGAGGAGCCGCCATAGGAGATGAAGGGCAGCGTCATGCCCTTGGCCGGCACCAGCTGCAGGTTGACGCACATGTTGATGACGGCCTGCAGGCCGAACACGGTGACGAGGCCGCCGACCGCATAGCGGGTGAAATCATCATGTTCCTTGAGCGCAGTGTTGAGGCCGCGCAGCACGATGAAGGCGAAGATCGACATGATGAAGAAGCACATGATCAGCCCGAACTCCTCGCCCGCGACCGAGAAGACGAAGTCGGCATGGCTGTCGGGGATGACCCGCTTGACCGTGCCCTCGCCCGGCCCGACGCCGAACCAGCCGCCATTGATCAGCGCGTCGCGCCCCATGTCGACCTGGAAGGTGTCGCCTTCGCCGGTGAGGAACTTGTCGATGCGCAGGGCAACGTGCGGGAACACCGTATAGGCGGCAAAAACGCCGCCGACGCCGGCGGCACCCAGCACGATGATCCACAGCCATGGCAGCCCGGCCATGAAAAACATGATGCCCCAGGTGCCGGTCGTCAGCATGGTCTGGCCGAGGTCAGGCTGCGCCACCAGCAGCGACACGACCAGCACCAGGAGCAGCATGGCGAACAGATTGCCCGGAATGTCGGGCTGGCGCTTGTGCTCGGCGAACAGCCAGGCGCACATGATGACGAAGGCCGGCTTCAGGAATTCCGACGGCTGGATCGACAGGCCGGCGAGCGAGACCCAGCGCCGCGCGCCCTTCACCTCGACGCCGATGTAAAGCACCGCCACCATCAGCACCAGCATCAGGCACAGCATGATCAACGACATGCGCCGGATCTGCCTGGAATCGAGGAAGGAGACGGCGAGCATCACACCGAGCGCCGGCACGGTGAAGATGATCTGCCTGGTGGCGAAGTGGAAGCTGTCGAGGCCGATGCGTTCGGCCACCGCCGGGCTGGCTGCGAAGGACAAGACGATGCCGAGCCCCATCAGCGACAGGAACGCCGCCAGGAACCAGCGATCGATCGTCCACCACCAGGTTGCGACAGGACTTTTATCGAGACGGCTCTGCATTATCGTGCCCCTCCGATGGGTTTCACACCCTCGATAGCATTCGCAGCTTGCCTGAAGGCTTCGCCGCGAACTTCGAAATTCTTGAACTGGTCGAAACTGGCGCAGGCCGGCGACAGCAGCACCACCACCTCGCCGCTGTCGTCCTTGGCCGCATCATGCGCGGCATGCTCGACCGCCGCGGCCAGCGTGCCCGATATCTCGTAAGGCACCGCCTCGCCCAGCGTCGCCGAAAAGGCAGGCGCCGCCTCGCCGATCAGATAGGCCTTGGCGATGCGCGGGAAGAAGCCGCGCAACGGTTCGATGCCGCCTTCCTTGGGCAGACCACCGGCGATCCAGTAGATGCGCGGAAAGCTCGACAGGGCTGGTGCCGCCGCATCGGCATTGGTCGCCTTGGAATCGTTGACGAACAGCACATGGTGCTTGCGGCCGACCTGCTCCATGCGGTGGGCGAGACCCGGGAAGCTTTCGAGCCCAGACTGGATTTCGCCGAGGTCGAGCCCGACTTTGAGGCAAGCGGCGACCGCGGCAAGCGCGTTCTGGGCATTGTGCTGGCCGCGCAGCGAGCCGATGCCTTCGAGGAAGGCGACCTTGCTGTAGCGGCCGTGCACGGCTTCCATCAGATTGGTGCCGTCGGCGAAATAGCCATCGGTCAGCGGCAGCCGCTTGGAAATGCGGATGACCTGTCGCCCTGCCCGCTCCAGCCGCTCGGCGATCTGCGCGCACCAGGAATCGTCGATGCCGATGATCGCCGTCTCGCTCCCCGCCACCAGCCGCTCCTTGATCGAAGCGTAGTGCTGCATGGTGCCGTGGCGGTCGAGATGATCCGGCGTCAGATTGAGCAGGATGCCGGCCGTCGGGTTGATCGAGGGCGCAAGATCGATCTGATAGGACGAGCATTCGACGACATAGTGCCGGTCAGGCTTCGGCGGATCGAGCGTCATCACCGCGCGGCCGATATTGCCGCCCATCTGGGTGTCGCGGCCCGCCGATTTGAGGATATGCGCTGTCAGCGCCGTCGTTGTCGACTTGCCGTTGGTGCCGGTGATGGCGATGAAAGGCGCCGTCGGCGCCTGCAAAATCCGCTCGCGGCAGAAAAGTTCGATGTCGCCGATCACCTCGACACCGGCACCCTTCGCCAGTTCCACCGTCCAATGCGGCTTGGGATGCGTCAGCGGCACGCCGGGCGACAGCACGAAGGCCGAGAATTTCGCCCAGTCGGCGCCGCGCAGATCGGCTGTGGCGATGCCGGTGGCGGCCGCCTTGGCGACGCTGTCGGGATTATCGTCCCAGGCCAGAACGTCCGCCCCCCCCTCGATCAATGCCCGCGCGGTCGCAATCCCCGAGCCACCGAGCCCGAAGAGCGAAACGTGCTTGCCTGTGAAGGATGCGGCGGGAATCAAGGAGGTTTCCTATCTGAGCTTCAGTGTGGAGAGGCCGACCAGCGCCAGGATGACGGCAATGATCCAGAAGCGGATCACCACCTGGCTTTCGGTCCAGCCGAGCTTTTCGAAATGATGGTGGATCGGCGCCATCAGGAACACGCGCTTACCGGTCATCTTGAAGTAGCCAACCTGGATGATGACCGAGAGAATCTCGACCACGAACAATCCGCCGACGATGACCAGCACGATCTCGTGCTTGGTGGCGACCGCAACCGTGCCGATCAGGCCGCCCATGGCCAGCGAACCGGTGTCGCCCATGAAGATCGCCGCCGGCGGTGCGTTGAACCAGAGAAACCCGAGGCCGGCGCCGATGACGGAGCCCAGCACGACAGCCAGTTCGCCGGTGCCGGGAACAAAATGGATCTGCAGATATTCGGCGAACACCGCGTTGCCGGAGAGGTAGGCGATGACGCCGAAGGACGCCGCCGCGATCATGATCGGCACGATCGCCAGCCCGTCGAGGCCGTCCGTCAGGTTCACCGCATTGCCGGCGCCGACGATGACGAAGCAGGAGAACGGAATGAAGAACCAGCCGAGATTGATGATGAATTCCTTGGCAAAGGGGAATGTCAGCGACGACGAGAACGGCGCCTGGCCGTTATGCATGATCACCCAGGCGGCGATGCCGGCAATGACGAATTCAAGCGCCAGCCGTGCCTTGCCGGAAAAACCGAGATGCGACTGCTTGGTCACCTTCAGATAGTCGTCATAGAAGCCGATCGAGCCGAAGCCCAGCGTCACCAGGAGCACCACCCAGACATAGATGCTCGACAGGTTCGCCCATAAAAGCGATGAGCCGATAATGCCGGACAGGATCATCAGCCCGCCCATGGTCGGCGTGCCGGCCTTCTTGAAATGCGTCTGCGGTCCGTCGGCCCGGATCGGCTGGCCCTTGCCTTGCCTGAGCCGCAGCGAATTGATGATGGTCGGCCCGAAGATGAAGACGATCAGCGCCGAGGTGATCAGCGCCCCGCCGGTACGGAACGTGATGTAGCGGAAGACATTGAAGACCGAAATCTTGTCCGCGAAATCGACCAGCAGTGTAAACATGCGCTTTCGTCCCCCGACGTTAGGTCTGACTGTTGGCTGTTGATTGAGCCGGGAACTTGCCCAGCAGCGCATCGACCAGCTTTGCAAAACCGATGCCCTTCGACGATTTGATCATCACCACGTCGCCCGGCTTCAGCGCGGCAAGCAGCACCGGCTTCAGCTCCTCGACGCCGGCGCGGTATTCCGTCTTGATATCGCCCGGCAGCGCTTCCGCCAGCGCCCGCATGTCGGGACCACCGAGAAAGACCGTCTGCGTGCCGGTGCCGACGATGAGATCGGCAAGGGCGGCGTGCAGCTTGGCCGAGTGATCACCGAGTTCCAGCATGTCGCCGAGCACAGCGATGCGGCGGCCCTCGCCCGTCACCGGCGTGGCGTTGAGCAGCGCCATGGCGGCTCCCATCGAGGCCGGATTGGCGTTGTAGCTCTCGTCGATCAGCGTGATCGGTCCACCGGGATGCCGCAGCACATGGCGCTTGCCACGGCCGCGCTCGGCCGAGAGATCAACCAGCGCCAATGCTACCTTGTCGAGATCGGCGCCGACCAGTTGCGCCGCGCCCAGCACCGCCAGCACGTTCTGCACCATGTGCCGGCCGGGCGCACCGATACGAGCGATCATATCATGGCCGCCGATCCTGGCGGCGATGTCGGAATGGTCCGCGTGAAGCTCGCATTTGACCAGCTTGAAGGTCGAGCGCGCATTCTCACCGAAACCGTAGACATGCTCGACGCCGGCGGCATGCGCCATCTTGTCGAGAAGCTTGAAACGCGCGTCGTCGCGGTTCAGGACGGCAGCGCCTTCGGGCTCCAGCCCTTCGAAAATCTCGGCCTTGGCCTTGGCGATCTCATCCAGATTGCGGAAGAAGCCGAGATGCGCGGCCGCGATCATGGTGACGATGGCGACATGCGGCCGCACCATCTTCACCAGCGGCCGGATCTCGTCGGGATGGTTCATGCCGATCTCGAACACGGCGTAGTCGCAATCATCCGGCATGCGCGCCAGCGTCAGCGGCACGCCCCAATGGTTGTTGAAGGACTGCGCCGAGGCATGCACCTTGCCGACCGCCGACAGCACATGCCGCAGCGCCTCCTTGGTGGTGGTCTTGCCGGCCGAACCAGTGACCGCGATGATTTTGGCCCGGGAGCGGGTCCGCGAGGCGACACCGAGCTTTTCCAGCGCGGCCAGCACGTCCTCGACGACGATGATCGGCGCCGTCAGCCGGCCAAGCGACGGCAGCCTGCCCTCCGCCACCACCAGCACGCCGGCACCGGCCTTGATGGCCGCGGTGGCGAAGTCATGACCGTCCATCACCTCGCCCTTGATGGCGAAGAAGGCGTCACCGGGCTGCAGGCTGCGACTGTCGATCGAAATCCCCGATATCCCGTCGGGCATAGGCCCGAGCGGCCGCCCATCCATGGCGGCAACCAGCGCCTCGGAGGTCCACAGGAGGCTCATGCGGCACGCTCCTGCAACGCGGCGCGGACTTCCTCGTGGTCGGAAAAGTGCAGGGTCTCGGAGCCAATCGTCTGGCCTTCCTCGTGGCCCTTGCCGGCCACGATCAGCGTATCGCCGGCATGAAGCATGCCGACAGCCTCATGGATCGCCTTGCGCCGGTCGCCGATCTCGATGGCGCCAGGGGCAGCGGCCATAATGGCAGCGCGGATCGTCTCAGGCACTTCGGAGCGCGGATTGTCGTCGGTGACGATGACGACATCGGCAAGCCGGGTCGCAATCTCGCCCATGATCGGCCTTTTTCCCCGGTCGCGGTCGCCGCCACAGCCAAACACAACCATCACGCGACCGGTGGTGAACGGCCTCACCGAGGCCAGCACATTCTCCAGCGCATCAGGCTTGTGGGCGTAGTCGACATAGACCGGCGCACCGCCGGCGGTGGTGCCGACGAGGTCGAGCCTACCCGGCGCGCCCTTCAATTTTTCCAATGCAGCCAAGGCCTTGGCGACAGGTGTTCCCGTGGAAATGGCAAGGCCCGCCGAGACCAGCGCGTTCGAAATCTGGAAATCGCCGGCCAGCGGCAGGTCGATTTCGTAAAGCACGCCGTCGACCTCGACTTCGGCGCGCTGGCGATGGCGCTCGTGCTCGACCCGCTTCAGCGTGAGGAAATCGCCATGGCGGCCAACAGTCAGCACCTTGAGCCCGGCGGCCTTCGCCGCCTGGATCGTCGGCGCCGACCACGGATCGTCGGCGAAGACGACGGCCGGCGCGCCTTTCGGCAGCAGCGTGTCGAACAGGCGCAGTTTGGCGCGGTGATAATCCTCGACCGTCGGATGATAATCCATATGGTCACGGCCGAGATTGGTGAAGCCGCCGGCGGCGAGCTTCACGCCGTCAAGCCGGCGCTGGTCGAGCCCATGGCTGGAAGCTTCCATCGAGGCGTGGGTGACACCGGCATCGGCCAATTCCCGCAGCAACTGGTGCAGGGCGACCGGATCGGGCGTCGTCAGCGAGCCATATTCGTTGCGGCCGGGCGCCACCACGCCGGTGGTGCCGATCGAAGCCGCGGCATAGCCCGCCTGCCCCCATATCTGCCTGGTGAAGGCGGCGACCGAGGTCTTGCCGCTGGTGCCGGTCACCGCCACCATGGTCTGCGGCTGCTTGCCGAAAAAGCGGGAAGCACTTAGCGCCAGCGCCAGACGCGGGTCATCGACCGCCAGCACCTGAACCGGCAGTCCTGCGACGGAGCTGCCCTTGGCTGTCACGATCGCCAGCGCGCCACGCTTGGCCGCATCGGCAGCATAAGCCGCGCCATCGGCCTTGGTTCCGGCAAGCGCGAAGAAGAGGACGCCGGGTTTTACCTGGCGGGAATCGGACGAAATCCCGGTAACCTCCAGATCGGCGGAAGCTGTTCCTTCGACTGGCAGGATACCGGTTAAATCTCTGAGCTTCATCGAGTCCCGTTCACCGCAACAAAATAGCGCGCAGTTGCCGGCGCGCCCCAAGAATCACTGATAGGAAACCAGCGTTGCACCATTTTCATGGCTGAAATCTGGCTTCACGCCAAGCATGGCCGCCGAACGCCGGATGATATTGCCTGCCATGACCCCCGCATTGTTGGCGGCGACGTCGGTCATCCCTGGCTTTTCCGGGTGCGGAGCGTCGGCAATCGTAAACACCAGATATTGCGGGTCATCCATCGGGAAGGCGGCGACAAAGGTGTTGAAATTCAACTCCTTGGAGTAACGGCCGTTGATGACCTTCTCGGCCGTTCCGGTCTTGCCGCCAACGCGGTAGCCGGGAACTCTGGCGTTCCTGGCCGAGCCCTTCTCGGCGTTGAGCGAATAGAGGTAGCGCATGCCCTCGACCGTCTTTTCACTCACCACCTTCTTGGCGGCGGCCATCGCTTCCTCTTGCGTCCGCACCAGGAAGGTCGGGTTCATCAGGAAGCCGCCATTCATCAACGCGGCGCAGCCGACAGCCGCTTGCAGCGGCGTCGTCGACACGCCGTGGCCGAAGGCGATGGTGAAGGAATTGACCTGTTTCCAGACCTTCGGTTCGGTCGGGCGGGCGACCTCAGGCAGTTCGGTTTGCATCCTCTCCAGAATGCCAAGGCGATGCAGGAATTCCCGATGCCCCTCGATGCCGACCAGTTCGGCCTCCCTGGCCGACCCGATGTTGGACGAATATAGGAACACTTCCGGCAGCGACAGCACACGGTTCTTGCCGTGGAAATCGTGAATCGCCTGATGGCCGACCCGGATTGGATGCGAAGCGTCGAAGCGGCTATTCATGTTCGCCTTGCCGGAATCGAGCGCCATGGCCGAGGTGAAGCTCTTGAAGGTCGAGCCCATCTCATAGAGGCCCGCCGACATCCGGTTCAGCCGGTCCTTTTCCTGTGCATTGTAAGGATTGTTCGGATCAAAATCCGGCACCGAGGCCATGGCCACCACTTCGCCGGTCTTGACGTTGAGCACGACGGCGCCGGCGCCGAGCGCGCGGTAGCGCTCCAGGCCGGCGGCGATCTCGTCGCGCACCACATGCTGGATGCGCAGATCGATCGAAAGCTTCACCGGCTTGAGATCCTTGGCCACCGCCAGGCCCGACGCCTGCAGGTCGCTCAGGCCCTGCTCATCGATATATTTCTCCATGCCGGAGATGCCCTGATTGTCGATATTGGTCAGGCCGACAATATAGGACGAGGTTTCGCCGCTCGGATAGAAACGGCGCTTCTCCGTGCGGAAGCCGAACCCGGGAATGCCGAGCTGCATGATGTCGGCCTGCTGCTTGGGCGTCAGCTGCCGCTGCAACCAGACGAAGCCGGCGCCGCTCTTGAGCTTGTGGTAGGTCTGCTCGTAATCGATCTCGGGCAGCACGGTCGATAGCTTCTCGATCGCCTCGTCGGCATCGACGATGCGGCGTGGCTCGGCGAACAGCGACGCTGTCTTGATGTCGGTCGCCAGCACTTCGCCATTGCGGTCGACAATGTCGGGCCGCGAGGCGGTGATCCGGCTCTGCGGGCCGCCCGATAGATCAGGCGTCTGGAAGCCGAGATAGACCAGCCGCCCCGAAATGGTCGAGAAGATGCCGAAGAACACCGCCATCGTCATGACGATGCGCGCCTTGCCCTTGCCGCCGGTCGCCTTGCGGGCGCCTTCGACGACGATCGATCCGTCCTCAGCCGTCCTGGCACGACGCTTCAGCAGTTTGCCGATCATTGGGCGATGTCTCCGGTCACGACGGGATCCTTGTCGCCAGACGGCGCCTTGTCGGAATTGTCGGCCATGCTGTCCTGGCGTCCTTTCAGGATGTCCTGGATGTCGAGGGCCTTGGCCGGCAGGTCGCTCAAGCCGACGATCTGGCGCGCACTGACCGGCTCGAGTGCGAGCTGCGACTTGTAGAGTTCGGCGAGCTTCTGCAGCCGCGACGGCTGGGTGAGCAGGCTCCAGTCGGCCTTGAGCAGGTCGATCGTCTCCTCCTCGTAGCGTATCTGGGTATGGATCTTCTGCACCGCCGCCAGCTGATCCTCGGCCTCGCGCTTGGTCTTGTAGGTCAGGGCCGCCGCCGAAACCATGACGGCGATCAGAACAATGTCGCTGGTACGGAACACGTGCTTACCTCTCCCCCGGCAGGTTGATGCCGGGAAGCTTTGGAAGGCCGAAAATCGAAAAGTCGCCGCCACGCGCCGGCGCATCGGTGCGGATTGCCGCGCGCAGCCTGGCCGAGCGGGCGCGCGGATTGGCCGCGACCTCGGCATCATCAGCCGTCACGCCGCCACCGGCCTTGCGGAAGGTCGCGGTACGCGCATGCGCCTCGGGCAAGTGACGTGATCCCGTGGCGACGTCGGCCCGGTCGGCGATGAAGCGCTTGACGATCCGGTCTTCCAGCGAGTGGAACGTCACCACGGCGAGCCGTCCGCCCGGCTTCAGTGCACGTTCGGCCGCGAACAGCGCCTTGGCCAGCTCGCCAAGCTCATCATTGACGAAGATGCGCAGCGCCTGGAAGACGCGGGTGGCCGGATGGATCTTGTCCTTCGGTGCGCGGCCGACATGCGTCTCGATGGCATCGGCCAGCTCCAGCGTGCGCTCGAACGGCCGCTTCTCTCGGCGCGCCTCGATCATGCGGGCGATGCGGCCGGCGTGACGCTCCTCGCCGAGAAAACCGAAGATACGGGCAAGGTCGCCAGGCTTGAAGCTGTTGACGACATCGGCGGCACTCAGGCCCGCCTGCGCCATGCGCATGTCGAGCGGCCCGTCATTGCGGAACGAGAAGCCGCGCTCGGCCTGGTCGAGCTGCATGGAGGACACGCCAATGTCGAGCACGACGCCATCAGCACTCTCGACATGCTCGTCCAGTGTCGAGAACGGCGCCTGCACCAGTTTTAGCCGACCGCCCGATTGCGCCTCGAGATCGCGTCCGGCTGTGATGGCGTCGGGATCGCGGTCGATCGCCACGACGGAAGCCCCGGTCGCCAGAATGGCTTTGGTGTAGCCGCCGGCGCCGAACGTGCCGTCGATGATGATGTCGCCCTCCGCCGGCGCCAGTGCCTCGAGCACTTCGCCAAGGAGGACCGGAATGTGGCGGACCGATCCGCCAACGGCGTGGATGTCATCGCCGTGGCCCACCATCATTCCGGTCGCTCCCCAGGCTTCGTCCCCTGCCGAAGCTGCAAAAGCCTGGCCCGCGCCTGCGCCCCATAGGCCGCAAGCCGTCCCGGCTCCCAGATCTGAAAGAAATTGCCGCGCCCGACAAAGGCCACCTCCGCCGAGATGCCGGTGTGCTCGCGGACGAAATCGCTCATCGTGATGCGGCCGTCCTGATCGAGCTTCAGGAAGGTTCCATCGCCATGGCAGAAGAACGACATGTCGTCCGCCGTCTGCAGGAAGGGATCTTCCTGGGCGATGCGCTGCTCGTAGCGGTCGAGCAAATCGAGCCCGCCGACATCCATCGCCGGCAGGTCCAGGCAGCGCAATGCGTAGAGTTCCGAATAGCCGCGCTTCTGCACGACGGCGCGGAAATGCGCCGGAACGGACACCCGCCCCTTCGCATCGATCCTGCTCACCGTGTTCGACAGAAACCGGTCCATTAAACGTTACAGCCGCTTGCGCCGCCGCACCCCTCTTCATCGTCTCGTACGCGCCGCCGCAGCGCGTTCCCTGCCCCACAGCCAGTTCGTCCACACGGGCAAAAAGCGGCAAACGCGCAGCCGCCGCGGCTGCCCGATTGGCGTACGCTTTACCCTGACACGGAACGAAGGCTTTGATGTCGAAATGGGATATCATGGGGCACTATGGGCGTCAACGGGAATAGGCTTCACAAACACGCGCATCGCGACCAATCCGAGCAGCCGTTACGGCACGTCTCGTCTTTATGGATCATTAAGCCTAACGAAGCGTTTAGACCCCCTTGGCCCAAAAGACGCGACTTGCCGCGGATCACCCGCCCGCATAGCGTCGAGCGACGTCTTCCGCCCAGAAAACAAGGATCGAGCTCATGTCCGAGACGGCAAAGTCACGCGCCGCCGAATTATCCCATTTGCGCAGCCGCGATTTCGCCACCGGCGACCCGATCCCCTTGCCGTTGACCATGGCCTCGATATTTCACACGCCGGGCGTCGAGACCGGCGTCGATCAATACGGCCGCTACGACAATCCGACCTGGCGCGCCGTGGAACATGTGCTCGGCCATCTGGAGGATGCGCAATGCGTGAGCTTTCCCTCAGGAATGGGCGCGATTTCGTCGGTGTTTTTCGCGCTTCTGAAATCGGGCGACCGCGTGCTCCTGCCCGCGGACGGCTATCACGCCACCCGCGCGATGGCCGAACGCTTCCTGAAGCCGCTCGGCATCACCTGCGACACCAGGCCGACGCCGACCTTCCTTGACGGCGGCTTCGAAGGCTATTCGCTGGTCTTCGTGGAAACCCCGTCCAATCCGCGGCTGGACATCTGCGATATCTCGGCGATCGCCAAGGCTGTCCACGAACAAAGCGGGATCCTTGTCGTCGACAACACGACAATGACGCCATTCGGCCAACGTCCGCTCGACTTCGGCGCCGATGTCGTCGTCTCCGCCGACACCAAGGCGGTCAACGGCCATTCGGACGTGCTGTTCGGCCATGTCGCCAGCCGCAACGCCGACATCGTCACCAAGGTGGCGGACTGGCGCAGCATTGTTGGCGGCATTCCCGGACCGTTTGAAGCCTGGCTGGTGCATCGCGGCCTCGAAACACTGGAGGTGCGCTTCGACCGCATGTGCTCATCGGCCGAAACCATCGCGCAACGGCTGAAGGAACATCGCGCGGTGCGTGGCCTGCGTTTTCCCGGCCTGAATGGCGATCCCTCGCACAACCTCGCCCGTGCCCAGATGGAGCGCTTCGGCTTCCTCATCTCGTTCGAACTCGCCTCGGAGGACAAGGCCGAGGATTTCATCAACAATTGCCAACTGATCGAGGCCGCGACCTCCTTTGGCGGCGTCCACACTTCGGCCGAGCGGCGCATGAAGCGAGGCGATGCGGTTCCTGCCGGCTTTGTGCGACTCTCGATAGGCTGTGAACCCGTGGAAGAGCTTTGGGCGGCGATCGAGGCGTCGCTGGACAGGATCAGCGGCTAACCGAACCGATCACGACCCGAGGTCGTCGGCCTCGATGTTGCGATGGCCGTGCAGCACGCGAAGAATTTCGATCGCGTCGCCGCCAACCCGATACAAAGTGAGATAGTCGCCGACGACCAGATGACGGATCCCGGGCGCGATATCATCGCGTGGCGCGCCTGAGAAGGGATGGAGGGTGAGCAAGTCCCAACGTCGTTCCAGCGCATCCACGAACCGGACAGCGGCCCGCGGATCGTGATCGGCGATGTAGTCACCGATGCTTTCGAGGTCGACCACTGCTTGGGGAAGCAGCCGGTATTTCACTCCTCAAGGCCTTTTGCCTCAGCCATCTTGAGATATTTGGCGCGCGCTCGTTCGAGGATAGGCGGTCCTTCCAGCGCCGGCCCGCTGTCGATCCCTTCCTGCACCAGCCTACGCAATTCCTCGACCGTGTAGCCGAAGAGATCGCGTCGGTCCTTCCATTGCCGCAGCGCCTCGCGGATCACCTCGCTCGCCGAGGCGTACTCCCCTGCCGCGACCACATCGTCCACCGCCTGCGCCAGTTCTGGCGACAGCGTGATGCTGCGTTTGTCGACCTGTCCCATGATAGGCTCCTGGTATCGATGTCGAACCATGGTACGATTTAATCGTACCAGCTTCAAGCAGCGGCCGAGCCTGGTTGGTACAGACAACCTGAAAAAGCCTTGAATCGACAGGCGCGCCCGAGGGCGCAACCTTCTGATCTCAAAGGATTTCTCTTCGGGGAGAAACTGCCAGCTGGCCTGTAAGCCGGGTTCTGTATGGCCCTCGCCCCTTGCGGGACGAGAACGTGGCGGCCATTCATCTTGGGCGCATATTGCCATGCGCCTCACGCAACCTACCCGGACGGTGAGCCGGAAACAGCCCTCGAGGGTTTCCCCTCGCACCGCCCCTATTCGGTTTTGCTCCCGGTGGGGTTTACCGTGCCGCTCCTGTTGCCAGTCGCGCGGTGGGCTCTTACCCCACCCTTTCACCCTTACCCCGACAAAGTCGTGGCGGTTTGCTTTCTGTGGCACTTTCCCTGGGGTCGCCCCCGCCGGCCATTAACCGGCACCGTGTCTCCATGGAGCCCGGACTTTCCTCACTCGCGGCCTTTCGGCGTTTGCGAGTGCGGCCGCCCAGCCAGCTGGCAAGGCGTATAAAGGGGTTCAGCCGGGAAAACGCAAATGAAAAAGCCGGCTTGTCCGCCGGCTCTCGCAACTTGCAATCAAAGCGCCGCCATCTGCACCTTGACCTTGCTGCAGTAGGCGGCCGAGATCGGGTTCATCCGCGTTGCGGCATGGCCGGCATTGTATTTCAGGATCGTGCCACAGGTCGTGCCGCCGCCAAGGTTCTGCGCCAAAGCGAGATACTTCATGCCGTATTTGATGTTGGTGTCGGGATCGAAGAGACCCTTGGCCGAGCCGTTATAGCCCATCATCCGCGCCGTCGCCGGCTTGATCTGCATCAGGCCGATCTCGCCGGCGCTGCCGACCATGTTCGGCCGGTAGTTGCTCTCGATCGTGATGACGGCCTGGGCCAGCGAGACCGGAACGCCATAGCTCGCCGCATAGCGGGCGACGATCGCGGAATATTGTCCGCTGCTGGCCACCGCTGCCGTTGAAGCCGCGACATTCCTGAGGCCGATCGATGCCGTTGTCGTCATGTCGATGGTCTTGCGGCCGCGCTTTGTCTGCCTTTTGGCGCCGGATCTCTTCGCCTTGATCCAGCTGGCCTTTTCCACCTTCGCGGAAGCCTGCTTCGCCGTTGCCTTCGTGCTCCTGCTGCTTTTGGCCGAAATGGCCTTGCCCTTGGCGGTCACCGCGACGAGCGCCTGATCGGCCCGTGGGCTTGCCGGCGCGGCGTTGGCCGCGTTGAAGGCAAAAGTCATTACGCCGGCAGCAAGAGCTGCCGTTACAACGGTCAATTTCTGCATGTGATCCTGTTCTATCTGGACCACGCGAAGATCTTCGCGTGGCACGGCTTGATTAATATCGGAACATCCGGGGGGATAGACGTCCGACAAACTGTACGAATTGCCGTTTGAAGCCCGAATTGGCGCCAATGAAGGCGGGGCAAGTCACTTTGAGTGACAGTTTGTAACCTAGCGAAGGAAGAAGATTACTTGGGCAGCGCCTTGACCCCGGGTCAGCGGCTCATGGAAGCAAGCAATTTTTGCAGCGTACGCATCGTCGAGCCGTCGGCCAGCCCGTCGACCAGCCTGCGCCGGAAATGGCGTTGGAAGGCCTCGACGACGATCCGTGTCTGATGGTCGAAAATGCCCGATATCTCGACACCATAGCCATAGAGCGCCAGCATCGACTGCAACGCCTCGACATTGGCACCGCTGTCACCGGGCGTCAGCGCGGCTCCGCGCCTGATGGGGGCGGCCGGCACGAGATGGCCGACGCCCGCCTCGAACAGGGCGGCCCACGGGAACTTCTCGCCCGGATCGATCTTGCGCCCCGGTGCCACATCGGAATGCGCCAGCACCCGCGTGGCGGCGATCGCATGCCGTTCGGCAATCCCCTTGCACAGGCCGATCACCGCCCCGATCTGGCGCCGGGGGAACCCGGGATAGCCCAGCGAATGGCCTGGATTGACGATCTCGATGCCGATCGAGCAGGAATTGATGTCGGTGCGCCCGAACCAGGAACTCTTGCCGGCGTGCCAGGCGCGGTCGCTTTCCCTGACCATCTGCACGATGTGGCCGTTTTCATGGACGAGATAGTGCGACGAGACTTCGCTCGCCGGATCGCACAGCCAGGCTTCCGCTCCGGCGCCCGTCGCCATGCCGGTATAGTGCAGCACGATCATGTCGGGCTTCAGCGTGTCGCGCCTTGGTCCGAAATTCGGCGATACCCTGACTTCGGCGCTCGGCTCGTCGGGCAGGAACCCGCTCATACGTGCCGCAGGCCCCGCTCGATCATCTCATAGGCGGCGTTGATCGCCGCGACCCTGGTCGTCGCTATCTTGATGAATTCCTGCGGCAGACCACGCGCGATCAGCCGGTCGGGATGATTGTCGGACACCAGCTTGCGGTACCGCTTCCTGACTTCCTCGAACGGCTTGCCGCGCTCGATGCCGAGCACGACATAAGGGTCGCCGGCGCCCAGATTGACGTGCCGGGCCAGGATCGATTCGTAATGCGCCTCGTCGATGCGGAAGATCTCGGCGATACGGTGCAGGAAGATGCCTTCGCGCTCATGCACCAGCCCATCGGCCTTGGCGATGTGGAATAGGCCGTCGAGTATGTCTTCCAGCATCGCGCAATTGGAATGCCCGGAACCGCACATCTGTGCCATGCGCGCAGCATAGGTTTCGAAACCGGCCACGTCCTGCTGGGCGAGATCGAACAGCCGCGCAACGTTGCGCGTCTCCTTCGGCGGCACTTCGAATATTTCCTGGAAGGCGCGCACCTCATCCTGGGTGACGATGCCGTCGGCCTTGGCCATCTTGGCCGACAGCGCGATCATCGCCACGGAAAAGGCGACGCGGCGGCGCAGGTCCGCATCGCCGGAGAACACAGTGCGCACAGCCTCGACGACATCGGCAACGCCCGACGTCGCTGAAGACGATACCCGTGTGATAAACTCGCCGAGGCGGTCCCAAATCGACATGGCCCGCTTCATAGAGCCAACCGGTCCCCGCTATCAAGCCAATAACGGCCTCTGTCAGGTCCGAGAACCAGAGGCACCTTGTCAGCCCCGGTGGCTGCCTTTGCAAGAAAAGGCCGGCATGACGCCGGCCCTTCCTCCCAAGACACGCTTTACAGCTTACAAACTACTGCGCGGGCGCAGGAGCAGGTGTTGCCGGAGCCGGCTCGGCGGGCTTGGTCGAATTATCGGCCGGAGCCACAGGCTTCATCGGCTGCTCAGCAGCCGGCGGATTCGTGCTCTGCGTGGTGGTGGTGTCAGTGCCCTTGCCGCTGTCGCTACAGGCCGCGACGCCCAGCAGGGCAAGGGCGGACACGGAAGCCAGAATGAGCTTTTTCATAATATCTCTCCTTCAACACACGCTCACGTTGCAGTGAACGGTTACAGAGGAAATGCGCCACGCGGCCATGAGTTTCATAACGTTGCGTTTCCGCATGTAACATCAACGGGATGCGTTGCTGCCGGCGTGCTGGCGCATTAACAACGAAAGCTGGAAACGAAAATGCCGGAGACTACAGCCATGGCCGCGAAATGGGATTTCTGGATCGATCGCGGCGGCACCTTCACCGATGTCATCGGCCGTGACCCGCAAGGGGAATTGCATCCGCGCAAGCTGCTTTCGGAGAATCCCGAAGCCTATGCCGATGCCGCCATTCAAGGCATCCGCGACCTGCTCGATCTTGAACCGGGCGCCGCGATCCCGTCCGGCCTGATCGGCGACATCAAGATGGGCACCACGGTCGCCACCAACGCGCTTCTTGAGCGCAAGGGCGACCGCGTGCTCCTGCTCATCACCAAGGGGTTTCGCGATGCGCTCAGGATCGCCTACCAGGCGCGGCCCGACATTTTCGCCAAGGAGATCATCCTTCCCGAGCAGCTCTATGAGCGCGTCATCGAAATCGACGAGCGCGTGCTCGCGGACGGCCGCGTCGAACGGCTGCTCGACATCGCAGCTTGCCGGCCGGCGATCGAGCAGGCGAAAGCCGACGGCATCGATGCCGTGGCAATCGTCTTCATGCACGCCTGGAAATACCCCGATCACGAGAAGGCGGTGGCCAAGGTCTGCCGCAAGCTTGGTTTCGCCCAAGTCTCGGTCAGCCATGAGGTCTCGCCGCTGATCAAGCTGGTCGGCCGCGGCGACACCACCGTGGTCGACGCCTATCTCTCGCCCATCCTGTCGCGCTATGTGCAAAGGGTTGGACAGGAGCTCGGCGTCCTCTCCCCCCTCGAGGGGGAGATGGCCGCGAAGCGGCCAGAGGGGGTCCTCTCAGAAAGCACCGCTAAAACGCCGAGCCCGGTCGTTCCGACCCCACCCGGCGGCTTTGCCGCCACCCTCCCCTCGAGGGGGAGGGAAACCCCTCGCCTCATGTTCATGATGTCCTCCGGCGGCCTCACCGCCGCCGACATGTTCCAGGGCAAGGACGCGCTGTTGTCGGGACCGGCCGGTGGTGTCGTCGGCATGGTCGAGACGGCGAAGCTCGCCGGCTTCGAAAAAGTCATCGGCTTCGACATGGGCGGCACCTCCACCGACGTCGCCCACTATGATGGCGAGTATGAGCGCGCCTTCGACACCGAAGTCGCCGGCGTGCGCGTGCGCGCGCCGATGATGCGCATCCACACCGTCGCCGCCGGCGGCGGTTCGGTCCTGCATTACGAGGCCGGCCGTTTTCGCGCCGGACCGGACTCCGCGGGCGCCAATCCCGGCCCCGCCGCCTACCGGCGCGGCGGGCCGCTGGCCGTCACCGACGCCAACGTCATGCTCGGCAAGCTGCAGCCCGATTTCTTCCCGGCCATTTTTGGCCCCGGCCAGAACGAACCGCTCGATGTCGGCACCGTGCGCAAGAAATTCAGCGCGCTGGCCGCCGAAATCGGCGATGGCCGAACGCCGGAGGCCGTCGCCGAGGGCTTTGTCACCATCGCCGTCGAGAATATGGCCAACGCCATCAAGAAGATTTCCGTGCAGCGCGGTTATGACGTCACCGAATATCTGCTCAACTGCTTCGGCGGTGCCGGTGGCCAGCACGCCTGCCTTGTCGCCGACGCGCTTGGCATGGAGGCGGTGCTGATCCACCCGTTCTCCGGCCTGCTTTCAGCCTATGGCATCGGCCTCGCCTCGGTCTTTGCCTCACGCCAGCAGGCGCTGCTCAAGCCGCTTGCCGAAGAGTCGAGAACCGAGATCGGCAACCTCATCGCCATCTTGAGAAAGGCCGTCATCGCCGAGCTGGCGGCGCAAGGCATCGCCGAGGACGTGGTCGCCACCAAGCCGGTGCTGCACATTCGCTATGATGGCACCGACACGACGCTGCCGGTGAATTTCGAGAGCGACTCAATTTTCCAGGCGAAGCGCGATTTCGAAATCGCCCACAAGGCACAATTCGGCTTCGTCTATGACGACAAGCCGATGATTGTCGAGACGGTCGGCGTCGAGGGCAGCGAAATCGGCGAAAGCAGCGCCGAAGCCTATGCACCAGCCGGGCCTGCGAGGGTTGAAGCCGGCGCTTCCGGAACGCGGCGCATCTACACCGAAGGCCGGTCGCATGAAGCCGGCATCCATCGTCGCGAAAACCTGCGCCCATCCAATCTGGTCGCCGGCCCCGCCCTCATCATCGAGCCCAACCAGACCATTGTCGTCGAACCGGGCTGGCAGGCCGAAATCACCAATCTCAACCACGTCGTGATCCGCCGCACGGCACGGAAAGCGCGCGCTGCTGCCCTCGGCACATCAGCCGATCCGGTCATGCTGGAAGTCTTCAACAATCTATTCATGTCGATCGCCGAGCAGATGGGCGTGACGCTGCAGAACACCGCCTACTCCGTCAACATCAAGGAAAGGCTGGATTTTTCCTGTGCCGTCTTCGACCACACAGGCGCCCTGGTGGCCAACGCGCCGCACATGCCGGTGCATCTGGGCTCCATGGACCGCTCGGTCGAAACCATCATCCGGCTGAACTCCGGCGACATCCAACCCGGCGACGTCTTTGCCTTGAACGCTCCCTATAATGGCGGCACGCATCTGCCTGATATCACCGTGGTGACGCCCGTCTTTTCCCTCCCCCTCGAGGGGAGGGTGGCCGCGCAGCGGCCGGGTGGGGTCCTCTCAGAAGGCACCGCAAGAGCGCCGAGCCCGGTCGATCCGACCCCCTCCGGCGGCTTCGCCGCCACCTCCCCCTCGAGGGGGGAGGAAATTCTCTTCTACGTTGCCTCGCGCGGCCACCACGCCGACATCGGCGGCACCGCCCCTGGCTCGATGACGCCGCTCGCCACGACGGTCGACGAGGAAGGCGTGCTGTTCGACAATTTCCGCATCGTCGACCGCGGTAAATTCCGCGAAAAAGAGCTGCATACGCTGCTGACCGACCACCGCTATCCGGCCCGCAACCCGCATCAGAACATCGCCGACCTCAAGGCGCAGATCGCCGCCAACGAAAAGGGCGTCGCCGAACTGCGCAAGATGGTCGCGCATTTCGGCCTCGATGTCGTCGAGGCCTATATGGGCCATGTCCAGGACAACGCCGCCGAAAGCGTGCGCCGCGTGCTTGAGCGGCTGCCGGACACATCGGCCTATGAATATCCCACCGACACCGGCCAGGTGATCAAGGTGAAGATCACGGTCGACCGGCAAAAGCGCGAGGCGACGGTCGACTTCACCGGCACGTCGCCTGTCATGAAGAACAATTTCAATGCGCCGGAGCCGGTGGCGCGCGCGGCGGTCCTCTATGCCTTCCGCGTCATGGTCGAGGACATGATCCCGATGAATGCCGGATGCCTGCGACCGATCAACATCATCATTCCCGATGGCTGCATGCTGAAGCCCGCCTACCCTGCCGCCGTCGTTGCCGGCAATGTGGAGACCTCGCAGCATGTCACCAATGCGCTGTTCGGCGCCATGGGCGCCATGGCCAATGCGCAGGGCACGATGAACAATTTGACCTTCGGCAACAAGCAGTACCAGTATTACGAAACCATCTGTTCCGGCTCGCCGGCTGGCCAGATGAACTCCGGCCGCGGCTTTGCCGGCACCTCGGGCGTGCACACCCATATGACCAATTCGCGCCTCACCGATCCGGAAGTACTGGAACTGCGGTTTCCCGTGGTGCTGGAGGATTTCCATATCCGCGAGGGATCCGGCGGCAAGGGCAAATGGAGCGCCGGCGACGGCACCAAACGCACCATCCGCTTCCTCGAAAAGATGGAATGCGCCATCCTATCCTCACACCGCAACCGCCCGCCGCAGGGGCTGGACGGTGGCGGCGACGGCGAGGTCGGCTCGACCAAAATCCGCCGCAAGGACGGCTCGATCGACGTGCTGAAGGCCTGCGACCAGACCGTGCTCGACGCCGGCGATGCCGTCATCCTGACGACACCGACGCCGGGCGGGTTTGGCAAGCTGTAAAGAACACGTCAACAGGCTGTCACCGGCCTGTCATGACCCTGCGCTACCCGCTTGCGACAAAGCAAATGGGGAATCACTTTGTCATGACGGACGTCTCCGCAGATCTGGTTTTTCGCCGCGGCAAGGAAGTCGGAAAAGCGGTCTACCAGAACCGCGCGCTTTCGAAAGCCGGCATTTCCGAGCGGCTGTTCGCCTTCCTGTTTTCCGGCCTCGTCTATCCGCAGATCTGGGAAGACCCCGATGTCGACATGGAGGCGATGCAGCTTGGCCAAGGCCACCGCGTCGTCACCATCGCCTCGGGCGGCTGCAACATCCTGGCCTACCTCACCCGCTCGCCGGCAAGGGTCGACGCCGTAGACCTCAATGCCGCGCACATCGCGCTGAACCGCATGAAGCTGGAAGCGGTGCGCCGCCTGCCCTCGCAGGGCGACCTGTTCCGCTTCTTCGGCGCCGCCGACACCAGCCACAATTCGCAAGCCTACGACCGCTTTATCGCGCCGCACCTCGATCCGGTCAGCCGCCATTATTGGGAGCACCGCAACTGGCGCGGCCGCCGGCGCATCGGTGTCTTCGACCGCAATTTCTACCAGACCGGCCTGCTCGGTCTGTTCATCGCCATGGGCCACCGCACGGCGAAGTTCTTCGGCGTCAATCCGGCCCGCATGATGGAAGCCAGGAACATCGGCGAACAACGCCGCTTCTTCAACGAGGAACTGGCGCCGGTCTTCGACAAACCGCTGCTGAAATGGGCGACGTCGCGTAAGGCCTCGTTGTTCGGCCTCGGCATTCCGCCGGCGCAGTACGATTCGCTGATCACCTCCGGCGACGGCACCATGGCGAGCGTGCTGAAGGCCCGGCTGGAAAAGCTCGCCTGCGATTTTCCCCTGGAAAACAACTACTTCGCCTGGCAGGCCTTTGCCCGCCGCTATCCCGAACCCGGCGAAGCCGCCCTGCCCGCCTATCTGGAAAAGCAGAACTACGACACCATCCGCGGCAATATCGACCGCGTCGCCATCCACCATGCCAATCTGATCGAGTTCCTGGCCGCCAAGGATGCCGGCACTGTCGACCGCTTCATCCTGCTCGACGCGCAGGACTGGATGACCGATGACCAGCTCAATGCGCTGTGGTCGGAAATCAGCCGCACCGCCTCGGCCGGCGCCCGCGTCATCTTCCGCACCGCCGCCGAGCCGAGCCTGTTGCCGGGCCGTGTCTCGACCTCGCTGCTCGACCAGTGGGACTATCAGGACGAGGCGTCGCGCGAATTCTCGGCCCGCGACCGCTCCGCCATCTATGGTGGCTTCCACCTCTATGTGAAGCGCGCGGCATGAGCGCGACGGAGCTGCAGGCCAGCCATGCCGAGCTGATGGACGGTGTCTACCGCTGGCAGCGCCACATCTACGACCTGACCCGTAAATACTACCTGCTCGGCCGCGACCGGCTGATCGCGGGGCTGGAGGTGCCGGCCGGCGGCACCGTTCTGGAACTCGGCTGCGGCACCGGCCGCAACATTATTCTGGCCGCCCGTCGCTATCCCGATGCCCGCTTCTTTGGCCTCGATATCTCGGCCGAAATGCTGGAGACGGCCGGCAAGGCGATCGACCGCGAAGGCTTGTCCAGCCGCGTCATGCTGGCAGGAGGCGATGCCACCGATTTCGACGCAGGCGCGCTTTACGGCATCGCGCGCTTCGATCGCATCTTTGTGTCCTATTCGCTGTCGATGATCCCCGACTGGGAGAAGACGGTGTCGGCGGCACTTGGCGCTCTCGCTCCGACCGGTTCGCTGCACATCGTCGATTTCGGCCAGCAGGAAGGTCTGCCGGGCTGGTTCCGCACCCTGCTGCGCGGCTGGCTCAGAAAATTCCACGTCTCGCCGCGTGAATCGCTACGCGAAGTCCTGGAATCGGAATCGCGGCGAACCGGCGCAACCTTCCGTTTCCGCACGCTTTATCGCGGCTATGCCTGGCTGGCGGTAATCGCGCAGCCCATCAATGCGTCGTGAGTTGTGCCAACCGTGCATCGACGAGGCCTAGAAGCTCCTGCATCAGCTCTTCGCAGTCTTTAAGTCCTTCGCGCTTCCAGTGAATGTTTCGCGCATAGCTTGCTGCAGCGTCCCGAAATTCGCTTAACTCATCTCGGGTCAATATGGCCAAATCAGCGTGATTGTATCCGCGGTCGAAGCTCTCCTTGAGTGTGGCCAGGTAAGGCTTTTCACCGATCGTGCCGATCGCGTACTCGATGATCGAATAGATTATTCGTCTGCCGCCTCCCAATACTGGCAGCTCACCGCCGACACTTAGAACGCCCAACCCTGGCCTCCCCTCGCTAATGCAGCGCCTTCACCAGCGCGCCCACCATCGTCTGTGGCCGGTAGCCGAGCTTGGCCGGCGTCAGCCCGAGCCGCACCACCACCAATTGCTCCGAGGGGATGATGGTGACCGTCTGCCCGTCATGCCCTTCCATCCAGTAAGTGTCCTTGGGCAGGCCAGCGGCAACGCCGGCGCCCGGTTTTTCCTCATCGCCCGGCGCTTCGATCCACAACTGGCCCTTGCCGTAGACTTTCGAGGCCGGCGCTGGCTCGCGCATCCAGTCGACGAAGCCGGCCGGCAGGATCTGGTTGCCGTTCCACACCCCGCCCTGCAGCAGGAACTGGCCGAAGCGGGCCCAATCATGCGCCGTGGCGTAGAGATAGGACGAGCCGACGAACGTGCCCTGTTCGTCGGTTTCGAGCACCGCGCTGTGCATGCCGAGCGGCTCGAACAGCGCGCTGCGCGGCCATGTCAGCGCCTTGGCCTTGTCGCCGATCGCGTCCTGCCAGAGCCGCGACAGCATCACCGCCGTGCCGCTCGAATAGGAAAACACCTTGCCGACTTCGCCGGTCAGCGGCTTTGATTCGGCAAAACCCGCCATGTCTGGCTCGAGATAGAGCATGCGCGTGACATCGGCGACGTCGCCATAATCCTCGTTGAACTCCAGCCCGCTCGACATCGCCATCATGTCGGCAAGGCTGATCGCGGCGCGGCCATCGGCCTTCCACGGCGCGAACAGGCCCTTGTTGTCGACGGCCATCTTGCCGTCCTTGACCAGCGTGCCGATGATCGCGGCATTGACCGTCTTGGTCATCGACCAGCCGAGCAGCGGCGTCTTGGCCGAAAAGCCGTCCCCATAACGTTCGGCAACGACGCGGCCGTTCTTGACCACCACCACGGCACGCATGCCGGAGCCGGTCAGCGCCGCGTCGTCGAGCAGTTTGGCAAGCACCGGATCCTGTGACGCATCGACCCGCTCGCCTTCGGGCCACAGCGTATCCTGGCTGGTCGCCGACGGCTCGGCATGGACCGCCGTGCGTCGCGCCTTGCCGACATCGCCGTCGGGAACCGAGGCGCAGCCCAGCCCGTCGCGGGAAACCGCCTCGCTCTTGCCAAGGAAGCCAAGCAGGCCGGCGGAGACGGTGCCCCTGTTCTTGTCGACCGAGACCCGCATCAGCCGCAGCAGCGGATGTCCGGGCGCCTGCACGTCGACTGCAAGCACCTCGTTAGCATCGCGCCCCGTGATGAAGACGTTCGAGCAGACGATCTTGGCCGAATAGCCGGAACCGACGCGGATCAGTTCCGGCGGCGCGATATAGAGCCACGCAAACAGCGCGGCGACCGCCAGCACGATCAGGCCAAGCAGCCATTTGACGATCTTGACCACGATCCGCATCCGTTGCCTCCAGGCTCTCGCCCGAACCTTATGTCATCGATTTGCCGCCATTGCTTCCGCAAATCAGGGCTCCTGTCGAGCGCCATCAACGGATTATCAACCATGATCGGCCATCACAGGATATGCTGGACGATGCGTGGGGCGATCGTTCGGAGGGGCCAGACCGGCCATCAGTTCACAGACCCATCAGCGACCGGCTGATTCCGGCTTGGAAGTTGTGATGCGCCGTCTTGCGGCCCTTTTCATGCTGACGCTGCTTGGCGCCTGCTCGACCGTGGACGATCTCTCGCTGTCGCCATCCGCCTCCAGCAGTCCGACGGTGGCGGTGCGCGCGCCGCGCTTCGCCGATTCCAAGCCACATGAATGGGACAGCGGCGCGCCGTGGAACTATGCCGTTCACGGCACCGACGTCTCCAAATACCAGACCTCGGTCGACTGGCCGGCGGCCAAGGCGAGCGGCATTTCCTTCGCCTTCATCAAGGCCACCGAAGGCGGCGACCGCTTCGACGAGTATTTTAGCGAGCACTGGGCGCGCACGAAAGCCGCCGGCGTTCCGCGCGCGGCCTATCATTTCTTCTATTTCTGCACGCCGGCCGCCCAGCAGGCGCGCTGGTTCATCCAGAATGTTCCCGTCGAGCGCTCCGCCATGCCGCCGGTCCTCGACATGGAATGGAACCCGAAATCGCCGACCTGCAGGCTGCGCCCCGACCCTGCCACGGTGCGCGCGGAGATGACCACCTTCCTCGAGATCGTCGAGCGGCATTACGGCAAGAAGCCGATCATCTACACCTCGGTCGACTTCTTCGACGACAATGAGCTGTCGAGTTTCCGCGGCTATCCCTACTGGCTGCGTTCCGTCGCCGGCCACCCGCGCGAGAAGTATGGCAGCCACCCCTTCACCTTCTGGCAGTACACCGGGACCGGCATCGTTCCCGGCATGACGGGCAAGTCTGACATCAACGTCTTCAACGGCTCGGAAGCCGCATGGAATAAGTGGCTGCGGCAGAACACCCGTTGACGTCATGTTCAACGGCAGCGAATCCTTGGACCAAGTTGTTCCAGCAGAGCTTCCGTTGAACCGGTTCAACGGCAGCGAATCCTTGGACCAAGTTGTTCCAGCAGAGCTTCCGTTGAACCGGGTTCAACGGCAGCGAACCACCTTCAACAAGGGGTTGCGGCAGAAGAACCGTTGACACCGGGCCTGCCGCCTGCTTTTCGACACAGCCAGCGGTGAAAAGTGCAACCGCCGGTAATTCAGGGCGTTGGGTTTCCAGCCAAGCACGACAATGCCCTCTTCGTTTCGAAAGGAAGCTGATGCGACTGCGTTCCCAAGCCCTCGCGGCGCTATTCCTGTGCGCCACGGCCTTGCCGGCGATGGCGCAGCAATGCGGCGGCGATTTCGAAATCTGGAAACAGGGTGTGGCGGCGGAAGCCAAGGCGGCCGGCGTCGGCGCCGTCGGTCTCGACGCGCTGGAAGATGCCAATTTTGACGAGAGAGCGCTGGCGCGCGACCGCGCTCAGGGCGTCTTCACCCAGACCTTTGTCGAATTTTCCAACCGCATGATCTCGGCCTACCGGCTGAAGCAAGGTGCGGCGAACATGAAGAAATACGCCGATATCTTCGCCCGCGCCGACCAGCAGTTCGGCGTCCAGGCGCCGGTCATCACCGCTTTCTGGGCGCTGGAGACCGATTTCGGCGCCGTGCAGGGCGATTTCCACACGCTGAGCGCGCTGGTGACGCTTTCGCATGATTGCCGGCGTCCCCAGCTGTTCCGCCAGCAGCTGGTGCCACTACTGGAACTGATCGATCGCGGCGTGCTGCCGGCCGATGTCACTGGCGCCTGGGCTGGCGAGATCGGCCAGACGCAGATCCTGCCTTCCGATTATCTGACACACGGCGTCGACGGCGACGGCGACGGCAAGATCGACCTGCGCAAAAGCGTGCCGGACGTGATCATGACCACGGCCAACAAGGTGCTGTCGCGCGGCTGGAAGCGCGACGAGCCCTGGATCCAGGAAGTGCGTGTGCCCGACGAGATGCCCTGGGACCAGACCGGGCGCACCAACAAATTGCCGCTGACGCAGTGGGCGCAGTGGGGTGTCACCAATCCCGACGGCTCGCCGCTGGTCGACAAGGGCCTGAAGGCCGGCCTGGCGCTACCCATGGGCCGCAAGGGCCCGGCCTTCCTCACCTACGACAATTTCGACGTCTACCTCGAATGGAACCAGTCCTTCACCTACGCGCTGACCGCGGCCAACCTCGCCGCACGGCTCGCCGGCGCGCCGCCGCTTGATCCGCGCGGCCCCGAGCCGGGCCTCAACAACGAGCAGATGAAGGCGCTGCAGACCAAGCTCGAAGCCCGGGGCTACGATGTCGGCACGGTGGACGGCATTCTGGGCACCAACACCCGCGAAGCCATCCGCAAGGAGCAGATGCGGCTGGGGCTGCCTGTGGATGGCTGGCCGACGCCCGAGCTTTTGGCCAAACTGTAATGAGAGTGGCGATCAGTAACTGGCCATTCTTGAGGCTCTGACTACCGACTACTGCCTACTCTCCTCCCCCGCACAAAATCGATGAACGCCCGCAGGGCTGGCGGCACATGCCGCGAACTTGGGTGGTATAGATAAAAGCCGGGAAAGCCGGGCGACCAGGTCTCCAGAAAACGGACCAGCCTGCCTTGCTCGATCCAGGGCCGGACCTGGTATTCAAACATGTAGGCAATGCCCACGCCATCCAGCACGGCATTGAGCATCAGTTCGGTATCGTTGACGGTCAGGCTGCCCTCAATAGCGATTTCCAGAGCCCGTTTGCCGCGCGCAAACTCCCATCGATAGAGGTTACCGCCGCCCGGCCACTGGAATTTGATGCATTGGTGCTGGTGCAACTCCTGCGGATGACGAGGTATGGCACGGTTTTCAAGGTAAGCGGGAGCGGCGACTGCGGCCATCTGCAAATCCTCGCTCAGTTTCACCGCCACCATGTCCTTCTCCAGCCGCTCGCCGAGCCGGATTCCTGCATCGAACCGGCCTCCGACAATGTCGGCCAGCGTGTCGTCGACGATGATGGTCAGCGCGATATCGGGATAGGTGCGCTGAAAGTCCCCGAGGATCGGCGCGATGAACCGCATCGCGGCGACACGCGGCACATTGATGCGTAGCGAACCCGCTGGCCGATCACGCGCTGCATGAACATCGGTAATGGCGCTTTCCAGTTCACCAAACGCAACAGCGAGGCGCGAAAAAAGCGCGTCGCCAGCCGCGGTCGGAGAGACACTACGCGTCGTGCGGTTGAGGAGCCTGACGCCGATACGCGTCTCCAATTGCCTGATAGACTGGCTGAGCGCTGGCGGCGACACACGCAGTCTTGCGGCGGCACGGACGAAACTGCCCTCCTCGACGATTGCGGAAAATGCCTTGAGTTCGGTGAATTCGGTTCCGCGCATTGTGTATCCATGGATTAACAACCTAATCAGATAATAGGCTATTATCTGATCAATTGCATGCCGCTATCTCTCAACCATCGGCCACATCGCATACGAAACTGCGGGCCGGAATGGTGAAGGAAATTGATCATGTCTCAGCCTCTGCACGGCAAAACCGCAATCGTCACCGGCAGTTCGCGCGGCATCGGCCGGGCCATCGCCGAAGGCCTCGCGGCCACGGGCGCTGCTGTCGTTGTCAACTATGTCGGCAACCAGAAAGCCGCTGATGAGGTTGTGGCCGCCATCGTCGGCAAAGGCGGCAAAGCGATTGCCATTCAGGCCGACATTTCCACTCCCGCCGATGTCCGCCGCCTGTTTAACGAGACTGAGAGTGAGCTCGGCGCAATCGACATAGTCGTCGCCAATGTCGGCGTCGCCGTCATCAAACCGCTGATCGAGGCAACCGAAGCCGATTTCGACTTTGTCTTCGGCACCAATGCCAAGGGCACCTTCCTCACGCTTCAGGAAGCAGCGCGCCGTGTGCGGGATGGCGGCCGCATCATCGCCGTCTCCACCGGCGGCACGAAGATGTTCTTCACGCAGACAGCGCTTTACCTCGGCAGCAAGGGCGCGGTCGAACAGTTCATCCGCGTGCTCTCGCGTGAACTCGGGACGCGCGGCATTACCGTGAATGCGCTGTCGCCGGGCTTCACCGACACCGACCTGCTTCCCGAACGAGATCGCGCCGTGGCTGCCGGTATGTCGCCGTTCGGCAGGATCGGCGCGCCGCGCGACGTTGCCGATGTCGCGGTCTTCCTGGCCAGCGACGAGGCCCGCTGGCTGACCGGCGAGAACATCCAGGCCGGCGGTGGCGTCGCCTAATCGGCCATCGTCTCCAAGCTGGCAAACCCCTGCGGCGCGTCGCCCTCGTCGAAGGGCGTCGTCACCTCGACGAATGTGTCGGGGTAAAAGCCGTTGAAGCGGGTCCTGAGCGACAGCGAATAGGCGCCGATATGGCCGATCTCGATCCAGTCGCCGGTGTCGACGGTTTCCGGCAGCCAGAATGGCCTGGACAGGATGTCGACGGAATCGCAGGTCGCGCCACAGACCTTGAACGGCACGATGTTCTTCTCGTCCCCATTGCGGGTCCGGATCGCCGGGTCGGGAGTGAAGCGGGCCGGCAGCGTGATCTTGCCGGTCCATGAATCCGACAATGACGCCCAGATGCCGTCATTGATGTAGAGCCGCTTGCCCTTGCGCAGCAGCACGCGCACGATCAGCGACAGGCAACGCGCCACGATCACCCTGCCCGGCTCGGCCACCAAGGGTACCTGGTCGAACTGGTATTCCTTCAGGTCGCCGGACAGCCGCGACATGATCTGGCCGAGCGACGGCATCTCGATCTGCTTGCGATTAGGATCGTGCCCGTATTCGGCCGGGAAGCCTCCGCCGACATCGAGCCCGGCAATGTCGAAGGTCAGCCGGTTGCGCACCCAGTCGGCCGACGCCAGCGCCCGCTCATAGGTGTCGGGGTCCTCGATCTGGCTGCCGACATGGAAGCAAAGCCCGACCTTGTAGCCGGTGCGGTTCAGCCGCTCGGCGAGTTCGACGGCATAGGCCGGCCCGGCGCCGAATTTCTTCGACAGCTCGTAGGCGGCGTGGCCCTTGGTCTGCACCCGCACGAACACGCTGATCGTGCCTGGATCGATGTCGAGCGCCCGCACCACCCGGGTCACCTTGGTGATCTCATCCTCATGGTCGAGCGAGATGACGCGGATGCCGTATTTCTCCAGCGCCAGCTTGATATCGGACTGCGCCTTGACCGGATGCATGTAGAGCATCTCGGCATCGGGCGAGACGGCCCGCACGGCGGCGAACTCGCCGGGCGAAGCGACGTCGAAGGCAGTGACGCCGGCCTGGACCAGCGCCTTCAGCACGATCGGCTCGCCATTGGTCTTGACCGCATAGGCGGTCTTGCCGGGGAACATGCCCATGAACTGCCGGGCGTCGGCCATCAGCACCTGCGGGCGGAAGCAATAGACCGGATCGTCCGGGCGAAGCGCCAGGGCCGCCTCGCGGGCATTTTCGAATCGCTGCATGGACGAATCCTTGACCTGAGCTGCGCACAATTAATCCAAGCTAGCGGCTAATGAAAACAATTCTGTGTCTCGTGTACCTGACGCAACGGCGCTAGCTCTGTGGCAGCAGTGTTTGCCAGCGATCAGGTTTCGGGTGGCCCTTGCTGGCAAACCCGATATGCCCTTCACCCGACTGGCCGGCATTCAGGCCGTCTGGGAGGGCGATCAACATGGCAATAGCCGAGACATCTGCGCCACGCGGGCCGATGGTGCTCAAGGACTGGGGACAGCTCCTGCTGCTCGGCGCGATCTGGGGCGGCTCGTTCTTCTTCGCCCGCATTGCGGTGGCCGACCTTCACCCGCTGGTGCTGGTGCTGTTTCGCGTCGCCATCGCCGCAATCGCGCTGCAGCTCTATCTGGCCATTCGCGGCCCATCCTTCCGCCTCGCCTTTCCGCACGCCGGACTGTTCTTCCTGCTGGCCTTCACCAACAATGTCGTGCCCTTCTCGCTGATCTTCGCCGGCCAGACCGAGCTTGGCGCCGGTGTCGCCTCGGTGCTCAACGCGACGACGCCGTTCTGGACGCTGATCCTCGCCAACGCTCTGACATCGGATGAGAAGCTGTCCTGGAACAAGCTCGCCGGCATAGCGCTCGGCGTCGCCGGCACAGCTGTCATGATCGGTCCCGGCCTGCTCGCCGGCCTAGGCGGCCCGGCCTGGGCGAAATTCGCACTGATCGGCGCGTCCTTGTCTTATGGCATCGCGCTGATGGTCGCCCGCCGCTTCAAGGGCGTGCCCTCGCCGGTCATCGCCACCGGGCAGTTGACCGCTTCAACCATCATCATGATTCCGGTCGTGCTGCTGGCGCACGGACCCGCCGGCCTGTTCTCGGCCTCGCCGCCGGTCTGGGCCGCGGTGCTGGCACTGGCGCTTTTGTCCACCGCCTTCGCCTACATCCTCTATTTCAACCTCGTCGCCTCGGCCGGCGCCACCAACGCCTCGCTGGTCACGCTGATCGTGCCGGCCAGCGCCATGCTGCTCGGTTTCCTGTTTCTTGGCGAGCGGCTGGAACTGTTCGAGATCGGCGGCGTGGTGCTGATCGGCCTTGGTCTTCTCACAATCGACGGACGTGTCCTTGGAAGACGGTAGAGAGCCGCGCGTCCAATTGGACGCGCTCCAACCACTTTGATTGGATCCTCCGATTGACGCCAAACTCGAAGTCGACTTTCGTGGTGGTAGCGCTGCCATGACACAGGATCGACACGCGGTCGCCACAATTTATTCACAGGCCTGAAGCGGGTTTTTGCCGAGAAGTTTCAACGGCTAACGGCAAAAGCGAGGTCGCAAATCTAGCATTTACGTCGCAATGCAGCACATTTTCCGCTTGCCTGTGGCACAAATGGACCTAGACTCTAGGCATAGCTCTTTAAGAGGAGGCTATGTCATGGGACTTACGAGGCCAATCAACGCATTGATGATTTGTGCTGCGTTTGCTTTCATCGGCGCCCTCATTATGGGCGTCCTTCCCTGAACCCGCCAAGACGGGGAAGACCAGCACCAAATAGTCCAACCAATTCGAAGGGCCGGGTTTTTACCCGGCCTTTTGCTTGTCTGGCAGAACCTTAGGCCGCAGCCGATCCGGCCACCTCCGCCTCGTGCGAACGGATGCCGATCATGTGGCAGATGGCAAAGACGAGATCGGCGCGGTTCATCGTGTAGAAGTGGAAATCGCCCACCCCGCGCTCGACCAGATCGAGCACCTGTTCGGCGGCCACGGCCGATGCCACCAGCGCATGCGTCTGCGGGTCGTTCTGCAAGCCGTCGAAGCGCTCGGCCAGCCATGCCGGCACCAGCGCGCCGCAGCGCGCCGAGAAGTTGGCGACCTGGGTGAAATTGTGCACCGGCAAGATGCCGGGCACGATCGGGATGTAAATGCCAGCGCGGCGCGCGCGCTCGACATAGCGCTCGTAGAGATCATTGTCGAAGAAGAACTGGGTGATCGCCCGCGTCGCGCCATTGTCGACCTTGCGCTTCAGCATATCGATATCGGTGGCGAAGTCCGGGCTTTCGGGATGCTTCTCCGGATAGGCCGAAACCGAAATGTCGAAATCGCCGGCGTCTTTCAGCGCGCCGACCAGCTCGGCGCCATTGGCGTAGCCGTCCGGATGCGGCCGATAGGCCGTGCCGACGCCCGCGGCCGGATCGCCGCGCAGGGCGACGAACCGCTTCACGCCCATACCGACGAATTCCTGGATCACCGCATCGACCTGATGGCGGGCAGCGTCGACGCAGGTCATGTGCGCGGCCGGCGTCAGGCTGGTCTCCTTCAGGATGCGGCTGATGGTACGCGCCGTGCGCTCACGCGTCGAACCGCCGGCGCCATAGGTCACCGAGACGAATTTCGGCTTCAGCGGCTCCAGCCGGGTGACCGTGTCCCACAGCCGCGCCTCCATCTCGTCGTTCTTGGGCGGGAAGAATTCGAAGGAAACCTTGACCTTGTCGCCAATGTCGGGGCGGCGGGAAAAGCGGAACTGGTTCATCAGGCGATTTCCCCTATCGAGTTCACTTTGGTCTGCTCATTGGCGGGATCGGCGATCAGCAGGCGCCGGTCGCGGCCAAGCCAGAGTTTTACGGTAAGCCTGGCCTCGTTGCCGCCGCGCGGCTCGAACTCCTGGGCATCCTCGAGATCGAGGCCGGCCTCGGCAAACCATTCGCCGATCTGCCGGTCGGAAAAGCCGAGCCTGACATGCGCATGCTCATCGCGCAGGAATTCCAGCGTGTGCGGTGCGAAATCGACGATGACCAGCCGGCCCGACGGGCGCAAAAGCCGCGCCGCCTCGTGGATGGCGCGGGCCGGATCATCGAGATAGTGCAGCACCTGATGGATGGTGACGAGATCGAAGGCATCGCGCTCGACCGGCGGCGAGAAGATGTCGCCCTGCCGCACCTGCGCATTGGAAACGCCGGCCTTGTCGAGATTGGCGCGCGCCACGGTCAGCATCTCACGCGACATGTCGATGCCGACGCCGCGCCGGTAGAGCGGCGAGAAGATTTCGAGCAGCCGTCCGGTGCCAGTGCCGAGATCCAGCATCGACTGGAACGGCCGCTTGCCGACCAGCTTCAGCATCGCGGCCTCGACGGCACGGTCCGGCACGTGCAGCGAGCGGATATGGTCCCAACTCGCCGCATTCACGGAAAAGTACTCCGTCGCCCGGTCCTGCCGCTTGCGCTTGACCGAGGCCAGGCGCTCAAGATCACGCTGGACCTGCGGATCGGCGCCGCGAATGCTGGAAACCAGCCCCATGACGAAGTCACGCGCGGAATCGGTATCCGAGAGGCGGAAGAAGGCCCATGACCCTTCCTGGTAGCGGCCGATCAGCCCGGCTTCGAGCAGCAGCTTCAGGTGGCGCGAGACCCGCGGCTGGGACTGGCCGAGAATTTCGGTAAGATCGGAAACGGTGAGGTCGCCACGCGACAACAATGCCAATATGCGCAAGCGGCTGGATTCGGCCGCCGCCTTCAGCGTATCCACCATGGTGTCGAGCGAGACATGCATCAGCGTATTCTCTTTTCAGCGCATTCACTTTGAAAAAGATATAAACATATGTTTATGTCGATTTTCAAAACCTTGCAAGCGCTATGTCGCTTCCGGACCAGAAAATGCCGCATGCGTGATTTTCCGGTGTGTGCCGCGCAAAAATGTGGTGCAGTTCCGGGGCAATGACAGGCGCCAACACAGAGACAGGCAGAATGACCGGGCCGCGTGAAATGTTCGAGGCACGCGAAGGCGAGCAGAGGCTGGAACAGGATCCAGCAACGATGCCGGCGGATGCTGGCGTCGTCTTCATCGGCCGCATCGCCTCGCCTTGGGTGACGCGGGAGAGCTGCCCGAAAAACATGCGCACGGCCCGCGAGACCGGGCAGCCGGCGGTGCTGACCATCGACGCGCCCTACCGGGATGGCTTGCGCGGACTGGAGCGCGCCAGCCATGTCATCGTCCTGTCCTGGCTGCATCACGCGCCGCGGAATCTGATTGTGCAGAAACCCCGCCATGCGGCTGAAGCAAAAGGCGTATTCGGCCTGCGCTCCCCTGCCCGGCCGAACCCGGTCGGCCTGCATGTCGCCAGGCTCGTCGGGCTGGACATCGGCACCGGACGTATCGATCTCGACGCCATCGACGTGCTCGACGGCACGCCGGTCATCGACATCAAGCCTTATTTCGCCTCGACCGATGCCATTGCCGAGTCGACCATTGAGGGGCGCGAGGAACGATGACAGCGCCGACCGGCCGCCGCCGCGCCATCGCCAAGGCGCTGACAGCACTTCTGCCGCTGGCGCCCTACGCCGACATGGAAAAGATCCGCACTGACGCCGGCTCGGTGCATATGAAGACCTTGCCGCCGACGATCGCGGTGTGGCTGGCGACGATCGCCCATATACGCCACATGCACACCGACTACGAAAAGCTGCTGGCCGAGGGCTATGACCGCGACTCCGCCCGCTTCTTCGTCATCGAGCAGACCAACATCGTGCTCACCCGCTGGCGCGCGACACGCTTGCTCGACGCCGACGATGAGGAGGAGTGAGGCGCTATTGCCGGGTCAGCACGGCGATCGCATTGTAGGGCTGACCGTCGGCCTGGCCGACCCAGGTCCAGGACAGGTTTCCCTTGAAAAACCGGACGGTGATGTCGCCGCCATCGATGCACTTGTCCTGGCCGTAGGTGATGCTCTCATGGAATTCCGCCGACGTCTCGTCCCTCGACGTCTGCGACAGCGACCCGCCGCAGCCGAGGGACGGATAGTCGATCGACGCGCCGTCATCCCTGATCGTCATGGCGATCGCCCAGTCGGCGCCGGCGTCGCCTGCCGGGCTCTGGTGGCCGCTGCCGACCCAGGTGCCGGTAAATGTCTGCGCCGGCACGTTCACCGCGCAAGGCACGTTCTGGAAGATCGGCGTCAATTCGCTGCCGGTCTTCTCGCAGCGATAGGTCTGACCGCCCTGGCAGAGTTCGTCACCGTCTTTCGTACATTGCGCGCTGGCTTCGCCCGCGGCGGCAACAATCATCATGGCCGCCATGACGGCCCAAAACCTGCCCATATCCCCCTCCCATTCTGCCCCATCGGATTATAAGGCAACTCCAATCCAATGTATCGGCTAGACCGTCCTGGAGGACGAACATCGCCTGATGGCTGGCTCTATGCCTTCTGTCCGGCGCCGATAGGCTGATGACCCGCCCTGCGCGCGAGGAGGCCCCGATGGATCAGACGACGGCAACACAGGCTTCGAAGCCGCTGCCAGCGGTGAGCGATCGCCATATCGACCCACATTCCTATCCCGACGGCATCGCCTTCCTCGACGGCCAGTACCTGCCGATGTCGCAAGCCAAGATCTCGCTGCTGGATTGGGGATTACTGCATTCCGACGCCACCTACGACACGGTGCATGTCTGGAACGGCCGCTTCTTCCGCCTCGACCTGCATCTCGACCGCTTCTTCGGCGGGCTGGAAAAGCTGCGCATGACCATCCCTTTCGACAGGGATGGCGTGACTGAGATCCTGCACAATTGCGCAGCACTGTCGGGCCATCGCGCCGCCTATGTCGAGATGCTGTGCACGCGCGGCGCCTCGCCGACCTTCAGCCGCGATCCGCGCCAGGCGATCAACCGCTTCATGGCATTCGCCGTGCCGTTCGGCTCGGTCGCCAATGCAGAGCAGTTGCAGCGCGGCCTGCGTGTCGCCATCAGCGACAAGGTGCGCATTCCGCCGGCTTCGATCGATCCGGCGATCAAGAACTACCACTGGCTCGATCTGGTGCGCGGCCTCTACGATGCCTATGACCGCGGCGCCGAGACCGCGCTCATCCTCGACTTCAACGGCAACGTCGCCGAAGGCCCGGGCTTCAACGTCTTCTGCGTCAAGGACGGCAGACTGTCGACGCCGGCCATCGGCGTGCTGCCCGGCATCACAAGGCGCACCGTCTTCGAACTCTGCGACGAGGAAGGTCTTGTCGCCAATGCGGCCGATGTCAGCGTGGCCGCGCTCAAGGCGGCCGACGAGGTCTTCATCACCTCGACCGCCGGTGGCATCATGCCGGTGACGCAGATCGATGGCGCGGCGATCGCGGACGGCAAGGTCGGGCCGATCACCAGCCGGCTGACGGCGCTCTACTGGCAAAAGCACGACGACCCGGCGTGGTCGTCTCAGGTGAATTACCCCTGATCAGAGGACGTCTTGTTCAAAAAGATTTCCCCTCGCCTCTGGAAAATCAGAGGATAGACCGTATATGCGCGAAAGCGGAGAAGCCTCCGCTTTCATCCAAAAATTGCGCCCGCAGGGGCAAGGATTCCACATCATGACATCAAAGGTTTGGTTCATCACCGGATCGTCGAAGGGTTTTGGCCGCGTCTGGGCCGAAGCCGCATTGGCGCGTGGCGACCGCGTTGCCGCGACCGCCCGTGACGCCGGCACGCTCGCCGATCTGGTCGAGAAGTATGGCGACAACATCGCCGCGATAAAGCTCGACGTCACCGACAAGAAAGCCGTCGATGCCGCCATTGCCGAGGCGCACAAGCGCTTTGGCCGGCTCGACGTCGTCATCAACAATGCCGGCTACGGCCATTTCGGCGCCATTGAGGAAGTCAGCGAACAGGAAGCCCGCGACCAGATCGAGACCAATGTCTTCGGCGCGCTCTGGGTCACGCAGGCCGTACTGCCGATCATGCGGGCGCAGCGGTCCGGCCACATCATCCAGATCTCGTCGATCGGCGGCGTCAATGCCTTTGCCTCGCTCGGCCTCTACCATGCCTCGAAATGGGCGCTGGAAGCTTTCAGCCAGTCGCTCAACATCGAGGTCGCGGAATTCGGCATCCATGTCACGCTGGTCGAGCCGGGCGGCTTCTCCACCGACTGGTCCGGCGCCTCCGCCAAGGTCTCCAAGCCGATAGAGGCCTATGCGCCTGCCCGCGCCAAGATGGCCGAGCGCCGCGCCAACTCGGTCGCCGGCGATCCCGAGGCCACCGGTCCGGCGATGCTGGCCATCGTCGACGCCGCCGAGCCGCCGCTGCGCGTGTTCTTCGGCGATGGCGGCCTGCCGATGATCCGCCAGGAATACGCCAACCGCCTCGCCACCTGGGACAAGTGGGACCACGTTTCGGTCATGGCGCAAGGTGCCAAGAAGAACCGCAAGGACTGACGATTTGCAGCGTCCGCTACGCCGCTCAATGGGCGGCGTAGCCCCTGCCCTCAGGCTCGCGGCTACGCCTGATAAATCCACTGCTCCGGCACCCGCGCCGAAATCTCTTCGCCGGCCCTGATCGTTCCCGGCTTCTCGACCCAGGCAACGAGACCACGCAGCCGCTTGGCCACTTTGGGGAAGAGCAGTGCGCCGGCCTCCACATCAGCCATTCCGGCATGTTCAGCAATCGATCGCCCGGCGATGCGGCATGGCCCGTTCTGGGCGTCGACCTTGAGGGTCACGCCGCCCTTGAAGAACAGCAGCGTGCCGGCCGGCAGCATCGACAGATGCGGCACGCCTTCGATCACCAGATTGGCGCCGATCCATTCCGGCTTGATCTCGGCCAGCCTCATCCGCTCAGCGACGATGGCCAGTTCATCCATCGCCACGATCGACAGCTGCCGCTCGTTGCGCATTTCGGTGCCGCGCGGATACCAGGGTTCGCGCCCGCCCGAGCGTCGCGTCGGTCCGGCATGAAAATCGCCCGATATGCCGTCGAAGCCGAGCCGCAATTCCTCCACTGGACGCGTCTGGAAATGATCCGCCGGCGCGACATAGAGCGCTGCCGCGCGGGCGGAAAGCTTCTTCGCCGGGATGATTTCGGCCGGCTTGTCGGCCTCGGGGAAGAGATCCAGCATGGCGTTCTGTCCTTGAATCATGCTTCCCGTTTTTGCCCTTCGGCCGGCAAGGCCGCAAGAGCGGTTTGGGCCAAAATGCGCAACTCTTCGACCGATGCGCCGTCGCGCGCCTGGATCGACATGCCGTTCATGACGCCGGCCAGGTATTTGGCGAAGCCTTCGGCGGAGATGCCTTCCGGCAGATCGCCCGCCGCCCTCCCCTTGGCCAGCCGCTCGGCAATTGCCGCTTCACTTGCCTTGCGATAGGCCTTGAGTTCATCGGCAATGGCTTGCGCCTGCGGCGAGGCTGCCAGCGCACCGCTGACGAACAGGCAGCCACCCGGCTTGCCGGGCCTGGAATAGGCCTCCGCCGCCCCCAGCAGCAACCGCCGGATCGCCTCCCGCGTCGACACCTGTGCGCTCATCGCATCCAGCGCAAAGCCGATCTCCGTTTCGTGGTAGCGTGTCAGCGCCTTGCGAAACAAAGTCTCCTTGTCGGTGAAGGCGTTGTAGATCTGCGGTGGCGTCAGCCCCATCGCCTCGCGCAGCATTGCCAGCGACGTCGCCTCATAGCCATGCTCCCAGAACAGATGCATCGCCGCATCCAGTGCCCGGTCGGGGTCGAACGCGCGGGGACGACCACCCCTGGCCTTTTCCAAATCCTTGGCCTTTTCCAAATTATCCATAGTGATCGCTACGAAACCTGTTGACTTGCTCGTTTGACATAACGTAACAATTGATACGAAACATGGCAAGCCGGAAGCTACCGACAAGGCCGTGCAACCCGAGGACAAGGAGACCCTAAATGCCAATCACCGTGACCGCACCGGAAGGCGTACTGACAGAGGCCGGCGAGCGCGAAATCCTGCCGCGCCTCAGTGCCGCCCTCATCGAAGCCTCCGGCGCCACCGGCAATTCTTTCTTCACCGCGATCGTCGGCGGCACCGTCCACATCCTGCCGTCGCGCCATATCTATGCCGGCGGCGGCAATCGGCCCGTCGTCATGGTCGAGTTGAAATTGCCCAATGTCGGCCTTGCCTCGGTCGAGGCCCGCAAGGCCTTCATCCACGCCGCTTCCGGGATAGTCGCCGAACGCTGCGTGCCCGGGCACAGGCCAGAAAACACCTGGATCAACATCGTCAACGCGCCCGACGGCGGCTGGGGCATCGGTGACAGGCAATATACCGGAGACGCGCTCGTCGCAGCCGCCACCGCCGCCGCGCACTGACCAGATAGGGAAAGACAGGATGCGCCTCTCCCCTTCGCTGTTCTTCACCACCAATTGCGAGCCGGCACTGGCCTTTTACGAACAGTGCGGCCTTGGCCTGAAAACAATCCTGCTGCGCTGGGGCGACAACGACATGCCGGTGCGAACCGAAGCCATGCGCGGAAAGATCCTGCATGCGCGGTTTGAAGGTCCAGGCGTTCTGTTCCATGCCTCCGACAATGACGATGCGGAGCCGATGAAAGGCTCCGCCATGATGCTGGAGTTCGACGATCTGGCCGCCATGCGCGAGCTTTTCTCCCGCATGGCCGCAGGCGGGCGGATCACCGTGCCCCTGGCGCGGCAATATTGGGGAACCAGCTTCGGCATGCTGGTCGATGCGTTCGGCGTGCAGTGGATGTTCAACTGCTCGAGCGAATGAGATCACGATCTTCTTACCGGAACAGCAGCCGGTTCCGGATACCGCCGCATTGCTGCCGAGCTGCACCGGCTTCATGGTGATATCAGGACAGTCGGCGGAGGTTCTCATGCGACCGGTGACGGCAATCACCCTGCTTTGGTTGATCTGGGCGGTGACCTGGGCCGCCGCCGCTTTGTGGACCGACCCTGCCCAGAAGCGCGCCGGTTTCAAAGCGGAGGCCCGCTACAGGGTTCTTTGGCTGGTGGGTGCGATCCTGTTGTTCATTCCTGCGCACGGCTATGAGGGCCGGCTCAGGCTGTGGATGCCTGATCTGGCCGAAGCCTGGATCTGCGTCGCCCTGATTGCCGTCGGCATCGGCTTCGCTTGGTGGGCGCGCCTGCATCTCGGCAGGCTCTGGTCGGGCACGGTCACCGCCAAGGCCGACCACCATGTCGTCGACACCGGCCCTTACGGCCTCGTCCGCCACCCGATCTACACCGGACTGCTGCTCGCCATCCTCGCCACCATGGCGGCCAAGGGCACCGTATGGGGCATTGCGGGCACCGTGCTGCTCATCATCGGCATCGTCGTCAAGGCAAGGCTCGAGGAAAGCTTCCTGCGTGGCGAACTCGGCAGCGCCTATGACGATTATGCCGGGCGAGTGCCGATGCTGGTCCCCTTCACACCAGCCTGACAGGCAAGATGCGGCGAACGCCAGCTCAGCTCGATTTCCCTGTTGCGCTGCTTTGCCAAAAATGGTCGGCAGCACCGTCGATCTGAACCCAATCATGTTTCGACTGCTCGAAAATCGACCTGACGGGAGGCGGGTATGTCGGGTCGGCCAGCGCACCCACGGCAACGCCGATCATCGACGGCAACCGGTCGGCTCTCCAATAGACCGTCGAGCCGCAGTTGGGACAAAAGTAGCTGTGCACCTTGCCGCCACTGACCGCATCGCGGGTGAACTCTTTCGAGGTTCCAGAGATGGCCACCGCGTCGACCGGATAAAAGGCGCCGACGCCGAATGGCGCGCCGGTTCGGCGCTGGCAATCGAGACAGTGGCAGGCGACAACCAGTCTTGATGGTCCTGGAAGCGTCAGCGTGAGAGCGCCGCAACTGCATCGGGCATCAACCATTGGAAACTCTCCTTTCTGAAACGAGATCGCATTGGTTCAAGCCCCCAACACAGGCTGTGTTGAGGTCTGTTCAGGCTGAACGGGAGTGGAAGACGGGCACGAAACGGCCGGACTGGGTGGATTTCGAAAGTCCGAATAGCCCTGTCAGGCCAGCATCTCGATACCGAGATGCCTAGAGCATTCTGATAAGCGCGCCGCCTATCGAATACCCCGCGCCAAAAGCGCAGATCAAGCCGAAATCGCCGGGCTTCATGTCGGCATGGTTCTCCGACAGCGCGACGATGGCGCCGGCGCCCGCCGTGTTGCCCAGCCGCTCCAGCACCATCGGCGCGCGATCGTGATCGACATCATGGCCGAAGGACAGTTTCAGGATCATCGCATTCATGCGCGCATTGGCCTGATGCAGCCAGAAGCGCCGGACGGCCTGCGGGGTCAGCCCGTGCTCGGCCAGGAACTCGACGATGAATTTTTGGCCGGCAACGGTGACTTCCTTGAACACCTTGTTGCCGACCTGTTTGATGAGGTTGCCTTCCAGGTTGATCATGTAGGGATCATCCTGGGCGGTGCGGGTGTGGTAGCCGAGATTGGTGCGGATGTTGTTCGACATCTGCGTCCACAGGCGCGTGTCGAGCACCTCGAAACGCCCTGGCCGTTTGTCACCCTGGGCAAGCCCCTCCACCACCAGCGACACCGAGGCATCGCCAAAGATGAAATGCGTCTGCCGGTCGCGGAAATTGAGGTGCCCGGTGATGATTTCCGGCGTAGTCACCAGAATGCGCTTGTGCGCGCCCGAGCGCACCAGATTGACCGCCAGATGCAGCGCTGCCGCCGCGGAAGAACAGCCAAGCCCCATGTCGAAGCCGGCTCCGGTGGTGCCCAACGCCTCCTGCATTTCGATGGCGATCGCCGGATAGGGCCGCTGGTGGTGCGAGGCCGAGCAGATGACCAGGTCGATCTGGGACGGTTCAAGTCCGGCATGGTCGAGCGCCTTCCTGGCCGAAGCGATGCCGAACTCCGCTTCCAGCGACACCGCATCGTCGGGTCGCGCCGGAATGCGCGGCGTCATGCGGGTCGGATCGAGAATGCCTTCGCGCTCGATCACATGGCGGGATTTCACACCCGAAGCATGGACGATGAAGTCGCTGTCGGACTTCTGCAGCAGCGCCTCGTCGGTGCCCTGCCGGCGCGCGTTCTCCGTGTCGACCCAGCTGTTGAAGCTCTCGACCAGCTCTTCGTTCGTGATGACAGCTTCAGGAATTTCAGCGCCGATGCCGCTGATGATGACGCGATGCATGTTTCAGTCTGTCCCATCCGCGGGCGTTGCGGCTTCATGTGGGCGCCGAAACGCTTCGGCGCAACACTTTTCTCATCAGGCCGTTTACGCCGGCTTAAACCAAAGCTTAGGTCGGCTTGAATCCCATCTTACCAGGCACACAGTTTGGTGTTGGTCTGCGGGTTGTTCCAGCAGGCGCCGTCGTCGCGGCTGCGCACGAACTGTCCCGGCAACGGCACATTGCGGCGGCCGAGATTGACATAGCCATAGGCAAAGCCCGGCCCGTCGATCTCCAGCACATAGGTCGGATAGCCCGGCGCCGAGATGCGGAAACTGCCGGCATCGTCGATCGCGCGGTAGCTGCACGCGAAATAGCCATCATCCGTGGTGAAGCAACGCGCCCGCTTGGCCTCCGCCGAAACCGAGAATGCCAGAAGCGCCGCCGCGCACAAGCCGCCACCATAAAGCAATCTTTTCAAAGTCATCATCCACCCCCCTGCCATTCGGCCATCATGGCCCCACGCGATGAGTTGGCCATGGCGGCGAAACCGGGTCAAGCAGCGGCAACCTGCTGCTGGCGAAGTGGGTAATTCTTTCCTAGCCAGCCCGCTTGGCGACAATGAAAATCCGGGGAAAGCGCAGCAAGACTTTGCCGTTCGCGGTCTTCGGATAGGCTTGTTTGATCTTGGCGGTGTAGCTGTCGAGGAACAGCTTGCGCTCGTCGGCCTCCAGCGGATCGAGGAAAGGCTTCAGCCCCGTCGACTTCACCCATTCGACGATTGCCTCGGCGTCAGCCAAGGGATGATTGTAGGCCGTGTGCCAGATATCCAGCCGGTCGGAGAGCGGTGACAGCAGGTCATAATAGAACGACACTGGCGGCAACGGCCCACGCGCCGCGCCCGCCATCTTTGCAGCGAAGGGCATTTCGGCCGCGGTCTCGCGCATCACCTGATGCGAAGGCTCAAGCAGATTGTCAGGCATCTGAACGGCCAGCGCACCACCAGGCGTCAGAAAGCCCATCAGCCGCTGAAACACTGCCGGATGGGTGGGCAGCCATTGGAACACCGCATTGGCGAAGATCACATTGACCGGCTCGGCCGGCTGCCATTTCGATGCATCGGCGAGATCGAAGGTCACGTTGGGCAGGCGCGCCCTCGCCTTTTCGATCATGTCGGGAGAGGTGTCGAAGCCGCTCACCGCGGCATCCGGCCAGCGCTCGACCAGAAGCTCGGTCGAATTGCCAGGCCCACAGCCGATGTCGACGACCCGGCGCGGAAAATCGACCGGCACCTGTGCCACCAAGTCACGCGCGGGCCGCGTGCGCTCATCCTCGAATTTCAGATATTGGGCGGCGGACCAATCAGCCATTTGAGCTCCTCATATCGCCTTGAGAATCGCCGCCCCGGTTTGTCCCTTACCGCGTCAGCCTCTTGTAGGTCATGCGGTGCGGGTTGACGGCTTCGGGCCCGAGCCGGCGGATCTTGTCCTGCTCGTAATCCTCGAAATTGCCCTCGAACCATTCGACATGGCTGTCGCCCTCGAAGGCGAGGATGTGCGTCGCCAGACGATCGAGGAACATGCGATCGTGCGAGATGATGACCGCGCAGCCGCCGAAATTTTCCAGCGCATCTTCGAGTGCCGCCAGTGTTTCCGTGTCAAGATCGTTGGTCGGTTCGTCGAGCAGCAGCACATTGCCGCCGGTCTTCAGCATCTTGGCCAGGTGCACGCGATTGCGCTGGCCGCCGGAGAGATTGCCGACCTTCTGCTGCTGGTCGCCGCCGCGGAAGTTGAACGACGCGCAATAGGCGCGGGTGTTGGCCTCGAACTTGCCGAGCTTGACCACTTCGGCGCCGCCCGAAATTTCTTCCCAGACGGTCTTCGACGGATCGAGCGCATCGCGGCTCTGGTCGACATAGCCGAGCTTGACCGTCTCGCCGACGCGGACGGTGCCGGCATCGGGCTTTTCCTGGCCGGTGATCATGCGGAACAGCGTCGTCTTGCCGGCGCCGTTCGGGCCGATGACGCCGACGATGCCGCCCGGCGGCAGCTTGAATTCCAGTCCGTCGATCAGCAGCGTATCGCCGAAGCCCTTCGACAGGCCGTCGACCTCGATCACCACATTGCCGAGCCGCTCACCGTGCGGAATGACGATCTGCGTATCGCTCGGGCGCCGCTTGTCGGCGGCATCCAGCAGGTCCTGGAAGGCCTGGATACGTGCCTTGGACTTGGTCTGGCGGGCCTTCGGGCTCGACTGGATCCACTCGCGCTCGCGGCCGATGGCGCGCTGGCGGGCATCGTCCTCGCGGCCTTCCTGCTTGAGGCGCTTGGCCTTGGCTTCGAGGTACTTGGTGTAGTTGCCCTCATAGGGGATGCCGCGGCCGCGATCGAGCTCGAGGATCCAGCCGGTGACATTGTCGAGGAAGTAGCGATCGTGGGTGATGATCATCACGGCGCCAGGATAGGCGCGCAGATGCTTTTCCAGCCACGCCGTGGTTTCGGCATCGAGATGGTTGGTCGGCTCGTCGAGCAGCAGAAGATCAGGCTGGCGCAGCAGAAGCTGGCAAAGCGCGACGCGGCGGCGCTCGCCGCCTGAAAGCTTGGTGACTTCCGAATCCTTGGGCGGGCAGCCCAGCGCTTCCATCGCCATCTCGACCTGCTGTTCGAGATCCCACAGGTTCAGCCGGTCCATCTCATCCTGGAGCTTGGCCGACTCGTCGGCCGTCTCGTCGGAGTAGTTCATCATCAATTCGTTGTAGCGCTCGATGATGGCGGTCTTGGCGGCGACGCCTTCCATGATGTTCTCGAACACCGTCTTGTTCGCGTCGAGCGCCGGCTCCTGCGCCAGGTAGCCGACGGTGGCGCCTTCGGCGAGCCACGCCTCGCCGCTCCACTCCTTGTCGAGCCCGGCCATGATCTTGAGGATCGTCGACTTGCCGGCGCCGTTGGGGCCGAGAATGCCGATCTTGGCATCGGGATAGAAGGACAGATGAACGTTCTCGAGCACCTTCTTGGTGCCATAGGCCTTGTTGAGGCCGGCCATGTGATAGATGAACTGGCGTGCCACGCGCGCTTTTCCCTGAAAAATGACTGGATTTGTCGAATTGAATGGAGGTTGGCCGCTATGTAGGCGATGCGGCGGCGAACGGCAATCGCTTTTGCCGCTTCAGTTCGGGCACACGGGGAAGTGTTCGCCGAACGACGACGTTTTTCCACCGGTCAAGGGGCCGCTGAAATCTCCGGTTAACCCTTCCGCGTCAAAACAGGATCGGGGTGGAATCGCTGGATTATCGCGATTTCGAGCGAGAGATCGGATCGACGGCAGTGCTGAACAGTTTCCTGCTCCTTGCCGAAGCGGTCGTCTACTTCAGCGTCATGGTGACGCTTTTCCGGTTCCGCAAGCGCATTGGCCTCGGCGTCTTCGTCTGCGCGCTCGGCGTCATGCATTTCCTGGAAACCTATCTCGCCAGCGTTTTTTACGTCGCGCTGCCGTTCGGCTTGGTCTCGCCGGGCTCGGCGGTGCTGTTTTCAGGCAAGCTGGTGATGCTGCTCCTGCTCTACATCAAGGAGGACGCCGCCACCGTGCGCCAGCCGATCTACGGCCTGCTGCTAGGCAATGCGCTGATGATCGGACTGGTGCTGCTGTTGCGCCTGCACGCGATCGCGCCGCTCCCCGACGGCAAGCTCCCCGACATCGGCTTCATCGACGAGATGGGCTGGCTGATGGTGTGGGGCACGACACTGCTCTTCATCGACGCCATCCTGATCATCCTGCTCTATGAAAAGCTTGGGCGGTATTTGCGCCAGGCGCAGTTCGCGCGCATCCTGATTTGCGTCGCCTGCGTGCTGACCTTCGACCAGGTGGGCTTCTTCACCGCGCTGCATTTCGTCGCCGGCGCGCCGATCGCCGTCTTCTTCGGCGGCTGGTTCGCCAAGATGGCGGCGGCGCTGACCTTCAGCGCAATGCTTGTCGCCTACCTCAAATGGTTCGAGGCCCGCGACATTCCGCTGCCGCGTGGGCTGACCGACATCTTCGAAACCCTGACCTATCGCGAGCGCTATGAAGCGCTGGTCGAACATGTCGGCCGCGACGGCCTGACCGGCCTGCTGCATCGCGGGCGCTTCGACGCCGACGGTGAGGCTGCCGTCGAGGTCAGCCTGCGCACGGCGAGGCCCCTCAGCCTGCTGATCATCGATGTCGATCATTTCAAGTCGATCAACGACCGTTTCGGCCATGCCGAGGGCGATAAGGTGCTGAAAGCGGTCGCAAGCCTGCTTCGCGAAGTGGCGAGCGCCGAGGACCAGGTGTTCCGGATCGGCGGCGAGGAATTCGCCGTCCTGAGTTCGCGTCCGCATCCGGTCGCCAGGTTGTTTGGCGAAAGCATCCGCTACGCGGTCAAGGCATCGACCGTGACCAGCCGCTTCGAACTGACCGTCAGCGCCGGTGTTTCAACCGTCGGCGAAACGACGCGCTGCCTTGCCGACCTGTTCGCGCTCGCCGACCAGCGCCTCTACAAGGCGAAGTCGACCGGGCGTGATCGCGTCGTCGGCGAACCAGGCGGCTACGAGCCCGACGCCGCCATCGCCTGGACCAAGTCGGCGCAGATCTAGTTCGTTTGGCTACGACTTTCTCTGTCGCGCAATGCCTGTAAACGTCGAGACCGCCATCAGCACGATCGCCAGCCATTTCAGCGCCGTGATGATCGGCCCAGCCTGGATGTCATAGGCGATGAACAAAAGAATGCCCGGCACCAGCAGGCCGCACATGATCAGCATGATGCGGTTGATCTGCCAGGACACTTTTGACGCCAGCGCCTCATCGCCGGCATCGGGCACCAGCGCCGCGCGCAAAGTCTTGCCGCCCACCAGCATGGCCGAGATGCGCATCGAGATCGGCAGGCCGAACCCGATGATGAGGAACGCGCAGGCAGCGAGCAGCATCGAGAACTTCAGCGCGCTGGTTTCGGCCGGTATCGGAAACAGCAATGTCGCCAGCGGCAGGAAGACGCCGAAAATGCCGAGCGCGGCGATGGTGATGAAGATGGCCGCGTTGACCATCGTGAACAGCTGATAAGTGCCGGCGCCGATCGGCTCGGACAGCGTGCGCATACGCGCCCACTCGGCATCGCTGTAGGAAAAGCCCGGCCATTCCATCCGGGCATTGTTGATCGAAACCATGCCCTTGGCCCAGAAAGCCAGCCGTGCCAGCGCACTGCCTGTCACATCCCCCATCGCCATCCCCGTCGAATGATGTCGCCCCACCCTAACACCGCGCCATGGCGCAACGACAGCCCGTTACCGGACCCGCTACACTTACTGGAACCCGATCGCGTCAACGGTGCCTGTCGGGCAGCCGGCCTTGTTGGTCGGCACCGAGGCGAGCAGCAGGTCCTTGAGCGAAGAGTTCGGGCCGATCGGACCGGCAAGGCCGAGCGTCAGTTCGCCGATCAGCCGCCGGCCGCTCGAAGGATCGATGACGCAGGACACCCGCACGCGGTCCCCTGCCCCAGCGCCGAAAGCCTGGTCGAAGGCGCCACGGATCTGGTCCGCCGTCAGCTTGCCGCCAATGGTCTTGGCGAAGAGATCGCGCACCGGCGAGGCGTTGACCTGTCGCATTAGGCCGAGCGCGTCGGAAAAATACTCCTGCTGGCTCTTGCCGTAGCAGGTGCCATGCTTGATCCATTCATGCCGTTCCAGCTGGGAGGCTGTGCCTGGCATCACCTGATCGAGTTCCTTGCGGGTGCCGGCGTCCAGATTGACCGGTGGCAGGTCCTTCCAGTGGGCCGGATTGTCGTTGGTCTTGTCGCTTGCCGCCACCTGGCAATAGAAATTGCCGTTCGGCTGCGGCCACAGGCCGTGCAAGGTGAAATTGGTGGCGTCGAACTCGCTCGGGCTCTGCGCCTTGCATTCGGTCTTGTTCGACTTGGTCTCGCAGAAGGCCGGCTGCCAGCTCAGCGCGAAGACATATTCGGGTTTTCCCGAGGCGGCGGGCTTGCCTTGTCCGCCAGGTGCCGCCGGCACCGTCGCGGCACCGCTGCCCGACAGATGACCGCAGGTGACCTTCACCCAGCGCCGCTCCGGATCGGCGCCCGGCACCAGGATCAGATAATGCGTCGGCGCATCCTTGTTGCCGGCAAGCAGCTGGTAGCTCTGTCCGGCATCGGTCGAGACATTGCCGGGGTTCTTGCCGTTCTTGATGGCCTGCGTTGCCGGGCAGGCCGCGTCGGCAACGAAGGTGCCGCTCATTTTGACCTCGGCATGCGCAGCATTGGCCAGCGACATCGCCAGCATGGCCAATCCGAAAACGACACCAATGCGCATGAGAAATCCCCGGCTGAACAAAGTGGGCGACAGACTGTCTCTGTCTCCATGTCAGAATTGCGATATTTTGCGGGTCAAACGCAAGAAACATCGTCGCGCAAAAGCAGTTGCTGTGGATTGACGCCAAACCGGGGTCGGCGCAAACAAAGCCAACAACGATAAAATGAGGGAGAGACCAGGCGGCCATGCCCTTTAATCAACAACGCATGGTCCGCTCACCGACCGGTGCCGACCTCAACCTCTATGTGAAACAGGCGGTGGGCAAGCCACGCGCCGTCGTCCAGATCAATCACGGCCTGGCCGAACACGCCGCGCGCTATGCCCGCTTTGCCGATTTTCTCTCGGCGCGCGGCTTCCACACCTATGTCCACGACCATCGCGGTCATGGCGCGACCAAGGCCTCTGACGCACCGCTCGGCAGATTCGCCGACAAGGATGGTCCGGCCAAGGTGATCGCCGATGTCGATGCCATCCACGATCTCATCGCCCGCGAGTGCCCGGACCTCCCGGTCATCCTCTTCGGTCACTCGATGGGCGCGTCGGTGGCGCTGAACTACCTTTTGAGCCATTCGCCACGCGTCCATGCCGCCGCGATCTGGAACGGCAATTTTTCGCAAGGCCTGCTTGGGCAGGTGGCGCTCGGCGTCCTCGCCTGGGAACGCATGCGGCTGGGCTCGGATGTGCCGTCGCGCCTGCTGCCGAAACTCACCTTCCAGGCCTGGGGCAAGGCGGTGCCCAACCACCGCACGCTGTTCGACTGGCTGTCGCGCGACGAGGCCGAGGTGGCGAAATACATCGCCGATCCGCTGTGCGGCTGGGATGCTTCTATCTCGATGTGGCGCGACGTGGTCTCGATGGCGCTGAACGGCGGCAAGGATGCTGGTTTTGCCGGCGTCCGTCGCGACATTCCGGTCGCCATTATTGGCGGCGAGAAAGACCCCGCCTCGGACTATGGCAAGGGCATCACCCATCTCGCCAATCGCATGCGCAAGATGGGCTTTTCGAATCTGGTTTCAAAGGTTTACGCCGACACCCGCCACGAAAGCCTGAACGAAGTGAACCGCGACATCATCATGGGCGATTTCGCCGCCTGGGCCGACGGCATTCTGAAATAACGCCCCCTATCCATCGCAAACCGGCCCTTTGGCCCATCGCAAGGGCCGTGACAGCAGCACAAGGTGTTGATAGAGGCTGCGGTTCCGACCAATTCTGGTGATTTATGGCCGAACCTCCCCTGACAGGCGTCCGCGTCGTCGAACTCGCCCGCATCCTGGCCGGGCCCTGGGCCGGGCAATTGCTTGCCGATCTCGGCGCCGATGTCATCAAGGTCGAAAGCCCCGATGGCGGCGACGACACCCGCAAATGGGGACCGCCGTTCGTCATGAGCCATGACGGCGAGAACCTGTCGGCCGCCTACTACCATTCCTGCAATCGCGGCAAGCGCTCCATCGCCATCGATTTCTCGACACCAGAGGGTGCGGAAACCATCCGCCGGCTGGTCGCGACGGCGGATGTGCTGATCGAGAACTTCAAGCTCGGTGGCTTGAAGAAATACGGGCTCGACTATGACAGCCTGCGCAAGATCAACCCGCGTCTTGTCTACTGCTCGATCACCGGTTTCGGCCAGGATGGCCCCTACGCACCACGCGCCGGTTACGACTTCATCATCCAGGCCATGGCCGGCATGATGTCGATCACCGGTGAGGTCGGGCGCGAACCGCAAAAGGCCGGCGTCGCCATCTCGGACATCTTCACCGGCCTCTATTCCGTCATCGCCATCCAGGCCGCGTTGCGCCATGCCGACCAGACCGGCGAAGGCCAGCATATCGACATGGCGCTGTTCGACACGCAGATCTCGGCGCTCGGCAACCAGAACCTCAACTATCTCGTCTCCGGCAAGTCGCCGGTGCAGATGGGCAATGCGCACATGAACATCGCCCCTTACGAGGTGGTATCGGTCAGGGACGGACACATCATCCTGGCGGTCGGCAATGACGGCCAGTTCGCCAAATTCTGCGCTGCCGTCGGGCTGGATGAACTGTCTGTAAATCCCGACTTTGCCACCAATCCGGCCCGGGTCGCCAACCGGGTCAAGCTGCGCGAGCATATGATCGAGGCGCTGAAAACCTTTGATCGTGACCCGCTGCTGGCAAAGCTCGAAGCGGCAAGCGTGCCGGCGAGCCCGATCAACACGATCGGCCAGATGTTCGCCGACCCGCAGACGATCGCGCGCGGCATGCGGCTCGACCTCGACGACGGCCACGGCAATCTTCTGCCGTCGGTGCGCGCGCCGATGGTGATGTCTGAAACACCGCTCGTCTATGAGCGCCCCTCGCCGCGCCTGGGCGAGCACACTGACGAAATCCTTGCCGAATTGGAGAGATCAGCGAAATGAAGACCGGTGGACAACTGATCGTCGACGCGCTGGAAGCGAACGGCACCGACCGCATCTTTTGCGTGCCCGGCGAATCCTACCTCGCGGTGCTCGATGCGCTGCACGATTCCAAAATCCGCACCATCGTCTGCCGCCAGGAAGGCGGTGCGGCGATGATGGCGGACTGCCAGGGCCGGCTGACCGGCAAGCCCGGCATCTGCTTCGTCACCCGCGGCCCCGGCGCCACCAACGCGTCAGCGGGCATCCACATCGCTATGCAGGACTCGATACCCGTCATCCTGTTCATCGGCCAGGTCGCCAGCCACGCCAAGGAGCGCGAGGCCTTCCAGGAAGTGGACTACAAGAGGTTCTTTGGCGACATCGCCAAATGGGTGGTCGAGATCGACGACGCCGCGCGCATCCCGGAACTCGTCACCCGCGCCTTCGCGGTGGCGACATCGGGCCGCCCCGGCCCGGTGGTCATTTCACTGCCCGAGGACATGCTGACCAGCGTGGTCGAAGCACCGGCTGCCTTGCCGCACACCCCGGTCGAAACCCGGCCGGGCGAAGCCGAACTCGATGCGCTGGAGAAACTGCTGGCCGGTGCGAAACGCCCCTTTGTCATCCTCGGCGGCACGCGCTGGGATGCCGATGCCGTGGCACGGATGCGCGCGATCGCGGAGGCGTGGTCGCTGCCGGTTGGCTGTTCTTTCCGTCGCCAGATGCTGTTTGATCATTTGCATCCCAACTATGCCGGCGATGTCGGCATCGGCATCAACCCGAAGCTGGCCACCGCCATCAAGCAGGCCGACCTCGTTTTGTTGATCGGTGGCCGCATGGGCGAGATGCCTTCCTCGGACTACACGCTGCTGAAAAGCCCCTATCCCGACCAGACGCTGGTGCATGTCCATGCCGACGCCGGCGAACTCGGCCGCGTCTACCGGCCGGCGCTGGCGATCAACGCCTCACCTTCCGCCTTTGTCGAAGCCTTTGCCAAGCGCAAGCCGGCCTCGGCGCCGAGTTGGGCGGACGAAACAGCCAAACTGCACGCCGCCTATCTCGACTGGTCGACACCGCCGGAAAGCGGCCCCGGCCCGGTCCATATGGGACCGATCATGAACTATCTGGAAAAGGTGCTGCCCGACGACGCCATCCTCACCAATGGCGCCGGCAACTACGCCACCTGGGTGCATCGCTTCCACCGCTCCCGCCGCTTTGCCACGCAAGCAGCGCCGACCTCCGGCTCGATGGGCTATGGCACGCCGGCGGCGGTCGCCGCCAAGGCGCTTTATCCGGATCGCACCGTGGTTGCCTTTGCCGGCGATGGCTGCTTCCTGATGAACGGTCAGGAGTTCGCCACCGCCGTGCAATATGACCTGCCGATCATCGTCATCGTCGTCAACAACGGCATCTACGGCACCATCCGCATGCACCAGGAGCGCGAATATCCCGGCCGCGTCGTCGCTACGGATCTCAAAAACCCCGACTTCGCATCGCTGGCCCGCGCCTATGGCGGCCATGGCGAAACGGTCGAAAAGACAGCCGATTTCGCGCCGGCCTTCGAGCGAGCCCGCGCCAGCGGCAAGCCGGCCATCGTCGAGATCAGGCTCGACCCGGAGGCGATCACGCCGACACGGACGATGACGCAGATCCGCGACAAGGCGTGATCCAAAAAAGGGGCGGTCTCCCGCCCCTTTTTCTCAACGCGTTTTGGGCTATTTCACCGCCTCGATCTGGCCGCGAATCTCGCCGTCCTTGTTGGCGGCGGTGTGGACGTTGACATAATAGTTGCCGGCCGCCAGGTCAGCGGCTTGCGCGTCCGTCAGCTCGGCCGAACCCTTGATCGGGCTCTTCAGCTTGCCCTTGAACGGAATGACGGGGCCGGCGTTCGCACCCATCGCCGCCGGGCCATGAATGTGCGCTGCCGTTGCCGGTCCGCTCAGGCCGGAATATTTGACGTTCCAGCTGAGCTTCTTCCTGGTGGTGTCGAAGGTGAACGTGGCGGTGCCTTTGCCCTTGGTGGTGACGGGCGGGTTCTGCTGGGCGCCATCGAGCGTTGCCTTGTACTTCACCACTTCGGCCATGGCCGGGGATGCGAGCAGGAAAGCGGTCGAAATGGCCAGCGCCGAAAATACCGGCAGGAAAGAATGTGTGCGCATAAAGAACCTCCGATTGGCTGTCGCATGGGTCACGGTCCCCCGACGCGCGCATGCTCCAACGCAACGGCTGGGCGGCGCAATGTTTCCCTGCACACGTTTTTGTGACTGGGAAAACATTGAAAAGGGCGATCGACCGCCCTTTCCCTCTTCCAGAGGGAGCCGTCAGACCGCCGCCAGTGCCTGCGTCAGGTCAGCGATCAGGTCGTCCGGATGCTCGACACCGATCGACAGCCTGACCGTGGTCTCCAGCACGCCGATGCGCTGTCGCACGTCGAAGGGAATGCCGGAGTGGGTCATCGCCGCCGGATGGCTGGCGAGCGACTCCGTGCCGCCGAGGCTCACCGCAAGCTTGAAGATCTGCAGGGCGTTGAGGAAGGCGAAAGCCGCCTTCTCTCCGCCTCTGATGTCGAACGAGAAGGTCGAACCGGCACCGCTGCATTGCCTGATATAGGCGCGCCCCGCCGGCGTCTCCTCGCCCAGGAACGGCAGATAATGCACCTTCCCGACCTTGGCATGATCGCGCAGGAATTCGGCGACCAGGCGTGCATTGTCGTTGGCCCGCTCCATGCGGATCGACAGCGTCTCCAGCGAGCGGCCGAGCATCCAGCAGGAATGCGGATCGAGCTGCGTGCCGATGGCGCCGCGCAACGCCTTGATCGGCTTGGTGACCGCCTTGCTGCCCATGGCGGCACCGGCGATCAGGTCGGAGTGGCCGCCGACATATTTGGTCAGCGAATAGACGGAGACATCGGCGCCATGCTCGATCGGCCGCTGGAAAACCGGGCCGAGCAGCGTGTTGTCGCAGACGATGATCGGTGTCGAACCTTGGCTCGCGCCGATCTCATCGGCGATCGTCCGCATCAGCGCGATGTCGACCAGGCTGTTGGTCGGGTTTGACGGCGTCTCGATCAGGATGACCGAAACGCGCCCTTTGGCAACCGCGGCATCGGCCGCCGTCCGTACCGCCTTCTCGTCGACACCATCGGCGAAGCCGACAGCACCAATACCGAAGCCGGACAGCGTGCGCGTCAACAGCGTCTCGGTGCCGCCGTAAAGCGGCTGCGAGTGCAGGATGACGTCGCCCGGGCGGGCATAGGCGAGCAGTGTCGTGGCGATCGCCGACATGCCCGATGAAAACAGGATGCAGGCATCCGTCCCCTCATAGATCGCCAGCCGGTCCTCGACGATCTCGCTGTTGGGATGGTTGAAGCGCGAATAGACCAGCCCTGACGCCGTGCCGCTCGGCGGCTCCTTGCGGCCGGACGTGTAATCGAAGAAGTCGCGCCCCTCTTCCGCCGATTTGAACACGAAAGTCGAGGTCAGGAACACTGGCGGCTTGACGGCACCCTCGGAAAGCTGCGGATCGAAGCCATAGCTCAGCATCAGCGTCTCCGGATGGAGCTTGTGGTTGCCGATATGGGTTTTCGACGGACGTGGCGCGGTCATGGCTTTTCCTGCGTTCGAGGGATATCGCGCCGCAATTTATGCGATCCTGATCAGCCAGTCCTTGCTATTCTTGGGCTCGCATGGCTGCATGCGAGCAACAAATTGCCGAGAGAGAGCGAAAGTGCAGCAGAAGATAGCCGACGATTTTGACCTCAAGATATTGCGCGAATTGCGTGCGGACGCCCGCATCACCAACAACGAGCTCGCCGAGCGCATTGGCCTGTCGCCGTCGCCGTGCCTCCGACGCGTGCGGCGGCTGGAGGAGACCGGCGTCATCAGGGGCTACACAACGCTGGTCGATCCCGCCGCCTTCGGCTGGAGCATGGTCGCCATCGCCACCATCCGGCTCAGCCGGCAGAACGAGGACGAGATCGTCATGTTCGAGGACGCGATCCGCGGCTGGGAAGAGGTGCTGGAGTGCCACCTCGTCACCGGTTCGCGCGACTATGTGCTGAAGGTGGTGACAGGCAGCCTCGAACAATACGAGCGCTTCATCAAGGAGAAGATCGCGCGGCTGAAATGCGTCGCCTCGATCGAAACCAGCTTCGTCATGAACACCATAAAGGAACGGCGCCTCTAAAGGCGCCGTTCCCGAAGTCAGGATATTTGCCGGTCAGACTTACTTGACCGCCTTGTCGGTGATCGCGGTGGTGTAGGCGCCTTTCGGCTCCTTGGTGATGATCTTCTGGTCGAGCAGCGCCTTGGCGGTGCGCTCGTAGGTCGCCGGGTCGAGCTTGCCGTCGGCATTGTCGACCAGCTTGGCGACTTCGCTCATCATCCGCTTCTGGTGGTTCTCGTCCTGGCCACCGCCATCCATGACGATGCCAGCGGCTTCGTCATTGTTGTCGATGGCGTATTTCCAGCCCTTCATCGAAGCGCGCACGAAACGCACCATCTTGTCGGCGAAGGCCGGGTCCTTGAGCTTGTCTTCGGACGCGTAGAGCCCGTCCTCGAGCAGGTCGTTGCCCATCGCCGAGTAATTGAACACGGTCAGCTGTTCCGGCTTGTAGCCGGCGTCGATCAACTGCCAGTACTCGTTGTAGGTCATGACCGAGATGCAATCGGCCTGCTTCTGGATCAGCGGCTGCACGTCGAAGCTCTGCTTGAGGACGGTGACGCCGTCCGGGCCGCCGTCGGTCTTGAGGCCAAGCTTGTTCATCCAGGCGTAGAACGGATATTCGTTGCCGAAGAACCAGACGCCGAGCGTATGGCCCTTGAAATCGGCTTCGGTCTTGATCGGGCCATCCTTCGGGCAGACCAGTTCCATGCCGGCCTTCTTGAACGGCTGGGCGATGTTGACCAGTGGCACGCCCTTTTCGCGCGCGGCCAGCGCACCGCCCATCCAGTCGACGATGACATCGGCGCCGCCACCGGCGATCACCTGCTCGGGCGCAATGTCCGGGCCGCCCGGCTTGATGTCGACGTCGAGGCCTTCGGCCTCATAGAAACCCTTGGCCTTGGCAACATAGTAGCCGGCAAACTGGGCCTGCGTGACCCATTTCAACTGCAACGTCACCTTGTCGGCGGCCATTGCCTGGAAGGCGGCCAGCGACATCGCGCCGGCCAGAACGGGAATAACAAGTCTTTTCATTTTTCTACCCTCTGAAGTTAGTGCCCTAAACCCACCGCCCTATCCACCACGGACAGAGGGATGCCAAAACGTGACGGCTCTTTCGACAAGAGCGACCACGCCATAAAAGACCGAACCCGCAAGTGCTGCAACTGCGATTTCGGCCCAGACCATGTCGATGTTCATCCGCCCGACCTCGGTCGAGATGCGGAAGCCCATGCCGACGACGGGCGTGCCGAAGAACTCGGCGACGATGGCGCCGATCAGCGCTAGCGTCGAGTTGATCTTCAGCGCGTTGAAGATGAAAGGCGCCGCGGCCGGTAGCCTGAGCTTCAGCAGCGTCTGCCAATAGCCCGACGCATAGGTGCGCATCAGGTCGCGCTCCATATGGCCTGAGGCGGACAGCCCGGCCACCGTATTCACCAGCATCGGGAAGAAGGTCATGATGATGACGACAGCCGCCTTGGACTGCCAGTCGAAACCGAACCACATCACCATGATCGGCGCCACGCCGATGATCGGCAGCGCCGAGACCATGTTGCCGATTGGCAAGAGCCCGCGCCGCAGGAACGGCACGCGATCGGCAAGCACCGCGGTGATGAAGCCGGCACCGCTGCCGACGACATAACCGAAGATCACCGCCTTGAAGATGGTCTGCCGCACATCGGCGCCAAGCACCGGCAGCGAACCGGCGATGCGCGCGCCGATGGCGCTGGGCGGCGGCAACAGGATGAAGGGAATGCCGGCGCCCCGCGTCACCGCTTCCCAGATGATCAGGATCCAGGCGCCGAAGATGGCCGGGATGATGAGCCGAAGGGCGGTCCGTTCCCAGTTCGCCATCGGCCGAAGTCCCGACAGCACCGCAACGCAGCGCCAACCGAGCAACCATGCCGCCGCGAGCAGCAGGAAATACGGCGCCCGTGCCTGACCTTCGAAGCCAGCGATGCCACCAATCAAGAGCCAGGCCACCAGATGCGCGCCGATGAAAAGCACGACGGCTTCGACGATGGACGGCATTCTGGCCATGGAGATCAAAGCAGCGAGAAGCAGCACGGCGAAGATCAGCCAGCTTGTAGCGGCATAGGGATAGATCAACGTCCCGGCAGGCTGCGCCAGCGGATCCACCTTTGGCGCGGCGATCGCGCCAAGCGCAAGTCCGGCCAGGCACAGCACGATGGCCAGCGCCGCTTGCCAGGAAGGTTTCAGCCAGTTCATGCCGGTCTCCCGCCCATGGCGCGGTCGACGAGGCGACCGGCAATGCCGACCACCATGACCAGAAGTGCGGCCACGATCGAACCGGCGACCAGCGCCGACCAGATGTCGATCGACTGGCTATAATAGGCGCCGGCGAGCAGCTTGGCACCGATGCCCGCGACCGCACCGGTCGGCAGTTCGCCGACAATGGCGCCGACCAGGCTTGCCGCCACCGCTACCTTCATCGAGGTGAACAGGAACGGCACCGAGGCCGGCACGCGCAGCTTCCAGAAGGTCTGCGAGGCACTGGCATTGTAGGTGTGCATCAGGTCGAGATGCATGATCTCGGGCGAGCGCAGCCCCTTCACCATGCCGACCGTCACCGGGAAGAACGACAGATAGGTCGAGATCATCGCCTTCGGGATCAGCCCGGTGATGCCGACCGCCGCCAAAACCACAATGATCATCGGCGCCACCGCCAAAATGGGGATGGTCTGCGAGGCGATGATCCACGGCATCAGGCTGCGGTCGAGCGTCGCCACATGCACGATCCCCACCGCGATGATGATGCCGAGCGCGGTGCCGAAGGCGAAGCCGAGCAGCGTCGACGACAGTGTCACCCAGGCGTTGTAGACGAGGCTGCGGTTCGAATTGATGGGCCGCAGGAATGTGTTCTCGAAGAAGTTCACCGCCACCTGGTGCGGCGCCGGCAGCGTCGGCTTGGGCTGCGACAGCGTCTTGCCGATGAGCTCGCTGAACGTGGAGGTCTCGTTGGCGCGGCGGTCGAGGTCGCGCTGGAACGGCGTGTTGAGGATGACGGCGAAGACGTACCAAAGGATAACGACGCCCAACAGGATCGATGTCACCGGGACGAGCTTGTCGCGGAAGGTGTCCATCAGCAGGCCGCCTCAATCATCATAGCTGTGCCCTGCCCTCAAGCCATCACGTACCCTGGCCGCGATCGCCAAAAACTCCGGCGTCTCGCGGATGTCGAGTGGCCTTTCCTTCGGCAGCGTCGATTCGATGATGTCGCTGACCCGGCCCGGACGCGGCGACATGACGACGATGCGCGTCGACAGATACACGGCTTCCGGAATGGAGTGGGTGACGAAGCATATCGTCTTGTTCGTCCGCCCCCACAATTCCAGCAATTGCTCGTTGAGGTGGTCGCGCACGATCTCGTCCAGCGCGCCGAACGGCTCGTCCATCAAAAGCAGGTCAGCGTCGAAGGCCAGAGCGCGGGCGATCGAGGCGCGCTGCTGCATACCGCCCGACAGCTGCCAGGGATATTTCTTCTCGAAGCCCAAGAGGTTGACGAGGTCGAGCGTGCGCTTGATGCGCTCCGCCTGCTCCGCCCCGGACAGACCCATGATCTCCAGCGGCAGCCCGACATTGCGCTCGATCGTGCGCCAGGGAAACAGGGCGGCCGCCTGGAAGACGTAGCCATAGGCGCGTTTCTCGCGCGCCTGTTCGGGCGTCATGCCGTTGACCGAGATCGTGCCCGAGGTCGGCTTCTCCAGGTCGGCGATGACGCGCAGCAGCGTGGTCTTGCCGCAGCCAGACGGCCCGATGAAGGAGACGAACTCCCCCTTGCCGATCGTCAGGTCGACATTGGACAGCGCCTGCACCGGCCCGTCATTGGTCTGGAAGGTGAGGCCCAGTTTGCTTGCCGCGACGACGGCTGGCGAAGTCCCGGTCATCGGCTACAGCCTGCCTGGTCCCGCCCCTGCGCCGGCCGGATTCCGATTGCTTTTATCGCGATGTTGTTTTCCACTCGCCCAGTCCCATTGGTCTTTGTCCCACTCAATCGACGCCCGGAGTTTCCCCGATGTCGCCCACTTGTCATCTTATCCGCCCTGAAAGCACTTATGAAGGCAAGCAGGGTTTGACCTATTTCGCCGGCATCGCCACCGAGTCGGTCGGCTCTTCCGGCATCTGCATGCATGTGCTGACCATGCCGCCCGGCGCCCGCGCCAAGGCGCATCTGCATGAGAACCACGAAACGGCGATCTACGTGCTCTCCGGCGAGGTCCATACCTGGTATGGCGACCGGCTCGAGCACCACATCGTCGTCAAGGCCGGCGACCTCTTCTACATTCCGGCCGGCGTTCCGCATCTGCCGGCCAATCTGAGCAACGCCCCGTCCTCGGCCGTCATTGCCCGCACCGACCCCAACGAACAGGAAAGCGTCGTCCTGCTGCCGGAACTGGATGCGCTGGTCGCCTGACGCTGACGGGATCGCCGTCATTTGCACCGCGCAACTTCTCCCATGACGTTGCCATCTTCGTCGGTGATCGTCAGCTTCTTGGCATTTTTGGCGCTGTGCTTGATGGTGAACTTGGTCGGCGCCTGTCCCTCTTCGCCTTCCGCCTCACATGTTGCTGTCGCCACCAGCGATCCGTCAGCCTGCGCTTGCGTCTTCGTGAACGTGCAGGCGCTGGCGGCGGTGATCAATTCCTTGTCGGTCAAAAGCAGCATCTGATCGGCGGCGACTTCCTGGCCGTTGCGGTTGATGCAGCCATATTTGTCGCCATAGGGTTTCGACAGATCGATGCCTGCCGCGAAAGCCTGGCCAGCAGCCAAGACGACAACCATCGCAACAGACAGACTAAAACCACGCATGCTCATTCCCCCATTGCCCAACGTTAAGAACATGATTGCAGCGGCCCCAGTTCCTCAAGGCCGGGAATGGTCACGAAGAAGCCATCCGCACCCTTGTTGGTGACCAGAATTGTTTCGATCGTCGTCCCCGCCTCGCCCTCGGCGGAACAGGTCGAACGCAGAGATTGCGTACCCGGCACTGAGGTCAACTGCTGCTCGAAGCGGCAACCGCTGCCATAGGTCTCGATGCCTTCCGCGGTCAGCAGGATATAGGCATCGCTGTCCTGATACCCGGCCTTGACGCCGGCACAGCCGACATCATTGCCCCAGGAACCGGCCAGCACCCCGGCCGCACTTGCCGGACCACCGGCAACAGTAGCCAGGACCAACGAGATGAGCGCGGCCAAACGCGCCAAGCTCAGACCCCGGTCGCCGGAATGCCTGACCGTTCCACCTTGCGCGGCGCGGTGATGTCTTTCCACGTCGACAGCGCCCGGTTGACCGCCGCGTTCGGCTCGCGGCCGACGAATTGGCCATGGCCGGGCTTGGCCTTCACCTCGGCTTCCTCGATCGACAGTTCGCCGCGCGAAAACACAAAGCGCGGCAGGCCGGTCACTTCGAAGCCTTCGAAGACATTGTAGTCGATGACCGACTGCTGCTTCTTCGAGGTGATGGTTTTCTTGCGCTTCGGATCCCATACGACGATGTCGGCGTCGGCGCCTTCGACGATGGCGCCCTTCTTCGGGTACATGTTGAGGATCTTGGCGATGTTGGTCGAGGTCACAGCGACGAACTCGTTCATCGTCAGCCGGCCGGTGTTGACGCCCGTGGTCCACAGAACCGGCAACCGGTCTTCCAGACCGCCGGTGCCGTTGGGGATCTTGGTGAAGTCGCCGACGCCGTTGCGCTTCTGCTTGGTGGTGAAGGCGCAATGGTCGGTCGCCACCACTTGCAGCGATCCTGCCTGCAGGCCGGCCCACAGCGAATCCTGATGCAATTTATTGCGGAAGGGTGGGCTCATCACGCGGCGCGCCGCATGATCCCAGTCCTTGTTGAAATATTCGCTTTCATCGAGCGTCAAATGCTGGACCAACGGCTCGCCGAACACGCGCATGCCCTTCTGCCGTGCTCGGCGGATGGCCTCGTGCGCCTGCTCGCAGGAGACATGCACGACGTAGAGCGGCACACCGGCCATGTCGGCGATCATGATGGCACGGTTCGTCGCCTCGCCTTCCACTTCAGGGGGACGCGAATAGGCGTGGCCCTCGGGGCCGTTGTTGCCGGCGGCGAGCAGCTTCTGCGAGAGTGCTGCAACCACGTCGCCGTTCTCGGCATGCACCAAAGGCAGCGCGCCAAGATCGGCGCAGCGTTGGAACGACGCGTACATCTCGTCGTCATCGACCATCAGCGCGCCCTTGTAGGCCATGAAGTGCTTGAACGAGGTGATGCCCTTGTCGACGACAGTGGCCATCTCGTCGAACACCTGCTTTCCCCACCAGGTGATCGCCATGTGGAAGGAATAGTCGCAGGCAGCTTTCGACGTCTTGTTGTCCCACATCTGCAGGGCCTCTAGCAGCGACTGCTGCGGAGCCGGCAGGCAGAAATCGACCACCATCGTCGTGCCGCCGGCAAGGGCGGCACGCGTGCCGGATTCGAAGTCGTCTGCCGAATAGGTGCCCATGAACGGCATTTCGAGATGGGTATGCGGATCGATACCGCCGGGCATGACATAGCAGCCGGTGGCGTCGTACTCATGGTCGCCATGCAGATCCGAACCGATGGCGACGATCTTGCCGTGGCTGAACAGCACGTCGGCTTTCCAGCTGCGGTCGGCGGTGACGACGGTGCCGTTCTTGATGACTTTGGTCATTTTCTTGTTCCCTTTGTTCTCTTCGCGCTTCTTTACGAGCGGCGTTTGGAAGGTAAATCTCTAAGCTCACTCCACGATGACAGCCGTCTCCACCACCGCATGGAACAACACATCGGCACCCGCCGAAGCCCATTCCTTGGAGATCTCTTCAGCCTCGTTGTGTGACAACCCGTCAACGCAGGGACACATCACCATGGCGGTCGGCGCGACACGGTTGATCCAGCAGGCGTCGTGGCCCGCACCCGAGACGATGTTGCGGTGCGTATAGCCGAGGCGGTCGGCAGCATCGCGGATCGCCTTGACGCAACCGGCGTCGAAGGTGACCGGATCGAACGCGCCGACCTGTTCGACCTTGTACTGGATGTCGAGCGCCTCGCAGATCGTGTCGATGCCTTCGCGGATGCGGCCATCCATCGCGTCCAGCACTTCCTTCTCCGGCGAGCGGATGTCGATGGTGAAGACGGTGCGGCCGGCGATGATGTTGCGCGAATTGGGAAACACTTCCATGTGGCCGACCGCGCCGACGGCGTCGGGCTGGTAGTCCATGGCGATCTCGTGCACCAGTTCGATGACGCGGGCCATGCCAAGCCCGGCATTGCGGCGCTTGGGCATCGGCGTCGAGCCGGTATGCGCTTCCTTGCCGGTCAGCGTCACCTGCAGCCATTTCAGGCCCTGGCCGTGGGTGACGACACCAATGTCAATGTCTTCATCTTCCAGAATAGGACCCTGCTCGATATGCAGTTCGAAGAAGGCGTGGATCTTGCGGTCGCCAACCTTCTCGGTGCCCTTCCAGCCGATACGCTCCAGCTCTTCGCCGAATTTCTTGCCCTGCTTGTCGGTGTGCTCGTAGACATCGGCCTGCTCAAGCACGCCGGCGAACACGCCGGATGCCATCATCGCCGGGGCAAAACGCGAGCCTTCCTCGTTGGTCCAGTTGGTCACGACGATCGGATGTTTGGTCTTGATGCCGAGATCGTTGAGCGAACGCACGACTTCCAGCCCGCCGAGAACGCCGAGCACGCCGTCATACTTGCCGCCGGTCGGCTGCGTATCGAGATGGCTGCCGACATAGACCGGCGGCAGGCTGGGATCGGTGCCTTCGCGGCGAGCAAACATCGTGCCCATCTCGTCGAGGCCCATTTCGAGCCCGGCGGCCTCGCACCAGCGCTTGAACAGATGCCGGCCCTCGCCATCCTCATCGGTCACGGTCTGGCGATTGTTGCCGCCGGCAATGCCGGGGCCGATCTTCGCCATCTCCATGATGGAATCCCACAAACGGTCTGAATTGATTCGCAAATTCTCGCCGGGCGCGGCCATTCAAAACCTCTCCAATTGCGCGGCGTCCCCCTCCCCCTCGAGGGGAGGGTGGCCGCGAAGCGGTCGGGTGGGGTCGCCTGACCTAAGCTCGACCTTCCCCTTGACCACCTGCGCGACATGCCACGCGCTGTTTATGACATCGGGCTCGTCAACGCGAAAGATATCGAACCCGAGCGAACGCAGATAGGCATCGCGAACGGCGTCGTGCCGTTTGCCCTTTTCGTGTTCGTGCAGATCGCCATCCACCTCGACCACCAGCTTCACACCGAAGCAGGCGAAGTCGACGATATATGGCCCGATTGGGCACTGACGGCGAAACTTTATGCCGATCGATTTCAGGTCCCGCAGTTCATACCACAGCAGGGATTCGCCCTTGGTCGCGTGAACTCGAAGCGCACGCGCCTTCTGGCGCATTTCGAAGCTCACGCGGGTACGGGGCATCAGGGGCGGCCTCGCGGCAAAAGATCAGGTCGGCGCCCGGTCGCACCGACCCCACCCGACCGCTTCGCGGCCACCCTCCCCTCGAGGGGGAGGGATATCCGCGCCCAGTTTGTCAATCGATCGACCTCAGCACTTCACGCACATGGTCGATCAACTCGTTGATCTGGCCCTTGGTGATAATCAGCGGCGGCGACAGCGCGATGATGTCGCCGGTGGTGCGGATCAGCGCGCCGCGCTCGAACGCCTTGACGAAGGCCGAGAAGGCCCGCTTGGTCGGGCTGCCGGCGATCGGCGCCAGCTCGATCGCGCCGATCAGGCCGATGTTCCTGATGTCGATGACATGCGGCTCATCCTTCAGCGAGTGCAGCGCATCTTCCCAATAGGGCGCCAGTTCCTCACCACGGGTGAGCAGGCCCTCTTCCTTGTAGGTGTCGAGCGTGCCGAGTGCCGCCGCACACGCAATCGGATTGCCCGAATAGGTGTAGCCGTGGAAAAACTCGATCATGTGCTCGGGGCCGGTCATGAAGGCGTCGTGGATTTCCTTCTTCACGAACACCGCGCCCATCGGGATGACGCCGTTGGAGACGCCCTTGGCGGTGGTCATGATGTCGGGCGTGACGCCGAAATAATCGGCGGCGAATGGCGCGCCGAGACGGCCGAAACCGGTGATGACCTCGTCGAAAATCAGCAGGATGCCGTGCTTGGTGCAGATTTCGCGCAGCTTCTGCAGATAGCCCTTGGGCGGCAGGATGACGCCGGTGGAGCCGGCGACCGGCTCGACGATGACGGCGGCGATGGTCGAGGCATCATGCAGGGCGACGATGCGCTCCAGCTCGTTGGCGAGCTCCGCGCCATATTCCGGCACGCCCTTGGAGAAGGCGTTCTTCTCCGGCAAATGCGTGTGCGGCATATGGTCGACGCCGCCGAGCAGCGTGCCAAACATCTTGCGGTTGGTGACGATGCCGCCGACCGAGATGCCGCCGAAATTGACGCCGTGATAGCCGCGTTCGCGGCCGATCAGGCGGGTACGCGAGCCCTCGCCCTTCACGCGGTGATAGGCGATCGCCATCTTCAGCGCGGTCTCGACCGATTCCGAACCGGAATTGGTGAAGAAGACGTGGTCCATGCCCTTGGGCGCGAGGTCGACCAGGCGGTTGGCCAGTTCGAAGACGATCGGATGGCCCATCTGGAAGGCCGGCGCGTAGTCGAGTTCGGCGGCCTGGTGCTGGATCGCCTCGGTGATCTTCGGCCGGCAATGGCCGGCATTGACGCACCACAGGCCGGCGGTGCCGTCCAGCACCTTGCGGCCATCGCTGGTCGTGTAATGCATGTCCTTGGCGGACACGAACATGCGTGGCGCCTGCTTGAACTGCCGGTTTGCCGTGAACGGCATCCAGAATGCGCTGAGATCGTTCGGCGTGACTTTCAGCCGGTTGGACATGACCAAGACTTCCCCTTGTAAACTGTTTCGGTGCGTCCAACGCTTGGTCTTTGCCGCGCTTTCATGCTACGCAAATTTTTGACCGATTGGACAAACGTTAGCACCGCCCTGTCGGCGGTCAAGGGATTACTAGCGGAAATGCGGCTCCTGAAGTGCGTTCCACAGGCTAGGGAAAAACTGGTCCAGAGAATTGGTCCAGATGACCACCAACATAAGGGGTCGCAAAGGTGAACACCGGCACGGACGCCCCTCGCCGCACCCGCATTCAGCAGGAAAAGCGCGAGCTGATCCTGGAGGCAGCACTCGAAGTGTTCTCCACCAACGGCTTCCGCGGTTCGACCATCGACCAGATCGCCGAAGCCGCCGGCATGTCGAAGCCCAACCTGCTCTATTACTTCCGCCGCAAGGAAGACATTCACGAGACGCTGATGCAGCGCTTGCTCGACACCTGGCTGGCTCCGCTCAGGGAACTCGACGACATCGGCGACCCCATGACCGAACTCAGGAGCTACATCAGGCGCAAGCTCGAAATGGCGCGCGACTTTCCGCGCGAGAGCCGCCTGTTCGCCAACGAGATCCTGCAAGGCGCGCCGCGCATCATGCCGCTGCTGGCCGGCGAGCTGAAGACACTGGTCGACGAGAAGGCCGCCGTCATCAAGGGCTGGATGCGTGCCGGCAAGATTGCCAGGACCGATCCCTGGCACCTGATCTTCTCGATCTGGGCGACGACGCAGCATTATGCCGATTTCGACGTCCAGGTCCGCGCCGTGCTCGGGCCGAACCGCGGCGGCGACGGCCGCTTCGAGGACGCTGCGAGGTTCCTCGAGCAATTGTTCCTTGAAGGGCTGAAGCCAAAGCCCTGATCGCTGCCGCGACGGCTCAGGCGCTGCGCCGCTCGGCCGGCAGCGCGTCCAGCAAGGACTGCAGCTTGGCGATCGAGTTCTGCTCGGCGAGCGGCGTGTAGACGATCAGCTTCATGTCCGAGCCGTCATCGATCGACAGGCTCATATGCTCGAACACCATCGCGCCGGCTGTGGGGTGGCGCAGATGCTTCATGCCGGACAGGCGGTGCACCACATCGCGCTGCGGCCACCATTCACGGAACTCGGGACTTGAGCGCATCATCAGCGCGATCAGCCGCTCGAAATCCGGATCGCCGACATATTTCGCGCTCTCGGCACGAAACGCGGCAAGGGTTGCACGTGCCAGCTGCTCCCAGTCGACCAGCAAATGCCGCCGGTGCGGATCGGTGAACACGCCGTGGATGATGTTGCGGGCGTCGCCCTCGAGTTGGCCGTAATCGCCGAAAATGGCAACGGCTCCGTCATTCCAGGCCAGCACGTCCCAACGTGGGCCGACGACATAGGCGGGCTGCAGGACAAGGCTTTGCAGCATGTGCAGCAGGGGACCTTCGACCTTTCCAGCCGCGATACGCCGCCGCTCGGGCTGCTGGCGGCCGGCAAGCGTGAACAAATGCCGCTTCTCCGCGGCGTCGAGGCGCAGCGCCCCGCATAGCGCCGTCAGCACCTCCGCGGAAGGCCTGACATCCCTGCCCTGTTCCAACCAGGTGTACCAGGTGGTGCCGACGCCGGCGATCATCGCCACCTCTTCGCGACGCAGGCCCGGCGTGCGCCGCCTGAGACCGGTCGTGATACCGGTTGCCGAGGGCGTCAGCCTTTCGCGGCGCGAGCGCAGGAAAGCACCGAGCTCGCGCCGGCGGCTGTCTTCAGCGGAATGTGTGGGAGCATCCATGCCGCCTATTATAGCAGTACTGATACCAGGATAAAGTTTGAACTGTTTGAGCCCTCTCGGACACGCCATCTTGCGCCCAGAGCAGCAGACAGGAGGCTCCAAGAATGGACCTGAAAGACAAGACAATCCTCATCACCGGCTCGACCGACGGCGTCGGCCGCGTCGTCGCGCAAAGGCTGGGTGCCGCCGGCGCCCGCGTGCTGGTGCACGGTCGCGATGCAACGCGCGGCAAGGCGGCAATCGCCGAGATCGAAGCCGCCGGCGGCAAGGCCGAGTTCTTCGCCGCCGACCTCGCCTCGCTGGCCGAGGTTCGCCGGCTCGCCGAGGCCGTCCGCGCCAGGACGGACCAGCTCGACATCCTCATCAACAATGCCGGCATCGGTGCAGCAGGCGCCAAACGGCAGATCAGCGCTGATGGCTACGAACTGCGCTTCGCGGTCAACTATCTCGCCGGTTTTCTGCTGACTTCGGAGCTTCTGCCGCTGCTGAAGGCGAGCGTTCCGGCGCGCATTGTCAATGTCGCCTCGGCCGGCCAGCAGGCGATCGATTTCAGCGACGTCATGCTGACGCACGGCTATAGCGGCGTGCGCGCCTACTGCCAGAGCAAGCTGGCGCAAATCCTGTTCACCGTCGATCTGGCGGAACAGCTGAAAGGCACCGGGGTCACCGTCAACGCGCTCCATCCGGCGAGCTATATGGACACCACCATGGTCCGCCAGGCAGGCGTGACGCCATGGAGTTCGGTCGAAACCGGTGCCGACGCCATCGTCAACCTCGCCACCTCACCCGCGCTCGAAGGACGCGCCGGCCTCTATTTCGACGGCCTGCGCGAATCCCGTGCCGACGCCCAGGCCTACGACGCCAGGGCAAGACAGCAATTGCGAAGCCTGAGCCTTGACCTTGTCGGCTTGGCTTCCGCAGAACAGAAGGAACAGCATTCATGACCGACAGAACCGAACACACAGTCATCATCGGCGGCTCGTCCGGCATCGGCCTGGCGACCGCGCGCAAGCTGATTGGGCCCGGCATGAAGGTGACCATCACCGGGCGCAACCAGGACAAGCTCAACAGTGCCTGGAAGAGCCTTGGCGGCGCCGCGGACAAGGCGGCTTTCGATGCTTCGAAGCCGGATGAAGTCCGCCAATTCTTCGAGCGCCTCGGCCCGTTCGACCACCTCGTTCTGGCGGCGAGCGGCGGCAAGGGCCTTGGCCCGTTCGCGACCCTCGACCTTGCCGACATCGGCAGCGGCGTCGAGGAGAAGGTGCGGCCGCAACTGTCCTGCCTGCAGGCGGCCTTGCCGACGCTGAACAAATCAGGTTCGGTCACCTTCATATCGGCGGTGTCGGCTCAGGCCACCATGCCCGGCGTTGCCGGCATCGGTGCCGTCAACGGCATGCTGCTGACCGTGACGCCGATCCTGGCTGTCGAACTGAAGCCGCTGCGCGTCAACGTCGTGGCGCCCGGCGTCATCGACACGCCGTGGTGGGATTTTTTGCCTGAGGACCAGCGGCAGGCGGTCTTTGCCGAATACGCCGGCAAGACGCCGGTGGGCAGGGTCGGCTGCGCCGAGGATGTCGCCTCGGCAATAGCCTTCCTCGTCTCCAACGGCTTCATGACCGGCCAGGTGCTGACCTGCGATGGCGGCCTGCGGTTTGCCGCCTAGAGCAATTCCAGGAAAAGTGCGAAGCGGTTTTCCGTCCGGAATGCGTCAAACAAGGAACTAGAGCGATTCACCGCTCTAGTTCGCCCTTCAAACGGATTGCGCGATCAGCGTCAGGAAACCACCGCTCAGCGCGACGTTGCCGACGAAGCCGTTGATGCGCGCCGCGCGGTCCGGGCCCTGATGGTCCCAAAAGTTGTGGAATATCGGTGTGGCGACAATCAGGAACAGCACCAGCACCGCACAGGCGATCGCGGTCCACAGGCCAGCCATCACCAGCAGGCCGGCAAGGATCTGCAGGACGATGCCGGCCCACAGCGCCAGCCGCGCCTGCGGCACGCCGCGCGCGGCCATCAGCCCGGTCAGGAAAGCCGCGTTCTGGATGTTGCGCAGGCCGGCGAAGACGAAAGCGCCGCCAAGCAACAGGCGGCCGAGAAACAACAGGGTCGAAGACAAATCGACAGGCATAAAACGCTCCCTTTGAAAAATAGGGGAGCGCCGCCTCCTCGACGGCGCTCCCAAACACATCAGGACAATCAGGCCGCCTTGGCGGCCGGCAATCGGATGAATGGCGTGGAACGGAATGCAGAGCCGGTTCCAGGTGTTGATCATACCGAGCGCAACGGACAGCTTGACCAGTTCCTCTTCCGAAAAATGCTCGAGCGTACGGGCATAGAGCTCGTCCGACACGCCATTGTTGGCGATCAGGGTCACCGCCTCGGTCCACGCGAACGCGGCGCGCTCGCGCTCGGAAAACAGAGGCGATTCCTTCCAGGCCGCGACGAGATAGAGCCGCTGCTCGGTCTCGCCATCGCGCCGGGCCTCGCGGCTGTGCATCTCGACACAGAAGGAACAGCCATTGATCTGCGAGGCCCTGAGCTTGATCAGGTGCAGCAGGCTGACCTCAAGCCCGCATTCGTCGACCGCCTTGTTGAGCGCCGACACTGCCTTCATGATCTCGGGCGCCTTGGCGTAAAATTGCAGTCTCGGCTTCATCGTCTTTCCTTTCACATCTGCTTTGGGGTTTGCGGGGTTGAACTGAATCTCTGTGGCCGCTGGTGGCGCGCGACGAAGGCGCAGCTCGCGGCAAACGATCTCGGATCGCCCTCTGCCGCATAATCCGCCACGATGTGGGACAGCTTCACTTCGGCGAGTGCTGCGCGATAGGCGCGCTCGGCTTTCAACATCGCGGCATTGATGCCGCAGGGTTTGACATAGGCCGAGGCATCGATCTTGACCGGACCGTTGCGGCGGATTTCACCACAGCGAAACGCCGGTTCGCGCCCTTCGACCGCCAGCACGATGTCGAGCAGCGTGATGCGTTCGGCCGGCCGCGCCAGCCGGTAGCCGCCCGCTGGACCCGATACCGATTCCAGGATGCGCGCGGCGGTCAGCATGTTGAGATGCTTCAGCAGATAGCTCGGCGACAGACCGAAGGCCTCTGCCAGAGCCGCACCGGGCATGGTGCTGTTGCCCTCGACGCTCGCCAGCGTGGCCGCGCAGTGGATGGCCGCTTCAACGCCCTCGCCCAGCTTCATGATGCCGATCTCCTATTCATAGATATCCTTTATCGTGGATAATTTTTGTCTGCAATAGGAAAATGAAAAACGGCGCCCGAAGGCGCCGCCTTTTCTGTTGAATGTCCGCCCCTACTCCGCAGCCACCTTGGCCATCGGGTTGTTCGGGTGCGTGGTCCAGTTGGCGTAGATCGGCGACACCGGCTTGCCGGTGCGCTGGTCCATCACTCCAACCGCCAGCGGCTCCATGGTGATGCAGTTCTCGACCGGGCAGACATTGACGCAGAGGTTGCAGCCGACGCATTCGGCCTCGATCACCTCGAAATGCCTGACGCCGTCGACCATGCTGGTGATCGCCTGGTGGGAAGTGTCCTCGCAGGCGATGTGGCAGCGGCCGCATTTGATGCAGGCGTCCTGGTCGATACGCGCCTTGGCGATGTAGTTGAGGTTGAGATACTGCCAGTCGGTGACATTGGGCGTGGCACGGCCGATGATATCGTCGAGCGAGGCATGGCCCTTCTCGTCCATCCAGTTTTCAAGACCGGCGATCATCTCCTGGACGATCTTGAAGCCATAGGTCATCGCCGCCGTGCACACCTGCACATTGCCGGCGCCGAGCGCCATGAATTCGGCGGCGTCGCGCCAGGTGGTGATGCCGCCAATGCCGGAGATCGGCAGGCCCTGCGTTTCGGGATCGCGCGCGATCTCGGCCACCATATTCATGGCGATCGGCTTCACCGCCGGGCCGCAATAGCCACCATGCGAACCCTTGCCGTCGATTGTCGGCTGCGGCGCGAAACTGTCGAGGTCGACGCCGGTGATCGAGTTGATGGTGTTGATCAGCGACACAGCGTCGGTGCCGCCGGCAAGGGCGGCGCGTGCCGGCTTGCGCACATCGGTGATGTTGGGCGTCAGCTTGGTGATGACCGGCATGCGGGTGTTCTGCTTGCACCAGCGCACCACCATTTCGATATATTCCGGCACCTGGCCGACGGCGGCACCCATGCCGCGTTCCGACATGCCGTGCGGGCAGCCGAAATTGAGCTCGATGCCGTCGGCTTCCGTCTCCTCGACCACCGGCAGGATCGCCTTCCAGCTTTCCTCGACGCAGGGCACCATCAGCGAGACGACGATGGCGCGGTCGGGCCAATCCTTCTTGACCTGCTTGATTTCGCGCAGATTGACCTGCAGGTCGCGGTCGGTGATCAGTTCGATGTTGTTGAGGCCGAGCAGGCGGCGGTCGGCGCCCCAGATCGCGCCATAGCGCGGGCCGTTGACATTGACCACCGGCGGGCCTTCCTCGCCCAGCGTCTTCCACACCACGCCACCCCAGCCTGCCTTGAAGGCGCGGATGACGTTGTAGGCCTTGTCGGTCGGCGGCGCCGAGGCCAGCCAGAACGGATTTGGCGATTTGATGCCGACGAAATTGTTGCGAATGTCAGCCATGACAGGTCCCTTTCAGCCGAGACGAAGGATCAATTCGACGGGTGCGAGAATGCCGCCTTCAAGCGCGGCGGTGATATTGGCGATCTTGGTGCGGGCGTCCTCACCCATGACGACGCCGACGCCGGGCGGCGGTTTTTTGCCCTCTGCTTGCGCGGCCGCCATCCTGGCACGCACCGTTGCAAAGAATTCGATGGCAAAGGCGCCACGCTGTCGCTCCGCGATCACCGAGAACCCCGCGGCTGCGGCCGCCGCGCGATAGTCGCCGGGCGTGGCGACGAATGACATGCTTTCATCGGATGCCCATGGCAGCGGAAAGGTCAGCACGCCGTCCTTTAGCCGCATCACATCGTAGACGGCGAAGATACCGCCCGGCTTGAGCACGCGGGCAGCCTCGCTCATCAGCCTCGACTTGTCGGGAAGGTTCATGCCGACATGCAGGATCATAGCCGCGTCAAAGCTGGCGTTGCCGAACGGCATGTCCAGGGCACTGCCCTGCGCGAACCGGACTTTGTCGGCCGTTCCCACCCGCTTCGACAGGCTCGTCGCGATATCGACATAGCTCTGTGTCAGGTCGATGCCGGTGACATCGGCGCCGGCATTGTTGGCGGCAAAGCGGGCTGGACCACCGACGCCGGAACCGATGTCGAGCAGCCTGGCTCCCGGCTTCAAACCCATCTGGCCGATGAGTTCCCTGGTAGCGGCGATACCGCCAATGTGGAATTCGTCGACCGCTTCGAGATCGCCGGTGCGCAGATGGGCAACGTCCACGCCGGCATCGGCGAGCACGGCAAGAATGTGCTGCTCAAGACCCGATACGTCGTAGTGACGGGCGATGCCCGATTCAACCGAGGCCATGATCTCTATCCCTGTGTCAGACTCCTGTTGATGCTCTCCGCCGCATCGCGCCCTTGCGCCACGGCCGAGACGGTCAGGTCGTCGCCGCCGAAGATGCAATCGCCGCCGGCCCAGACCTTGGCCAGTGAGGTGCGCCCTTCCGCGTCGACCTTGATGCGGCCGGCTTCGAGCTCGATCGACGCGCCGCTGCCATTGAGCGCGGCCGGGACAAAACTCTGGCCGATCGCCTTGAACACCTGGTCGGCAACGAGCGTCAGCGTCTCGCCGGTGCCGGCGAGCTTGTCGCCGTTTAGCGCGGTATATTCGAGTTCGATGCCCGACACCTTGCCGCCTTCGGCGATTACCCGCTTCGGCTGCAGCCAGTGGCGGATGGTGACGCCGTTGGCGGCGGCCAGGTCCTGCTCGAACCCGGAAGCGTTCATGTGCTCCTGGCCGCGCCGGTAGCAGATCGTCACCTCCTCGGCGCCGAGCAGCTTCGACTGCACGGCGGCGTCGATCGCCGTCATGCCGCCGCCGATGACGACGACACGGCGGCCGACCGGCAGGCCGGAGAGATCGCTGGCCTGGCGCAGTTCGGCAATGAACTCCACCGCGTTGGTGACGCCGGCCGCATCCTCGCCATCGGCGCGCAGCGCATTGACGCCGCCCAGCCCCATGCCAAGGAACACCGCATCGTAATTGCGCATCAGGTCGGAGAGCTGGTAGTCGCGGCCGAGCGCCTTGCCGTTCTGGATGTCGATACCGCCGATCGCGGTGACATAGTCGACCTCGGCCTGCGCGAAATTGTCGACACTCTTGTAGGCGGCAATGCCGTATTCGTTGAGGCCGCCGGCCTTCGGCCGCGCTTCCAGTATGGTCACGTCATGGCCATGACGGGCGAGCCGGTGCGCGGCGGCAAGGCCAGCCGGGCCGGCGCCGACCACGGCAACCGTCTTGCCGGTCGGTTCCGGGCGCGGATAAAACTGCTTGTTCTCGGCCATCGCGACATCGGTGGCGTAGCGCTGCAGGCGGCCGATCTGCACCGGCTTGCCCTCGGCGATCTCGCGCACGCAGACCTCTTCGCACAGCGTCTCGGTCGGGCAGACACGGGCGCACATGCCGCCCAGAATGTTCTGGTCGAAGATGGTCTTGGCCGAGCCAATCGGATTGCCGGTCGAGATCTGGCGGATGAACAGCGGAATGTCGATCGAAGTCGGGCATGCATTCATGCACGGCGCATCATAGCAGAAATAGCAGCGGTCGGATTCGACCAGCGCCTCGTGATGATCGAGCGGCGGATGCAGGTCGGAAAAATTGTCGGCGTACTGGTCGGCCTGGAGCCGGCCGCCGACAATACCCTCTTTGAACTGGCCTTCTGGCATTGTCAGTTCCCCATGTTTTCGTTTTGGGGAAGGCTAGCACGTTTTATTTTTTTATCAATTGGTCAATTTTCAGCGCAAGCTGCTGAAAAGGCTCGATAAAAACATGATTTTTTTACTCATGTTATACTGTGGACGGCTGCTCTTGCAGTGGCGGGTAGCCCTCGTCGATCGGTCGGTCATGGATAGCCCGGACCTCGTCCGCCACCAGTTGCTGCAGCCGCCACAGATTGCGGTCGTGGATGCCGAATGCCTCGAGATGGCTGACCGTGTTGTAGAGATATTCGGCGCCGGAGCCGACATGGCCGCAGGCCCTGGCCAATATGCTCGCCACTCTGTCCAGCGGTTGGCTGAGTGACGTTCCCCGCCCCTTCACGCCAACCCAGAAACCCAACGCCCGCAGCCCGCCTTGCGCCGTATGCACCGGCAGCCACCGGACCGAGCTGATGCTCTCATGGTCGCTGATCTCACGCCGCAGCAGCCTTTCGATCTGCGCCGGTTTTTCGCCCTCCGGCAAGCGGTAGATCACGCCGTTGCAGCGGCCGCCGCGTTCGAGCGCCATCATCAGGCCGGGCTGCGCCGCGCTGCCGCGCCAGCGCACCATGTCGAGGCAGAAAGAGCGGTGCCAGCCGAAGGCCGTGGCGAGCCGTTGCTCGACCGATTCGAATTCCGGCTTCCAGATCAGCGATCCGTAGGCGAACACCCAGAGCGGCCCCTCATCCGCTTCAGCGGCAAGCCGCATGGCCAGCGCCCTGAAATCCTCATCGTTCAGCTCCGTCCAGCTTGGGTCCGGGCCGGGATCGGCCTCTTCCCTGTGGCACAGTGCGACAAGCTCCGGCGTGAGCGACATCTGGCGCATGAACAACCCCCTTGTCGTACAGAAATCGAAAACCGCGGGGCACGCAACCGGGGAACGCATGTCATGGGCCGACATTATTGTTTGGGCGGTTGTCGGATTTCCGTCGCCAGGATCGTCCTGCGATGGATCGGACAACGATCGATGCTGAACGGTGAGGAGACCGACCATGCCGAAATCCCCAATGCCCTTCTTCTGGTACGAGCTGATGACCACAGACCTCGACGCCGCCGAGACCTTCTACACCAAGGTTGTCGGCTGGACGGCGCAGCCTTTCGACAAGGCGCCCGGCATGCCGCGCTACATCGTCATGAATGTCGGCGAGCGCGGCGTCGGCGGCCTGATGACGATGCCAGAGGACGCGGCCAAGATGGGCATGCCGCCCGCCTGGCTAGGTTATATCCACACCAAAGATGTTGATGCCTCGACCAAGGCACTGAAGGCTGCTGGCGGAGCTGTACACCGCGAGCCCGACGACATCCCCGGCGTCGGCCGCTTTGCCGTCGTCGCCGATCCGCAAGGCGCGACCTTCATGTTCCTGCAGCCAGCGGCCCCGACCAGCCCGTCGTGCAAGCCAGCACACCTGGCCATATCGGCTGGCACGAGCTCTATACGAGCGATTGGAAGGCCGCGTTCGATTTCTATTCCGGCCAGTTCGGCTGGGCCAATGCCGGTGATTTCGACATGGGCCCGATGGGCACCTACCAGACATTCACGGCCGGCCCCGAATCCGGCGGCGGCATCATGAACAAGCCTGCGCAAATCCCCGTCCCGGTCTGGCAGTTCTATTTCAACGTCACCGGCATCGACGCGGCCGCAAAGCGCGTCACCGACAATGGCGGCAAGATCCTGATGGGGCCGATGGAGGTTCCCGGCGGCAGCTGGATCGTGCAATGCCAGGACCCGCAAGGCGCGCATTTCGCCTTGATGGCGCCGGTGCGCTGACGGCAACAAACACCGCTGGCATGAAACGACGGCCTTTCATCGCACCACCGATGAAAGGCCGCATTGCTCTGCCTAAAGCGCGTCGCGTTGAAACGGATTCATGCGACGCGCTTTAGGTCTTTGTTTTTATGCATGTCGTTCTCCCAAAACCGAGGTCACTTTTGGGCGACATGCCTTAGCCGTCTTATTCCGGCGTCAGCACCGCGACCTTCAGCTCGGCCTTTTTCGCGCCACTGAACTGGACGGTGGCCGGGCCGGCCGCGAGCTTGAAGCGCACACTCTTGCGGATGCCGGGGCAGGTTTTCACACCGCTATAGCCGGCCGACTTGATGGCCTTGCCGTCCTCGATGACATCGATCCAGGCCTCGCCCGACAGGCTGATCTGAATGGCGCCTTCGGCCGGCACCTCCACGCTGGCGACGGCACCGAACGTGCCCTCCGCCGGCGCGCGCTCGGGCGGCAGCGTAAAGCCGGCTTTCTCGGCCGGGACCAGTGCCAGATCCGCGGCGGCACCCACCGCCAGCGCCGCTCCAGACGGCGTTGCGGGTGCCGAGGCAAACAGCGCCTGTTCCCGCGTCACCGGCCATTTGAAGGCCTCACAGCCGGCGTCCTCGGCCATGGCGAAACTGGTGCCTGCAAGGAGTGCGAACAGGCTGATGATGACTTTTTTCATGACAAGGGAACTTTCATGGCGGGGAACCCACACGTTCAGAGCGTCCATTCTGATACAACCATAGCGATAATAATGCAACCCAGGCGAGAACAATATCAAAGGGCATACCAGGGCACATTTCCAATCACCGATTGTTGATGCTGCGCCATGGGAAGTGAATGGTCCATGGCCGGGCGATAATCTATGGCCGGGCCGGGAGGGTGAAAATGGAGTTTTAGATGAAGCTTCTCGAAAGCCTCTCCAAATACCAGCCGCAGGCGCTCGGCGTGCTGCGCATCATGACCGCGCTGCAGTTCATCGAGCATGGCAGCCAGAAACTGTTCAACTTCCCCTTCAGCGCCGAGCCTCACGCCCTCAACGGGCTGACGACAACCGCCGGCATTCTCGAATTCGCCGGCGGCATCCTGCTGGCGCTTGGCCTGTTCACGCGGCCCGTGGCGTTCCTTCTAGCCGGCGAAATGGCGATCGCCTATTTCATGGCGCACTACCCGCGCGACTTCTTCCCAGCCAACAATGGCGGCGACGCGGCGATCTCGTTCTGCTTCATCTTCCTCTATCTGGTGTTCGCCGGCGCCGGCGCCTTCGCGCTGGACAACCGCAGCAAGGCCTGAGGTCCCAAGCGGGGGTGAGCCTTCACTCCCGCATCCGCTCGAAATTCGCATCGAACAGCGGCGCCGCCTGCATGCGCGCCGCGTGGCGCTTGCCCAGCAACTCGATCTCGAAGCCATCGCTCTCGTCGGCGATCTCCTTCGGCACATAGCCGACGGCGACCGACTTTTTCGAGTGATGGGCATAACCGCCCGACGTCACCCAGCCGCGCACCGCGCCGCCGAACCAGATCGGCTCGTCGCCGATGACATCGGCATCATCGGCATCGACGATGAAGGCCCGCAGCCGGAGCTTGCCGCCCTGCCTGCGCTCGGCCAATGCCGCCGCCTTGCCGATGAAATCCGCCTCCTTGCCATAGGCGACGAAGCGGTCGAGCCCAGCTTCTAGCGGCCCGTATATCGGCCGGTATTCGCGCCCCCATGAGCCATAATTCTTCTCCAGCCGCAGCGCGTTCAGCGCCCGAGAACCGAACAGGCCGATGCCGAAGTCTTCGCCCGCCGCCATCAGCGCCTGATAGGCCGCACGCTGATATTCCGGCGCCACCCAGATCTCGTAGCCGAGATCGCCGGTATAGCTGACGCGGCCGACCAGGCACGGCGCCATGCCGATATCCATCTTCGCTACCGCCATGAACGGAAACGCTGCGTTGGAGACATCCGCGCGACTGACCTTGGCCAGCACCTCCCGCGCCTTCGGCCCGGCAATCGCAAGGCCGGTGAGTTTCGCGCCCAGCGCTTCGATGTGAACCGAGCCATCTCCCGGCAGATGCGCCTCAAACCAGCGCATATGGTACTGCTCGGCAATACCGGAGCCGGCGAGGAACCAGCCGTCCGAGCCCAGATTGGCCAGTGTGAAATCGCCGATCAGCCTGCCGTCTTCTTTCAGCATCGGCGCCAGCGTCATGCGGCCGGGTTTCGGCAATTTGCAGGCAAGCATGCGGTCCAGCCAAGCCGCCGCCCCCTCGCCCGTCACCTTGTATTTGGCGAATGACGAGATTTCCGACAGGCCGGCGCCCCCGCGTACCGTTGCGACCTCCCTGGCGACATGGGAGAAATCGCTCGAACGCCGCCAGGAGAACTCATCCTTGATGCCTTCCGGCGCATACCAGAGCGGCACCTCCAGCCCATAGGCGACGCCAAACTGCGCGCCCTTGGCCGACAACAGATCGTAGATCGGCGTGGTCTTGAGCGGCCGCCCTGCAGGCAGTTCCTCGTTCGGGAAGCGGATCGAGAAGCGCCTTGAATAGTTCTCGCGCACCTTGGCATTGGTGTAGGCCATCGTCGCCCAGTCTCCGTAGCGCGCCACGTCCATGGCCCAGATGTCGGCGCCGGGATCGCCCTCGATCATCCAGTTGGACAGCGCAAGACCAACGCCGCCACCCTGCGAAAAGCCGGCCATGACGCCGCAGGCGACCCAAAAACCCGGCAGGCCGCGCACAGGCCCGACCAGCGGATTGCCATCCGGCGCAAAGGTGAAGGGGCCGTTGATGATCTGCTTGATGCCGGTGTTCTGGAAGGCCGGGAAATGCCGGAAGCCCACCTCCAGCGACGGCGCGATGCGGTCGATGTCGGGCGCCAGCAATTCATGGCCGAAATTCCACGGCGTCTGGTATTCAGACCATGGCTTGTTGGCTTTCTCATAGGTCCCCATCAGCATGCCGCCGCGCTCCTGGCGCAGGTAAAGCTCGCCGTCGAAATCGACGGCATGCATGATCTCTTCTCCGGTCTTGGCGTTCCAGGCGGCGACTTCCGGCATGTCCTCGGTGATCAGGTACATGTGCTCCATCGCCAGCACCGGCAGTTCGAGCCCGACCATGCGACCGACCTCGCGCGCCCACAGGCCGCCGGCATTGACGACATGCTCGGCCACCACCTCGCCCTTGTTGGTGATGACGCGCCACATTCCGTCCGGCCGCCGCACGATGTCCTCGACCTTGGTGAAGCGTTCTATTTCCGCCCCAAGCTTCCGCGCAGCCTTGGCATAGGCGTGGGTGACGCCGGAGGGATCAAGATGGCCGTCCTCCTTGTTGCGGACGGCGCCGACGAACTGCTTTGGGTCGAGCAGAGGCATCAGTTCGGCTGCCTCTTTCGGCGAGATTTCTTCCAGCTCGATGCCGAGATAGCGCCCTTTGGCGACGACGCCACGCAGCCAGTCCAGCCGCGCCTCGGTCGCCGCCAACAGCACGCCGCCGGTCAGGTGCACGCCGGTCGCCTGGCCGGAAAGCTCCTCGATCTCCTTGTAGAGGTTGATGGTGTATTTCTGCAGCTTGGCGACGTTGGGGTCGCCATTGATCGTGTGCATGCCGCCCGCCGCGTGCCAGGTCGAGCCGGAGGTCAGCTCGTCGCGCTCCAGCAGCACCACGTCGGTCCAGCCATGGCGGGCGAGATGGAACAGCACGGAGCACCCGACGACGCCACCGCCAATGACCACGACCTTTGCATGCGATTTCATGGATTTTTCTCTGATATCAAGGAGTTGGATGGGTGAATGGATTCAAGACGGGAGGCGTCACGGCTCGCCCTGCCCGATCGCTTCCTTGCGCCTGGCGACATACGCCTCCAGCGCCTCGCGCACGGCGACATCCATCACCGGCTCGACATAGTCTTCCAGCGCCTTCTTCCACAGCCGCGTCGCGCGCGCGGTGGCGTCGAGGCTGCCGGCCTCCTGCCAGGCTTCAAAATTCTGCCAGTTGGACAGGATCGGCTGGTAGAAAGCGGTGGCGTAGCGCTCCAGCGTGTGCGGCTCGCCGAAGAAATGCCCGCCCGTCGGCACCGCGCCCAGCGCCTCGATGGCAAGCTCGGCCTCATCGACCATGATCGGGCGCAGGAACTCCATCATGTGCTGGATCATCTCGACATCGATGATGAATTTTTCGAACGACGCCGTCAGCCCGCCCTCCTGCCAGCCGGCGGCGTGGTAGACGAGATTGCCATGGCCAAGCACCGCGCCCCACAGCGCCATCAGCGTTTCATAGGCGCCTTGCGCATCGGCGGCGTTGGAGGCCGAACCGGGCGTGGTGCGGTATGGCAGCCCGTAGCGCCGCGCCAACTGCCCCGAGGCGATGTTGGCCTTGGTGTTCTCCGGCGTGCCGAAGGCCGGCGCGCCCGACTTCATGTCGACATTGGAAGTGAAGGCGCCATACATCACCGGCGCGCCCGGCCGCACCAACTGCGTCAGCACGACGCCGAACAACGCCTCGGCATTCTGCTGCGCCAGCGCGCCGGCCAGCGTCACCGGGCTCATCGCCCCCATCAGCGTGAACGGCGTCACCGCCACCGACTGGCCGAACTCGGCCATCGTCATCAGCCCCTCGGCCATCATCTCGTCGAAGCGGCGCGGCGAGTTGACAGAGATGATGGTGGCGATGCCGGGATCGTCGCGCAGCTGGTCCAGCGTCAGCCCGCGCGCGATCGCCATCATCTCGATGCCGTCCAGCGCCCTGCCCCGGCCAATCGCCGAGACGTGGAAACTCTTGTCGGTCAGCGTCAGATTGGTGAAGTATGTGTCGAGATGGCGCGAATTGGCCGGCAACTCGACCGGCGCGCAGACCTGGTTGCCGAGCATGTGGACGCAGTTGAAATGCTGTGCCAGCCGGGTGAGATCCGCATAGTCGCGGAGATTGCCGGCGCGGCGGCCACGCTCCATGTCGTGCACATTGGGCGGCCCGGCAACGAGGGTGAAATTGATGGTGTTGCCGCCGAGATGGATCGTATTGGCCGGGTTGCGTGGTGTCAGCGTGTAGTTGGACCGTGTGGTCTTCAGCGCCTCGTCGACCATGCCGCGATCGATGCGGACATTCGCCGAGGCGTGATCGACCGCAGCACCAGCCTTCTCGAACAGCGACAGCGCCCGCGGGCTCATCACCTCGATGCCGAAATTCTCCAATACATGCATCGATGCCTGGTGGATCGCCTCGATCTGGTCGGGCGATAGCAATGCCATCGGCGGATAGGGATTGGTCACCCGCTTTTGCGGCAGCTGCGGGATCGGCGCTGGCCCTCGGTTGCTGGTGCGCTCGGCGCCGCGCTTGCGTCTTGGTTCGTTCATACCGGCATCAAAGCTCCGGCAAACCACGCAAGCTGTCAGAAATACGCCGTTTGCAGGCGTGATTTTAGCCACGGCGGCATCTATGCAGTTTGACTTTATAATAAGCGACAAAATCCGTCGGAATATCAATACGGCTTTTCGCCAAGCTCTCGTCCCGGCGGAGCGTTAACGGACGCAGCAAGATTCCTTTTATGATTTCGGCCTATTGCTCATCCCATGCGTAGGTCGAGTTTTAGTAAAATTGTAGCGGTTGGCGTTCTGCTGGCGTTGTCGGCCTGCGCCACCGCGCCCAGCCACATCAACAATGTCTGTGCCGTGTTCGACCAGAATGACGGCTGGTTCGACAATTGGCAGTCGGCGGCCGAACGCGCCTCGCAGAAATACGGCATACCCGTGCCGGTGCTGATGGCGACGGTGCGCAAGGAATCCGGTTTCAAGAGTAATGCCCGGCCGCCGCGCACCAAGCTGCTCGGCTTCATTCCGTGGAAGCACGTCTCCTCGGCCACCGGCTTCTCGCAGGCGCTGGACGGCACCTGGTCGCAATATCAGCGCGAAACCGGCAACTGGGCGGCGCGACGCACGAAGTTCGCCGACGCCGTCGATTTCGTCGGCTGGTATCATTCCAAGACGGCGGACACATACGGCGTCGCCCGCAACGACACCTACAATCTCTACCTCGCCTACTATCTCGGCTGGACCGCCTATGGCCGCGGCAACCGTGGCGACGCGGGCGTGCAGGGCTACGCGCGGGCGACCGACAAGATGGCCCGCGACTACGCCGTCCAGCTACAGCAATGCGAAAACTAGCACCCTTCCCGGTTTAGTGCCGCCTTGTCGTATCTTTCGGCTTTTTAACACCGGTTTCGGAAGCCTCGTCGACTACTTTGTTGCGACGGGCTCGCATCCCAGCCTGGCCCTGCTCCACGGCCTCGCCGATCTGGTCGGCTTCCGCGCTGGACGTTTTGCCACGCGGCCGTTTGGGCGCTGTTCCTGTCGAACCCGGGCCGCCGCCATGCGGCGCATCTTCCGGCACGCCTTCATGCGCCGCGTGCTCCTTGTCGAACTTGATCACCGGCTCCATCGTCGCCAGCACGTCGTCGGACAGCCAGCACAGGCTCATATGGCCGTCGCCGAGATGCTTGACCGGCGGCACCTTGGTCTCGCACAGATTGTCCGGCACCAGCTTCTTGTAGCCGCAGCGTGTCTGGAACGGGCAGCCGGACGGCGGATTCATCGCCGAGGGAATGTCGCCTTCGAGCACGATGTGCCGTTTGACCACGCTGGTGTCGGCGATCGGGATCGCCGACAGCAGCGCCTCGGTATAGGGATGATAGGGCGGCGCGAAGATCTGGTCGGTCGTGCCTTGCTCGACGATGTAGCCGAGATACATGACGACGACGCGGTCGGCGATGTAGCGCACGACGGACAAATCGTGGCTGATGAACAGCATCGTCGTCTTGTTCTTGCGCTGGATGTCCATCAAGAGTTCGGTCACCGCCGCCTGCACCGACACGTCGAGAGCGGAAACTGGCTCGTCCGCCACCACCACCTTGGCGTCGCCGGCAAAAGCTCGTGCCACGCCGATGCGCTGTTTCTGGCCACCCGACAGCTGGCGCGGCTTGCGTGTCTCGAAGGCGCGCGGCAGCTTCACCAGGTCGAGCAGTTCCAGCATGCGCTTGCGGCGGTCGGCAACCGTCTTGCCGACATTGAATTTCTCCAGCGTGCGGATGATCTGCGAACCGACCGAATGGCTGGGGTTCAGCGTGTCGAACGGATTCTGGAACACCATCTGGATCGACGACACGGTGTCGACACTGCGGCTCTCGATGCCGGTCGACTGGATCTCCTTGTTGCCCAGCGTCACCGTGCCGGCACTGGCCGTCTCCAGGCCGAGCAGCACCTTGGCCAGCGTCGACTTTCCGCAGCCGGATTCACCGACAATGGCGACGGTCTCGGATTCGCGCGCCATGAACGAGATCGTCTCATTAGCCTTGACGACGCGGCCCTCGCTCGAGCCGAACACCTCGTTGCCGCCGACCTTGTAGTATTTTCTCAAATCCTCGATCTTGAGCACTGGCGCGCCGGGTATGACGCGCTCATTGACTTTCTTGGCTCCGGGCGGCAGCGCCTCCCAATCGATCTCGTTGAAGCGCACGCAGCGCGAGAAATGGCCCTCGTGGCCAGCGACCTCGATCATCGGGATCTCGGCGGCGTTGCAGACGCCCTCGACGAAATGGTGGCAGCGCGGGCCGAAATTGCAACCCTTCGGCCGCTCATGCGGCAGCGGCAATTGCCCCGGGATGGAGATCAACGGCCGCGAATTCTTGTCCGCGCCCGGCAGCGGGATCGAACGGAACAGCCCTTGTGTGTAGGGATGGCGCATCCGGTCGAACACGTCCTTGATCTTGCCGGTCTCCACCGCTTCGCCCGAATACATCACGGTGATGCGGTCGCAGGTTTCCAGGATCAGGCCGAGATTGTGCGACACGAAGATCATCGAGGTGCCGAACTTCTCGCCGAGCCCCTTGACCAGTTCGACGATGCCCGCCTCCACCGTGACGTCGAGCGCCGTCGTCGGCTCGTCGAGCAGAAGCAGCGCCGGCTTCGACAGCAGCGCCATAGCGATGACGATGCGCTGCTGCTGGCCACCGGAGAGCTGGTGCGGATAGGAGCGCATCATGCGCTCAGGGTCCGGAAGCTTGACCGCGCGTACCATGTCGAGGGAGCGTTTGTAGGCCTCTTCCTTCGACACCTTGTCGTGGATCAGCGGCACTTCCATCAGCTGCTGGCCGACCTTCATCGCCGGGTTGAGGCTGGCCATCGGCTCCTGGTAGATCATGGCGATCTTGTTGCCGCGGATGGCGCGCAGTTCCTCGTCGGAGAGCTCGCCCATATCCTTGCCCTGGAACTTGATCTTGCCGCCGACGATCTTCCCGATGTTGGAAAGGTCGCGCATGATGCCGAGCGACACGGTCGACTTGCCGCAGCCGGATTCGCCGACGATGCCCATCGCCTCGCCGGGCATGACCGTGCAGGAAAAATCCATGACGGCCGGGATCTCGCCCTTGCGGGTGAAGAAGGAGATCGACAGGTTCTCGATCTCGATGATCGGCTCTGCGGGATTTCGAACTGCCTCGTTCATGGGTCGCTCCAATCCTTGGTTCTTGCAGGCAAGTCGGGTCGAAGACCCCGCCATCAATCCTTCATCGATTGCTCGCGCAGGGAATCGGCGAGCAGATTGAGCCCCAGCACGAAGCTCATCAGTGCGATCGTCGGTGGCAGCGCCGGGTGGATGAAGGAGCGCAGCAGCCGGCTGGCGTCCTTGATCGCTGTGCCCCAGTCAGGGCTTTCCGGCGCCAGGCCGAGACCGAAATAGCCCAGCGTGCCGAGCAGGATGGTGGTGTAGCCGATGCGCAGGCAGGCATCGACGATCAGCGGCCCGCGCGCATTGGGCAGGATTTCCCACAGCATGATGTACCAGGGCGATTCACCACGCGTCTGCGCCGCCGCCACATAGTCGCGCGTCTTGATGTCCATAACCAGGCCACGCACGATGCGGAACACGCCGGGGCTGGAGGCAAACACCACCGCCACGAAGATGTTGAGCTGGTTGGGATCGATGTGGACGATATGCAGCGGGTCCTTGTCGAACACCAGGCCCAGATAAATCCAGCCGCCGACGATCAGGGTGATGCCGAGCAGGATGTACAGCCGGTCGGGCCGGTTCTTGTAGCGCGTCCAGAACAGCACGCTGAAGAAGATGATTGGAAACAGGAAGAACACGCCGGCCATCGCATAGGGGATTGGCGTGTCCATGATGCCCGGCGTCACCAGCAGGTAGAACAGCAGGATCACCGGGAACGCCAGCACCAGGTTGGCCAGGAACGACAGCACGGTATCGATCTTGCCGCCATAATAGCCGGCAGGCAGGCCAAGCGTGATGCCGACCATGAGCGCGAAGCCGGTCGCCGCCGGCGCGATGATCAGCACGATCTGGCTGCCGTAGACCATGCGCGAAAACACGTCGCGCGCAAGCTTGTCGCCGCCGAACAGATAGACCAGACCTGACTGCGGCTCGACCGCTCCCGGCAGCACGTCCTTCATCGCGGGGATCTGGGCCAGCGGGTCGAAGGGCGAGATGGTCGCCGCGAAGATCGCCGTGAACAGCCAGAACAGGCAGATACCGACACCGACGATGCCGACGCCGCTGTCGAACAGCTGTCCATAGAGCGCGAGCTTCTTCTTGTAGGCGAAGCTCGCCCCCATGACGATGATGAGCGCGATCCAGACCGGCCAGAAGCGCGACAGCACTTCGAGAACGACGGTGAAGGCACTGATATATTGGACCTGCATCCGCTTCGCCCCCTACTGAACTCTGATACGCGGATTGAGAAACGCGTAGCCGACATCGGAAATGAGCTGCGTGATCAAGACGATGAACACCGAGACCAGCGAGCAGCCGAGCAAAAGATCGATGTCGTTGTTGCCGGCGGCCTCGACCAGCGTGTAGCCAAAACCCTGGTAGCGGAACATCACCTCGACGATGACGACGCCGGTGAGCAGCCAGGGAAACTGCAGCATGATGACGGTGAACGGCGCGATCAGCGCATTGCGCAGCGCATGTTTGACCACCACGCTGCCGAAGGAGAGACCCTTCAACCGGGCGGTGCGGATATATTGCTGCGTCATCACCTCGACCATCGAGGCGCGCGTCATGCGGGCGATATAACCGATGCCGTAGATCGCCAGCGTCATGACCGGCAGCGTGAAATTGTAGAAGGTGATGCCTTGGCTCGCCGACGCGGCCGAGCCGTTCAGCCAGCCAAGCCAGGAGGCGAAGATCACGGTGAAGATGACGCCCGAAACATATTCGGGTGTCGCCGTCGAGGCGATCGAGGCCACCGACAGCACCCGGTCGGTTCGCGAGCCCTCGCGCATACCGGCCAGGATGCCGATCAAGAGCGAGATCGGCACCATCACCACCAGCACCCAGAACATCAGGATGCCGGTCGCACCAAGGGCAGGGAACAATTTCGAGGCGACCGTTGCCTTGAACTTGGTCGAGCAGCCGAAATCACCCTCGAAAACGCCGGCGAAGGTCGGCACGATCGGATCATTGCAGAACGAGAAACGCTGCGCCGGCTTGCCGGTCGCCGGATCGGTCGCCGGCTGCTTGGGCATGACGCCCAGCCACTGCCCATAGCGGACGAAGAAATTCTGCCGGTAGCCATGGCCGGCCAGCCAGCTCTCGAGCTGCTCGGCCGACGTATGCATTTCGGTCTGGCTGATCGCCAGCTTCTTCAGATTGGGTTCAAGGTTGATCAGGAAGAAGACGACCATGGTCAGGCACAGCATCGTCAATGCCATGGTGCCAAGACGCCTGATAACGAAGGAAAGCATGGCGGCCCCCTGCCGATGGGTTGGGGTTTGAGCCGGCTATGAAAGCCAACCCTGCCGTGACCGGCAAGGCTGGCCGTCAAACAGGCCTTCGGATGCGATCAACCCTGTTTTTGTTGCATGACCTTGCCCGGGAGTCCGCAACTTTTTTAGAGAAGCGCGGACCAACGGGGACAGATGATGCAAACAGCAGGGAAAGAGGCTGAAGCCCCTTTCCCTTGTCTGTGCGATCAAGCCTGGTCGAGCCAGATCTTGCCGTAGTCGCGCTCGAAGGTCGGGTGCATCTTGTAGTTCTGCACCGCCTTGACCGAGTGGCTGTAGAGCTTGCGCCAGTAGGGTTGGATGATGATGCCGGAATCCTGCAGGATCTGCTCGATATCCTTCATCATGTCCTTGCGCTTGGCGGCGTCGGCAACGGCGAGCGCCGCATTGAGCTTGGCATCCCACTCGGGGTTCGACCAGCCAGCCTCGTTCCAGGCCTCGCCGGTGCGATAGGCCAGCGCCAGAACCTGGACGCCGAGCGGCCGCATGTTCCAGTTGGTCATCGACAGCGGATACTTCAGCCAGTCGTTCCAGAACGTCGAACCCGGCAGCACGGTGCGCTTCACCTTGATACCGGCGTCGCGCAGCTGCGCGGCGATCGCATCGCCGGTGTTCTTGTGCCAGTCCTCGTCGACGGTGATCAGTTCATGTTCGAAATCGGCCTGCCCGGCTTCCGCCATCAGCGCCTTCGCCTTGGCCGGATCACGGGCAACCTTGGGCAGCTCGTAATATTCCGGATGGATCGAGCAGACATGGTGGTTCTCGGCGACCGAACCGGCATTGCCGTAGCCGAGCTGCAGGACGACGTTGTTGTCGACTGCAAGCTGCAGCGCGTTGCGCACCTTCTGGTCGCCATAAGGCTTGTTGTTGACGTTGGTGCGGCAAACGATGGTCGAGGCGGTGACGACCTCGGACTTGACCAGGCTCATACCGTCGAGGATCGACACATAGTCGGCCGAGGTCTCGAAATTGGTGTGCACTTCGCCAGCTTCGAAAGCGCTGACCATGGCTGCCGGATCGGTGCCGTAGTCAATGAACTCCAGGCCATCGAGGAACACTTCGCCGTCCCACCATTTGTCGTCGGCGCGGCGCTTGTAGACCACTTTCTGGCCGACATCATAGGAGACGAGCTCGAACGGGCCGGTGCCGATCGGGCAGGCCTTGAAGTCGCCGCCCTTTTCGTCGAAGGACTTGTGGACGATGAGAGCAACATAGTCACAAATGCCGGGGATGATCGAGATGTCGGGCTTGGTGAGCGACAGCTTGACGGTCATGTCGTCGACCTTGGTAACCGCGCCTTCACGCAGCTTGCCCGTCTTGTCGTCGAACAGCGTGCCGAGACGGCCGGGCATGGAATTGCCTTCGGCGGCCTTCTCGCCCCAACGGTTGAAGTTGTGTACCACGTCATCGGCGGTGAAAGCATCGCCGTTGTGCCAGGTCACGCCCTTGCGCACATGCAGCGTGTACTGCGTGGCGTCGTCGTTGACGTCCCAGCTTTCCAGCAGATAGGGGCGGAACGTGTATTCGGTGGTGTACTTGACCAGTGGCTCGAGCGCCTGGCGCTCGGCATTGGCGATTTCTGACCAGTCGGCCTTGCGTGGGTCCTTCGGATCCTTGATCCATTGGGCGATCTTGAGAGTGCCGCCCTTCTTGCCCTTTACCTCATCCGCCTTTGCCGGCGTCGGGTCGGCGAGACCGAGCAGGCCATAGGCCATCGCCGTCGAGGCGCCGAAGACGCTGGCGAGCGCCAGGAATTCGCGGCGATCGACATTACCTGCCTTGGCTTCTTCGGCCATGGCCAGGATGTGATCCGGAACGCTGTCGCCATTACTCTTGTAGATTGTCATGACTAACTCCCATTGTTGGCTTTCCGCCGATTAACATTCCGCATCCAGGCCATGATGTCAAAGACGGCTTGGATTGGGAACATGTTTGCGAATGTGCAACTTTGAAAAGGGAGCGGTACGCGCGATAGCGACAGTCTTGACGCAAAATTGCTAGTGCGCCCAGATTCCGCCAAAATCTACTCAGGGCGATTAAACTGAGACATTGGCACGGGTTTCGACAGCGCCAGTGCTGGCCAGGATGAGGGCCAGCGCCTCACCCGGGATGAGGGCCAGCCCTCAATATTCCTTCTCGTAGAAGATGCCGCCCTTGGCCTCGCCGGCGTCCGTCGCCTCGCCGCGCAACTTGACGCCGCGCCCGACATTGAGGTCGATGGTCGCCTTGCCCGACCCTGGCTTGTCGCCCTTCTGGATGGTCACATAGGTGCGGTCGTTCAGGTACTTGCCGGCCGAGACCGCCGTTCCGCCCTGGCTGTCCGTGGTGACGTCGAGATCGTCGACGCCGATGGCGCTGCGCAGGTTCTCCAGCAGCGACGTCGAGCCGCCGACGCCGGCCAGTTGCCCGGCCGCCTCGGCCAGTTGCGCGATCTGCAGCGGCGACAGGTTCGACATCGAGCGGCCGAAGATCAATTGCGCCAGCACCTCGTCCTCGGGCAGCGCCGGCACCGAGGAGAAGGTGAATTTCGGATTGGTCGCCTCGCCCGACACGACGATGGTGACGGTGGCGCTGGTCGTCGTCGTCGTCGCGGTCAGGTTGAGGTAGGGCACCAGCGAGCCGGAGAAACCGACGGTACCCTCGGTGAAGGTCAGCCGCTTGCCGAGGATCGACAGCCGGCCGCGCTGCAGGGTGAAGGTGCCGACCGCCTGCGGCGACGACGCCGGGCCGGTCAGCCTGAGCGAGCCGCCGAGCTCGGCGTCGACGCCCCTGCCCTGGATGAAGATCTGGTTCGGCGCGTTGACGGTGACATCGAGCGCAAGCCCGCTGCCGCCACTCTTGCCTGAGGTTGTCGGCGGGCGTAGCGCCTTGTCCTGCGCCTTGACCGCGCCCGGTGCGTTCTTGTGCTTGACGTCGAGCGCCGAGAGCGAGCCCGGCAATTTGTCCGGAACCGTGATGACGGTCTTGGCGAGGTTGACGGTGCCGGCAATCGCCGGTGCTGATGTCAGCGGCCCCTTGATCGTCAGGTCGCCGCCAAGATTGGCGGTCACCACGCGCCCGTCCGTATAGCGGCCGTCGGTGAGCTTGATCGACAGGTCGGCCGGAAACCCTTGCGCCGGGTTGATGCCGACCGTGCCGCTGGCCGACAGGCTGCCGCGCGTCGACAAGGTTCCGGTCAGCCGGTTGATCCTGGCGACGCCACCGCCGATCGAGACATCGGCGGTGAGATCGTTGACGGCCAGCCCCGAGCGCGCATCGACCAGCCGCGCACCCGAGGTGCTGACGCTGCCGCCGATGACGGGCGATGTCGCCGGGCCGCGCACCTGGACATTGACGTTGGCGGTTCCCGTCAGCGCCAGGCCTTGCGCAGCCAACTTCTGGCTGAGCATGCCGAACGGCACGGCGCCATTGAAGTCGAGCACCAGCGCCGGCGTGCCCGCCGTCGTCACCGTGCCGCCGCCCTTGAGGCCAAGCCCGGCCCCGTCGCTGAGATTGGCGTTGAAGGTCAGCTTGTTGCCGGCAAAAGTGCCGGACGAGGAAACGCTCACCGCGCCGACACCGGCGCCTCGGGTCTGCGATGTCTGCACGCCGGCCGCGTCGATGTTGAAGGCAACGGCCGGATTGGCAGGCGCGCCGGTCACCTTGACCGTGCCGGAAATCGAGCCGGCGGCATCGAGGCCCCGCGAGAAACTGTTGGCAAGCGACATCGGCACCTTCGCCAGCGTCGCATTGATGTCGAGCGCCTGCCCGACCTTGCCGGTCACCGTCGCCGTGCCGCCGCCAAGATTGAGCACCAGCCGGTCCAGCGTCGTCGTGCCATTGGCGATGCTGACGGTCGAGGCCTGGGCGATCGCCGCCTTGATGCCCTGGACTGTCGCCTGGCCGGAAGCCAGCTCGATGGTGGTGGTGCCATTGGCCACTTTCACGCGGCCGGCGGCCTTGGCTGGAATGCCCTTGACCGTGGCGCCACCGGAAAAGCCGGTCCAGTCGCCGTCACGCTTCAAATCGACATTGATGCCGCTGATCACGGTGCCGCCCGATGTGACGGTGTCGGCGCGGATCTTGCCCGAGATCACCGGCGCGGCGAGATAGTTGGCGATCAGCGCGTCGATGGAAACGGCCTTCGCCTGCAAGTCGCCGCGCTTGATCGAACCGGTGGCCGCCTTGATGGCGACCTGGGGTGCCGCGCCGTTCTTCGAGAAGGCGATCGTGCCGCGCACGTCGCCCTCGGCCTTTTCCAGCGCCAGCGCGGCAAGTGGCCCGATATCGGGCAGGTCGAGAGAGATGGTGCCTTCAGGCACGAACTTGTCGTCCAGCGCCAGATCGCCGGAGATCTTGTTCTTGCCCAGCGACAGCAGCAGGCCGTTGATGGCGCTCTTGCCGTCCGCCGTCGCCAGCACGGCGCTGCCTTGCAAGGCCTGTCCCGCGACATTGCCGGTCAGTTGCACATTCGCCGCTGGGTTGGCGGCATCGGCCTTGCCGGTGGCGGTGAGCCTCAGTCCGGTGATCTCGCGCTCCGCCACCAGCAGCCGATCGCTGTTGATGGTCAGCGACAGATCAGGTGCGATGGCCGGCCCCTGCGCATTCAGCGCGAAGGCAATGGCGCCCTTGGCGTCCTTGGACAAGAGCGAGATGTCGCTCAGCACACCTTTGATGTCGGCGGCCAGCTTGTTGTCGGCAAGGCTCGCTTGCCCGCCGGCGGTCAGCGCACCAGAGGTCAGCTTCAACCCGTCTATATTGATACTGCCGTTGGGGTCGCGCTTCAGCGTGGCGCTGATCTGCGCGCGCTCGCCAAGCATGCCGCGCGCCGCCGCCGGCAAGGCCGATGATGGGGCATCCGCACTCAGCTTGAGATCGATGGCGCCGTCGCGCAGCGACACCTGGCCAGTGACCTGGCTGTTCAGCGCATCGCTTTTGAGCGAGCCGCTGTCGATGGCGACAGCGTCCGATGTCAGCCGGGCGTTGAGCGCGGCCGTAACCTTGCCGGCGATCAGCGGCGCGATCGCGGCATTGTCGAGCCCCACCTTGTCCACCGACACCGTGCCGGAAACCGGTCCGGCGCGATTCCTGAGATCGAACGCGTCCGAATGCAAGGCCAGGACAAGTCCGTCCACCTTGGCCGGGCTGGTGGTGACCGAAGGCAGGATCGCGGAGACATCGAGGCGAGCCTGCTTGCTATCGCCCGCCACCTTGGCCGACAAGGACTGGATCTCGATCTTCACCGGGCTCGCGGCACTTCCGAAAGTCAGCGGCAGGCTGGGGCCGGATGAGGTGAGATCGAGCGCAAAATCGCTGGCGCCGTTCGGATTGATCGTGCCGGTGGCCGTGCCGGAAATCTTGTCGCCGGACAGCGTCGCATGGTCGAGGGCGACGCCGCCTACCAAGGTATAGGTGCCAGCCGCATCGACCGCGAGCGGCCCGAGCCCGGCCTGGCGGGTCTGGCTGGTTTCGACGCCGGCAAGCTGCGCATTGAACTGAACGTCCGGAGCCGCCGGCGTTCCCTTCACTTGCGCCGTGCCGCCGAGCGTACCCACGGCATCGAGGCCGGGCACGAAATCATTGGCAAGCGCCGCCGGCAGCGCCGAGAATTGCGCGGCGAGATCGAGCGTCTGGCCGGCGCTGCCCGACAGCGTCACCGCGCCGCCGCCAATGTCGAGCGCCAGTCTCTCAATGCTGGTGGTGCCATTGGCGATGGTCAGTGCCGAAGGCCCGGCGATTGCCGCCTTGATGCCGCGGACCGTCGCTTCGCCCGAAGCGATCTCGACGCTGGTGGTGCCCTGGGCGATCTTGACCCGTCCGGCCGCGGTCGCCGGAATGCCCGCGATCGTCGCGCCACCGGTGAAATTGGTCCAGTCGCCGTCGCGCTTCAGGTCGACGCCGATGCCACTGATTTCGGTGGCGCCGGATGTGACCGAGTCAGCCTTGATGGCGCCCGAGATCGCCGGCGCCTTGAGATAGTTGGCAATCAGCGCGTTGACGGCGATCGCCTTGGCCGTCACCTCGCCGCGCGCAATCGAGGTGCTCTTGGCATCGATGGTGACTGACGGCGTCTCGCCGTCCTTGGCAAAGCCGATGGTGCCGTTGATGTCGCCGGTCACCGCCTGGCCGGCGAGCGCCGCCAACTGGTCGATGGCCGGTGCGGCGAGCGTCAGCGTGCCCAAAGGCATGAACTTGTCATCGAGCGCCAGGTCGCCCGAAACCTTGTTGTCGCCCAGCGAGACAAGGAAACCGTTGATCGAACGCTTGCCTTCGCTCGTGACCAGCGCCGCCTTGATGTCCAGCGGCTGGTCGTTGACGGTACCGGTCAGCGAAACATCGGCGGAGGGGCTTGCTATGTCGGCCTTGCCGCTCGCCGTCAGCTTGATCGCCTTCACCGTGCGGCCCGAGGCCGTCAGGCTGTCGCTGCCGGCGGACACGGTGAAATCCGGAGCCGAGCGCGGACCGCTTGCCGACAGGGCAAAATCGACGCCGCCGGCAACCGGCACGCCGACCATCGGCGACAGCACCGAAACGTCGCCCAGCGTGCCCTTGATGTCGGCCTGGATATCGGTTCCCTGCGCGCTGGCGGTGCCGCTGGCACTCAGCGACCCAGAGGTGAACGAGATCGAATTGGCGGCAAAGGAGCCCTGCGGGTCACGCGTTGCGGCAGCCGAGAATTTCACCCGCTCGCCAAGCACCGAGCTGATCTGCGGCGGCAAGGCGGTCGACACCGCGTCGGCATTCATCTTCAGCTGCATCGACAGATCCGCAAGCGCCACCGTCATGGTCAGCGAGGCGTTCAGCGCATCGGAGCGCAACGTGCCCTGGTCGATCGTGATGGCGTCCTTGCTGAGTGATCCCCCCAGGTCGACATCGACCTTGCCGGTGATCAGCGGCGCCAGCGTCGCTACGTCGGTCTTCAGCCCGCCCGCGGTCAGCTTGACGGCAAACGGCCCGGCGCGGTTCTGGATGTCGAAGCCGTCGGAGTGGATCTGCGCCGCCAGATCGTTCAGTTGCGTGCCGCCCGCCACCACCGAAACCAGCGAGGCACCAATGTCGATGATCGGCGCCCTGCCGTCGCCAAAGGCGCGAGCGGTGATGTCTCTGATGACCACCGTGATCGGCTGTGCCGCATTGCCCACGGTGATCGGCACGGGTGCGCCCTTGGCGGCGAGTTCAACCGACAGGTCGCTGGCGCCGGCGGGGTCGGCGATGCCGGTCGCGGTGCCATGTATGGCATCGCTTTCGATGTTGGCGCGGTCGACGCTGATGCCACCGGCCGATGTGGCGGTGCCGGCGACGTCGAAGCTGGTCTTGCCGGCAAACAGCGGCCGCAAATTTTCCGGCAGGAAGGGCGCGAACGCGCCGTCACCCTTGGCCTCGACGTGATTGCCCTTGTCGGTGAGCTGATGACGGCCCGTCAGCTGGGTGACGATCTTGCCGTCGACCGTGAACGTGGCGATGCCGTTCCAGTTGGCAAGCGGTCCCGTGCCCGAGACGGCTATGTCGACCGGCGGCGTGTCGGGCAGCTTGAGCAGATTGGCGATGATGCCGCCTGACGGCTCAGAAGCCTTGAGGTCGAGGTCGAGCCTGTTGTCATCAGGCGCAAAGTGGATCTTGGCGTCGACATTGCCCTGCTTGCCGTCATGGCGGGTGATGTTGAGCATGGTCTCGACCGCCAGCGGCGCGGCATCGGCCTTGAGCATTCCCTTGGCGGCGAGTTCGGCGATGCCGCTGCCGGCCAGTTGCTGACCAAGCGCGATTTCGGGCAGGTCGATCTGCCTGATATCGATGGAAACCGGCAACGTCGTCGTGCCGCTCTGCGCCGGCGGCTGCTGACCTGCCACCGGCAGCCGTGCCAGTTCGATGCGCTCGGCCGCGATGCGGTCCGCACTGAAGCTTTTCGACAACAGCGAAAGCGGCGACCAGTCGATGGCGACCTTGCGCGCCACCAGCCAGGCGCCTTGGCGGTCTTCCAGCACGACATGGTCGACGCTGAGCGCGCCGGACCAGATGCCGTCAATGCCGCTGACGGTGACCTTGCGATCGTCGCTCGAGGCGAGCCGCGAAATGATGCCGGCGAGATTGTCGCGTCCGCGCTCGGTCTTGGTCAGCACGACGAGCGCGCCGATGGCGCCCGCGACCACGATCAGCAGCGTGTAGAGGACAATGCGAAGGATGCGCCGGACCGTTTTCATCGTCAGAATGCCTGTCCGATGCCGGCATAGATGCCGAAATGCGGATCGCTGGGCTCGCGGTTGAGCGGCACGGCCGCATCGATGCGCAACGGCCCGAACGGCGTCACATAGCGCAAGCCGACGCCGGCGCCGACCTTGACGTCGGAGAAGTTGGGGACCGACTTGGTCGACACCGTGCCGGCATCGACGAATGGCACGATGCCGATCGTATCGGTGACGGCGATGCGCATCTCGACCGAGGTTTCGAAGAAGGACAGGCCGCCGATCGGCTGGCCGTTGAAGTCTTTCGGGCCGATGCCCTGATAGGCGTAGCCGCGCACCGAACCGCCGCCGCCGGAATAGAAGCGCCGGTCGGCCGGAACATTCTGCAGCCCGGTGCCGACGATCGAGCCGACGGCCACGCGCTCGGCCAACACGAACTTCGAGGCCGTATCCAGCGACTGATAGGCCGATCCCTCGCCCTTCAGCTTGAGGAAGGCCGCACCACTCATGATGTCGTAGCTCGGTTCAGCATAGGCCAGCACCCTGAAGCCGCTGGTCGGGTTCAGCCGGTTGTCCCGGTTATCGTAGACATATTGCAGCGGAATGCTGGCGATCAGGTATTTGTGCTTGCCGAAGGCGTCGTGGATGCGCGAGTAGTCGAGCGCGACCTCGGCCGAGACGGTCTGTTTCTTGTCGAGCTCATAGGACAGGCCGGTGCTGCCCTTGACCGAGAAATGGTCGTACGCGTCCGGATGTTCCAGCACGGTCTTCACACTGGCAAAGAATTTTGACGCAGGCCCGATCACGCCGGGTTTCTCGAACATGATGCCGGCATTGTAGTTCAGATCGGACAGATTGTTGCTGCCGATGCCGCTGATGGCACCGTCGATGCGCAGCTTTTCGGCGTGACCAAACAGGTTGCGGTGCCCCCAATAGCCTTCCAGGCCAAGGCCCTCGGTGTTCGAGAAGGTGCCGCCCAACCCAAAATAGCGCGGCTTGCGCTCGCTGACCTGGACGCCGATCGGGATGTTGCCGTCGGCGTCGAGCTTGTCGGCTTCCTTGAACGTGACGCTGTTGAAGACTTCGAGCGCCAGCAGCCGGTCGCGCGCGTCGCTGATCTCCTGCGGCGAGTACTGCTTGCCGCGTTTCAGCCCCGTCATGTATTCGGTGAAGTCGCGGTCGACCTTCTCGGTGCCCTCCACCGTGGTCGCGCCATAGCCGGCGACCGGCCCGGCGGCGACCGTCAGCGTCACGTCGAGCGTCGAGGTGGCATGGTCGGCGACGATCTGCCGGTCGGTAACCTTGGCCAGCGGCCTGCCCTGCTCCTTCAGCGTCCGCACGATCAGCGCCTCGGCCTTGAGCACCGCGCCGGACCCGGCGTCGCCACCCGATATCAGGCCGTAATCGGCGCTCATCAGCCCCGCCGCGTCGCCTTCCAGCCTGATATTGCCGAGGGTGAATTTGGGTCCTGCGGCGATGACAATCGCCACTGGTATCCGCTGCGGACCCTTGAATTCGGCGTCCGGCGGCAAGTCGTCGAGCGGCTTGCCGTCGATGGTGATGGTGACCACGCCTTCGTAGCGGGCATCGGCGTAGAGGGCGGCGACCAGTTGTTCACGGTCGCTGCGCGCCTTGGCCATCAGCCCGAGCGAGCCCGAGACCGGCCGATCCTCGTCGCCTTTCAGCGCCGAGGCGTTTTCGAGCTTCTTGACCAGATCCTTGTCAGCATCGGGCGCCGTGATGGTCACGGCATAGCGCAGCGGATCGACGATATCGGCGTCCTCGTCGTTGGACGAGCCCCACAGTTTGATGCCGAAAAGCTCGAACGCGGCCGCTGGCCTCGATTCGGCGGCCAGCGCGGTCGCGCACATCATGGCCAAAAGCAGGGCGCGCGGAAGAATGCGCCCTGGCGCGGTCCTTCCTGACATCTGCTTTTCATGCGCCGGCATTAAGACAACCTAGGTTACAAAACTAAAATTGGAATGAAGTTCTGAAGCGCTCGTAAAGGGGCCACAATCCAATTGTCTGAAATAGGACGGGCTTGGAATTCACACCTTCTGCGTTTCCGCAAGAAAGCGTGATCCCCTGTCCCGTGGAGGTTACTGTTCGCATACCGGTCCTTGGCCGGGAAATAAACCGTTGGCAGGCGGAACCTGCCGCGTCCGCGCGTTGACAAGCTTGACTGAAGCTTGAACATGCCCGGACGTCTGCACTTGTCTGGAGGGTGTTATGGCAATGCGCGCGGCTCGTGGTCTATCTATCCTTATCCTTCTTTTCTTTGCCTGGGCCAATGTCTTAGCCTGGAACAGCGTCGCGCAAGCGGCCGAGGCCCGGCGAATCGCAACATCAGACAATTCCGACTATTTCGGCTTTGACCTCAGATCCGACCAGAATGTCACCCTCGACCAGTGCAAGACGACATGCCTTGGCGATTCGGCCTGCCGCGCCTTCACCTACAACACCAAGGCCAAGTGGTGCTTTCTCAAATCCGACTACAACCAGCTGAAGCCCTTCAGCGGCGCGGTTGCCGGCAAGATCGTCAACATTGACGGCGATCCCGATATCGGCGCCCCGCCGGAACTCGCCTTCTTCCCCAACTGGATGGCCGATCAGGCCCAGCAATACCGCAACAGGCTGCTCGGCCCCGCCTTTGACAAGCCGACCGAGGGCATGGCGGCCCTGACCAACGCGGCCGAACAGGCCGTGCTGACCGGCGACCATCGCTCGGCCATGCAGAAATACGAAGCCGCGGTCTCGGTGATGCCCGACGATGGCCAGCTCTGGCTCAATCTGGCGCGCGAAACCCTTGCCGTGCAGCCCACGGCCGGCACCGCGGAAGTATCCACTTTTCCGATGAACGGCACGTCGGCTGCCTTCAATGCCTACAAGCTGCTGCGCACCACCAAGACGCGCGCCGACGTGCTGGCGCTGCTCGGCAACGGCCTCGACAAGCGCGATCTATACCGGCCTGCCCTGCAGGCCTATGAGGCGAGCCTCGCGCTCGTAACGTCCCCGGCCGTCCAGGCCGATTACGCCGACCTCAAGGCGCGCAAGGGTTTCCGTGTCGTCGACCACAGCGTCGATGCCGACACCAGCGCGCCGCGCATCTGCGCGCAATTCTCCGAGGAACTGGTCAAGACCGGCGTCGACTATGCGCAGTTCGTCACTGTCGACAACGCGCCGCCCAAGGGCGTCGAGGCCAAGGACAAGCAGATCTGCGTCGAAGGGCTCGAACACGGCCAGCATTATGACGTCACCTTCCGCGCCGGCCTGCCGGCGGCCATCGGCGAAGTGACCGCCGCTCCCGTGGTGCTGTCGATCTATGTGCAGGACCGCGCCCCGTCCGCCCGCTTCACCGGCGACAGCTTCGTGCTGCCGGCCGGCGCGCGCCGAGGCATTCCGGTCGTCACCGTCAACATGAACGCCGCCCAGATGAAGCTCTACCGCATCGGCGACCGTTCGCTGGCGCAGCTTCTGTCGGGCTATCAGTTCCTGCACCAGCTCGACAGCTATGACATCTCCAACATTTCCGAGCAGATGGGCGCGCCGGTCTGGCAAGGCCAGCTCGACATCGCCAACGACCTCAACAAGGAGGTCACCACCTCCTTCCCGGTCGACGAGGCGGTGCCGCAGCGCAAGCCGGGCGTCTATGTGCTGACCGCCCAGCCGGTCAACGACAAGAGCGACGACTATGGGTCGATGGCGACGCAGTGGTTCGTCGTCTCCGACATCGGCCTGTCCACCTATACCGGCCAGGACGGGCTCAACGTCTTTGCCCGTTCGCTGGGCTCGGCCAAGCCGATCGCCGGCGCCGAACTAACGCTGGTTGCCCGCAACAACGAGGTTCTCGGCACCGCGACATCGGATGCCGAAGGCCACGCCGTCTTCAACCCCGGCCTGACACGCGGCGACGGCGGCATGGTGCCGGCCGTGCTGATGGCCAAGCAAGGCGACAATGACTTCGTCTTCCTCGACATGTCCAAGGCCGGCTTCGACCTGTCCGACCGTGGCGTCACTGGACGCGCAGCGCCCGGGGCGCTCGACGTCTATGCCTGGACCGAGCGCGGCATTTACCGCGCCGGCGAGGATGTCCATGTCGCGGCCCTTGCCCGCGATGGCGCCGCCAAGGCGGTCGAGAACCTGCCGCTGACCTTCATCTTCTCGCGCCCCGATGGCGTCGAGGACCGCCGCATCGTCAGCGACGGCGCCTCGGCCGGCGGCCACGCCGTCGACCTGCCGCTCGAACCCAACGCTATGCGCGGCACGTGGTCAGTGTCGATCTACACCGATCCCAAGCAGCCGGCGGTCGCCAGCCAGATGTTCCTGGTCGAGGATTTCGTGCCGGATCGCATCGAATTCGACATGAAGGCCGACAAGCAGGAAATCGAGCGCGGCGAGACCGCCAACATCAACATTGACGGCCGCTTCCTCTATGGCGCGCCGGCGGCGGGCCTGGCCCTGGAAGGCGAGTTGACGCTGTCGACGGCGCGCGACTGGGACCGCTTCCCCAACTTTTCCTTCGGCCTCGCCGACGAGCAGTCGGCGGAGCCCACCGTCACGCCGCTGACCAACCTGCCGGTGGTTGGCGATGACGGCAAGGCGACCTTCCCTGTTACCGTCGACCAGTTGCCCTCGACCACCAAGCTGGTCGACGGCAAGGTGACGGTGCGCATGCGCGAAACCGGTGGCCGCGCCATCGAGCGCTCGCTCAACATCGGCATCCGCCCGCAAGGCCATATGATCGGCATCCGTCCGGATTTCGCCGACGATGAAGTGCCGCAGGGCGGCACGGCCAAGTTCAGCCTGATCGCCGTCGATCCCTCCGGCAAGCGCGAGGCGCTGAAAGGCGCGCAGTGGACGCTGGTCAAGGTCGAGCGCAATTACCAATGGTACCGCTCCAACAATTCGTGGAGCTACGAGCCGGTCACCTTCACCAAGTCGATCGCCAACGGCCAGATTGACCTCAACGCCGATGGCGACGCCACGGTCTCCGTACCGGTCGATTGGGGCCAGTACAGGCTCGAGGTTGAAACCTCGGCCCCCGAGGGTCCTGCCACCAGCTACGAGTTCGACGCCGGCTGGTATGTCGCCTCGACCACCACCGAGACGCCTGACGGCCTGGAAATCGCCCTCGACAAGGACAATTATGCCGCGGGCGAAGTGGCCAAGCTGAAAGTCTCGCCGCACTTTGCCGGCGAACTTCTGATCAATATCGGCTCCGACAAGCTGCTGAAGACCATCACGGCGACCGTGCCGGCCGGCGGCAGCACCGTCGACATTCCGGTCGGCGACGACTGGGGCGCCGGCGCCTATGTCACGGCAACCCTGTTCCGGCCGGGCGATGCGCAGGAGACGCGCATGCCGGCCCGCGCCATCGGCGTGAAATGGCTGACGGTCGATCCAGGCTCGAAGAAGCTCGCCATCACCTTGACGCCGCCGGACAAGACAGTCCCGCGCCAGCAGCTGTCGATCCCGGTTTCCGTGGCCGGCGTACAGCCGGGCACCAACGCCTTTGTCATGGTTGCCGCCGTCGATGTCGGCATCCTCAATTTGACCAACTACAAGGCGCCGGACCCGGAGAACTGGTTCTTCGGCCAGCGCATGCTGGGCATGGAGATCCGCGACATCTATGGCCGCCTGATCGATGGCTCGCTCGGCACCACCGGCAAGCTCCGGACCGGCGGTGACGGCGCCAACATGCAGGCGCAAGGCAGCCCGCCCACCGAAAAGCTGGTCGCCTTCTTCTCGGGCCCCGTCCAGCTCGATGCCGACGGCAAGGCACGGATCGACTTCGACATCCCGCAGTTCAACGGCACCGTGCGCGTCATGGCCGTCGCCTGGACCAAGGAAGCGGTCGGCCATGCCCAGTCCGACGTGATCGTGCGTGATCCCGTGGTCATCACCGCCGGCCTGCCGCGCTTCCTGGCGCCTGGCGACGCCGCCGTCATGCGGCTCGACGTCGCCGACACCGACGGTCCTGCCGGCGACTATGCCTTCTCGATCGACACGACGGGCGACCTGTCGACCGGCGACAAGCCGCTGCCCCAAAAGCTGACGCTCGCCCAGGGCAAGCGCCAGACGCTGACCGTGCCGCTGATCGCAAAGACGGCGGGCAATGCGTCGCTCACCATCAAGCTGGCGCACGCCGACGGCACCAAGGTCGAGCAGACGCTCTACGTGCCGGTGCGGCCGGCGCAATTGCCGGTCACCACGCGCCTTGTGGTCGACCTCAAGGGCAATGGCGGCGCGCTGCGCGTCGACAAGGAGCTGCTGGCGGCAAGCCTGCTTGAGGGCGCTTCCGTCAGCGTCGGCGTTTCGCAGGCCGCAGCCTTCGACGTGCCTTCTCTGCTGATGACGCTCGACCGCTACCCCTATGGTTGCGCCGAGCAAACCACAAGCCGCGCCATGCCGCTTCTCTACGTCAATGAGATGGCCTCCGGCATCGGCATGGAAAGCGATCCCGACCTGCATGGCCGCATCCAGGACGCGATCTACAAGGTGCTGAGCTACCAGTCCTCGAGCGGCAGCTTCGGCCTGTGGGGTCCGGGCTCCGGCGATCTGTGGCTCGATGCCTATGTCAGCGAGTTCCTGACCAGGGCGCGCGAGCAGAAATACGATGTGCCGGCGCTCGCCATGAACCAGGCGCTGAGCAATCTGCAGAACTCGCTCGGCTACGACCAGAGCGTACAGGACCGCGGCAGCGAGATCGCCTACGCCCTCTACGTTCTGGCCCGCAACAAGAAGGCCTCGATCGGTGATCTGCGCTACTACGCAGACACCCAGCTCGAAGCCTTCTCGAGCCCGATGGCCGTTGCCCAGCTGGCGGCGAGCCTTGCGCTCTACGGCGATACCCAGCGCTCGGAGGCGACGTTCAAGACCGCGCTGCAACTCGCCAAGTCGCAGACCGACTACGACTGGCATCGCTCCGACTACGGCTCGGCGCTGCGCGACGGCGCGGCGATGCTGTCGCTGGCGGCGGAATCGAAGCCGGTGTCGACGATCGTGCCGGAACTGATCAAGCTGGTGACCAGGGAACGCGCCGAAGTCCGCTGGACCAGCACCCAGGACGATTCCTGGATGCTGCTGGCGGCCCGCGCGCTGAAGGAAGGCAATGACTCGATCACGCTGACCGTCAATGGCGCGCCGCATTCGGGCGGCTATTCCAACCAGGTCAACGGCTCCGAGCTGGTCGACAGCCCGCTCGAAATCGCCAACACCGGCAAGACCCCGCTGCAGGCCGTCGTCACCACCGTGGCGTCGCCGATCCAGCCGCTGCCGGCCGGCGGTGACGGCTTCACCATCGACCGCACCTACTACAAGCTCGATGGCACCGAAGCCAATGTCACGGAGGCCACCCAGAACGAACGCTATGTCGTCGTGCTCAAGGTCACCGAACAGAACAGCTGGCCGTCGCGCCTGCTGGTCACCGACCTGTTGCCCGCCGGCTTCGAGATCGACAATCCCGGCCTGGTCTCCAGCGCCCAATTGACGAACTTCTCCTGGCTGGCACAGACCGACGCCGCCCATCTCGAATTCCGCGACGACCGTTTCGTCGCGGCGTTCAACCCGGCCGACGGCGATCACGACCACAATCTGACGCTCGCCTACGTCGTGCGCGCCGTGACGCCGGGCACCTACGCCCACCCAGCGGCAACGGTGGAAGACATGTACCGGCCGCAATATTCGGCCCGCACCGCCACCGGCATGATGGAGATCAAGGCGCCGTAAGGCGCCGATGACGACGATCATGCAAATGGCGATTGCGCTCACCACAGCTTCCTTCTCCCCGTCCAAGGACGGGGAGAAGGTGCCGGTCCACCCTCCGCAGCTGCAGCGCAGCTGCTGCGGAGGACGGGCAGGCGGATGAGGGGCAGCGCCATGCTCTCCAAGAAATTCCTGCGCCGAGCAGCCATTACGGGGGCCTCCCTGGCTGGCTTCGCGGCAATCGCCGCAGCCTCGCTCTGGGAACTCGACCGCGCCTTTCCGCCTCCCCTTCCGGCGGAACTCACCGTCTCAACCGAAGTCCAGGACCGCGACGGCCAGTTGCTGCGCGCCTTCGCCACGCCGGACGGCTACTGGCGGCTGGAAACCCGGCTCGACCAGGTCGACAAGCAGTTCGTCGACATGCTGGTCACCTATGAAGACAAGCGCTTCTGGGACCATCAGGGCGTCGACGTGCTGGCGCTTGGCCGCGCGGCGGGGCAGCTCATCACCAGCGGCCACATCGTCTCCGGCGGCTCGACCCTGTCGATGCAGCTTGCGCGCCTGATCGAGCCGCGCGAAAGCCGCAGCCTCGGCTCCAAGATCAAGCAGATGCTGCGCGCCATCCAGATCGAGCGGCGGCTGTCCAAGCGCGAGATCCTCGAACGCTATCTGACGCTGGCGCCCTATGGCGGCAACCTCGAAGGCGTGCGCGCCGCTTCGCTTGCCTATTTCGGCAAGGAGCCGAAGCGGCTCACCGTCTCCGAAGCCGCCCTGCTCGTCGCCCTCCCCCAATTGCCGGAAAAGCGCCGGCCCGACCGCAACCTCGAAATCGCCCATGCCGCCCGCGACCGTGTGCTGACCCGCATGGTCTCGTCAGGCCTGATCGGCGAACGCGAGGCGGCCCGCGCCGCGCTCGACGATGTGTCGGGCCTGCGTCGCACCTTGCCGGCGCTCGCCGCGCACGCCGCCTATGCGATGCTGCCCAGGGCCGTTCCCGGTCAGCCACTCAAGCTGACGATCCGCAAAAGCGTCCAGCAAGGGCTTGAACAGGTGGCGCGCGATGCCGCCATCAAACTTGGACCGCGTCTCTCCGTCGCCATGGTGCTGGCCGACTCCCGCACCGGCGACATTCTGGGCGAAGTCGGCTCGGCCAATTTCTTCGATGCCAGCCGCTCCGGCTGGATCGACATGACCAAGATCGTGCGCTCGCCCGGCTCGACGCTGAAGCCGTTCATCTATGGCCTCGCTTTCGAGCAGGGACTGGTGGCGCAGGAAACGCTGATCGAGGACAGCCCGGTCGATTTCGGCGGCTACAGGCCGAAGAATTTCGACATGGGCTACCAGGGCGATGTCAGCGTCCGCCAGGCGCTGCAATTGTCACTCAACGTGCCGGCGATCCGCGTGCTCGACGCCGTCGGCCCGGCGCGGCTGACGGCGCGCTTCCGCCAGGCCGGCGTCAACCCGATCCTGCCAATCAATGAGGCGCCGGGCCTCGCCATCGGCCTCGGCGGCGTCGGCGTCACGCTGCGCGACCTCGTCCAACTCTATACGGGGCTCGCCAATGGCGGCAAGACGCACACGCTGCATGACGGCACCGAGCCCGCCAATGCCGAACGCACCACCGCCACTATCCTCAACGACCAGGCCAACTGGCAGATCATCGACATATTGTCGGGCGTCAAGCCGCCGGAAGGCGCGTTGCAGCGCGGCATCGCCTACAAGACCGGCACCTCCTACGGCTACCGCGATGCCTGGTCGGTCGGCTTCGACGGCCGCTATGTGCTGGGCGTCTGGGTCGGCCGCCCCGATGCGGGCGCCGTGCCCGGCCTCTCCGGCTATGTCTCGGCCGCTCCGATCCTGTTCGAGGGCTTTGTCCGCTCGGGCCTAGCCACCGTGCCGTTGCCGGGCAAGCCGCCCGGCGCCTTCACCCCCAAGCGCGAGGAGCTACCGGTGACGCTCGCCCGCTTCGGCGCGGGCGCCGACGGACTGGTGCAGGCGACAGTGACCGAGCCCGCCCCAACCATCATCTTCCCGCCGGACGGCGCCCGCGTCGACCTTGCCACCAATTCCGCCGACGCCACGCCGCTGGTGCTCAAACTGCAAGGCGGCCGTGCGCCATTCCGCTGGCTGGCCAATGGCAAGCCGCTCTCCGGCATCGACCGCCGCCGCACCGCGACCTGGCTGCCCGACGGCGCCGGCTATTCGACGCTGACCGTGATCGACGCGGCGGGACGGGCGGCGAGCGTGAAAGTGTTCGTTGAATAGAATGCGCCAGGCGATTCTGCGCGTTGGCTTTTGTGTGCTGGCGATTGCCGCTCACGTTTTCCCCGCGTCCGCCGACGCCCTGCCCGCCGGCTTCGTTGGTCTCGCCGATATCGCCCCGTCGATCCGCCAGGACATCCGCTACGCTGGCGCAGACAATTTCCTGCACCGCAAGGTGAATGGCTACGGGGCGCCAGTCTGCATCCTCACCTTGCAGGCGGCGCAAGCTCTTGCCGGCGTCCAGCAGGCAATCGCCGCAAAAGGGCTGACACTGGTCGTGTTCGACTGCTACCGCCCTGCCCGCGCCGTTGCCGACATGGGCGAATGGACACGAGAGGGCGGGCCGCCCGATCCGCAATGGTATCCGAAGGTCCGGCGTGGCGACCTCATCGCCAAGGGCTATGTCGGTGAGCTGTCAACCCATTCGCGCGGCTCGACCGTCGATGTCGCGATTGCGCGGGTTGGCGGTCCATCCGTCTCCAAGCCGGCCTGTGGCGCCATCGATGCCGATACGCTCGACTTCGGCACCGGTTTCGACTGTTTCGACCCGATGAGCGAGACGGCGCACCGCCCGCTCGGCGACGAAGCGGCGGCAAACCGCAAGCTGCTTGTCGACGCCATGCGTGCCGCCGGCTTCAAGAACTATGCCCGCGAATGGTGGCACTTCACGCTGGCAGACGAACCATTCGCCAAGGAGCGTTTCGACTTTCCCGTTACCGCCGAGTAATTCGCCTCATCGATTCCCTACGGCCTTGCCCCGACACCTCACATTTCTAGATAGGTCTGGTGGCTGCGTGGATTCGCGTCGGTCGCGCGCAGGGGAAGATATTTCTCCAGGATACAAAATTTCGTCGAAGATTTTCTTCAGGAGGGCAAAAAAGGCAACATTCGATGCATCTAATTTCTATCAATTCGGTAGATTTGGCGCGGGTTCAACGGAGGCAGAAATGACCAAACCTCATTTCAGGAAACTGCTCGGCGCACTGGTCGCCACATCTGTCCAGTTCGGCACGCTCGGTTTCGCGTTTGCTGACACCACTATCCTCAACGTGTCCTACGATCCGACACGTGAGCTCTACAAAGCTTATGACGAGGCCTTTGCCGCCCACTGGAAGGCCGAGACCGGCGAGACGGTGACCATCCAGCAGTCGCATGGCGGATCGGGCGCCCAGGCGCGCGCCGTAATCGACGGCCTCGACGCCGACGTGGTGACGCTGGCGCTCGAGGGCGACATCAACGCCATCGTCTCCAAGTCGAAGAAGATCAACCCCGACTGGCGCAAGAAATTCGAAAACAATTCAGCGCCTTACACCTCGACCATCATCTTCCTGGTCCGCAAGGGCAACCCCAAGGGCATTCACGACTGGAGCGACCTCGTCAAGGATGGCATCCAGGTGATCACGCCGAACCCCAAGACTTCGGGTGGCGCGCGCTGGAACTACCTCGCCGCCTGGGCCTATGCCAACGCCCATGATGGCGGCGACGAAGCCAAGAACAAGGAATTCGTCGGCAAGCTCTACGCCAATGCCCCGGTGCTCGACACCGGCGCGCGCGGCTCGACTGTGACCTTCGCGCAAAAGGGTATCGGCGACGTGCTGATCGGCTGGGAAAATGATGCCTATCTGGCGCTCGACGAATTCGGCGCCGACAATTTCGAGATCGTCTATCCGCCGACCTCGATCCTGGCCGAGCCGCCGGTGGCGATTGTCGATGCCAATGTCGATGCCAAGGGGACGCGCAAGGTGGCCGAAGCCTATCTCGGCTGGCTTTATTCCAAGGAAGCGCAGACGATCATCGCCAAGAACCACTATCGTCCGGCCAAGCCCGAACTCGTGGCGCCGGCGGATATTCCGAAGACGCCGGAAATCAAGCTGATCTCCATCGACGACCCGCTTTTCGGCGGCTGGAAGAAGGCGCAGCCTTATCATTTCGGCGACGGTGGTATATTCGACCAGATCTACAAGCCGGCCCAGTGAGGTTCGGCAGTGCCGAAGAAGCTCGCAAATGGGTTTCTTCAGCGAAAATCTGGTTGAGTAAGAAGGGACAATCCAGAACTCCATGACCACAGCACCCGCGCAGGCGGGGTGGCGATTCAGGCAGCCGAGTGTCATTCCGGGTTTCGGATTGACGCTCGGCTTCTCGCTTGCCTACCTCACCCTCATCATCCTCATTCCGCTCTCCGGGCTGGTCTGGCGCTCGGCGTCTCTCGGCTGGGTTGAATTCTGGGCGATCGCCAGCGACCGCCGCACCCTCAACGCGCTGGAAATCAGCTTCGGCACCGCCTTCCTCGCGGCGATCGTCAATGTCGTCTTCGGCACGCTCGTCGCCTGGGTGCTGGTGCGCTACCGCTTTCCTGGCCGTCGCATCGTCGACGCCATGGTCGACCTGCCCTTCGCGCTGCCGACGGCGGTGGCCGGCATTGCGCTCACCACGCTCTATGCGCCGAACGGCTGGATCGGCAAATTGCTGATGCCGCTCGGCATCAAGGTCGCCTACACGCCACTCGGCATTGTCGTGGCGCTGGTCTTCATCGGCCTGCCCTTCGTCGTGCGCACCGTGCAGCCGATCATGGAGGAAATCGACAAGGAGGTGGAGGAAGCCGCCGCGACGCTTGGCGCCAGCCGCTTCCAGATCATCACCCGCGTGCTGTTCCCGGGCCTGGCGCCGGCCATCATCACCGGCTTTTCGCTGGCCTTTGCCCGCGGCGTCGGTGAATACGGCTCGGTCATCTTCATTGCCGGCAACCTGCCCTACAAATCCGAGATCGCGCCGCTTCTGATCGTCATCCGGCTGGAGGAATACAACTATCCGGCGGCGACCGCGATCGCGGCGATCATGCTGGCTCTGTCGTTCGTCATGCTTCTGATCGTCAATCTCGTGCAGACATGGAGCCGCAAGCGCTATGGCTGATCCCGAGATCAAATCCTACGAACCGTATCATGAGAGCCGCTCGGCGGCGGTGACCGAAAGCCGTCCGGCGCAGGCCGTGCTGATGGCTATCGCTTTCGCCTTCCTCGGCATCTTCCTGCTTTTGCCGCTGATCATCGTCTTCCATGAGGCGCTGGCGAAAGGCATCGGTGCCTATACGCAAGCACTGGGTGAAGCGGACGCACGCTCGGCCATCCACCTGACACTGCTTGTCGCGGCGATCTCGGTGCCGCTCAATGTCGTCTTCGGCATCTCCGCCGCCTGGGCGATCGCCAAGTTCGAGTTCAAGGGCAAGGCCTTCCTGACCACGCTGATCGACCTGCCTTTCTCGGTCTCGCCGGTCATTTCAGGTCTGGTCTACGTGCTTCTGTTCGGCGCTCAGGGGCTGCTCGGAGCGTGGCTGAAGGGACATGGCATTCAGATTTTGTTCGCCGTGCCTGGCATCGTGCTCGCCACCGTCTTCGTCACCTTCCCCTTCGTCGCCCGCGAGCTGATCCCGCTGATGCAGGAACAGGGCAATGGCGACGAGGAAGCCGCCCTTTCGCTCGGCGCCAATGGCTGGCAGACCTTCTGGTACGTGACCTTGCCCAACATCAAGTGGGGCCTGCTCTACGGCGTGCTCCTATGCAACGCCCGCGCCATGGGCGAATTCGGCGCGGTGTCCGTGGTTTCGGGCCATATACGCGGCCTGACCAACACCATGCCGCTGCATGTCGAAATCCTCTATAACGAGTACAATGCCGTTGGCGCGTTCGCCGTCGCTTCATTGCTTGCCGGGCTGGCGCTCGTCACACTGGTCTTGAAAACACTGCTCGAGATGCGCTACGGCGCCGAGCTTGCCGCGACGCGCGGACATTAGCAGAGGGATTTGTATGGAAGTTCGCGTTGCCAACGTGCGCAAGGAGTTCGAGCGGTTTCCCGCACTCCACGACGTGTCGCTCGACATCAAGTCGGGCGAACTGATCGCGTTGCTGGGGCCGTCCGGCTCCGGCAAGACGACCTTGCTCAGGCTGATCGCCGGGCTGGAGCGGCCGACCCGTGGAAAAATCTTCTTCGGCGACGAGGACGCTTCGCAGAAGTCGATCCAGGAGCGCAATGTCGGCTTCGTCTTTCAGCATTACGCGCTGTTCCGGCATATGACGGTGGCCGACAATATCGGCTTCGGCCTGAAGGTCCGGCACGGGTCCTCGAGGCCGCCGGCGCAGGAAATCCGCCGCCGCGCCTCCGAACTTCTCGACCTCGTCCAGCTTTCAGGGCTGGAGAAGCGCTATCCCGCGCAGCTCTCGGGCGGCCAGCGCCAGCGTGTGGCGCTCGCCCGCGCCATGGCGATCGAACCCAAGGTGTTGTTGCTCGACGAGCCGTTCGGCGCGCTCGATGCGCAGGTGCGCCGCGAATTGCGTCGCTGGTTGCGCGAGATCCATGACCGCACCGGCCACACCACCGTCTTCGTCACCCACGACCAGGAAGAGGCGCTGGAACTTGCCGACCGCGTCGTGGTGATGAGTCAGGGCCGCATCGAGCAGGTCGGCACCGCCGACGACATCTACGACACGCCGAACTCGCCCTTCGTCTATGGCTTCATCGGTGAATCGAGTTCGCTTCCCGTCAAGGTCGAGAATGGCGAGATCTGGCTCGCCGACCGTCCGATCGGCCTGTCGGCGCCGCACGCGCCCGAGGGCGACGCGACGCTGTATTTCCGCCCGCACGATGTCGAGCTGCTCGACGGCTGCAGCGGCTGCATCGCCGGCACGGTTGCCGCCAGCCGCCGCGTCGCCGGCACCAGGCGGGTTGAGCTCGAGATCGGCGGCGAGCGCCAGCGGGTCGAGATCGAACTGCCCGTCGGGCATCCGGCAGCACAAAAGAGCCGGGTGGCCTTCCGGCCGGGGCGTTGGAAGCTGTTTCCGGCCACCTAGCGGTAAGGCGAGTGGGAACCTGATACGGCGATCATCCTAGTCTTTCACCAAGCCCTTCAACGACAGCACCAAGGTCATCGGATTCTTCGGAGAAGCCGCAAAACCGTAGCGCTCATAAAAGGCTTTCGCCTGATCCGATATGGCATGAACAAAAATGCCGCGAATCCCGAGGATCGTTGCGGCATGGCCAGCGCGCAGAACGGCGTCTTGCAGCAACGCTGCGCCCAGCCCCTTTCCCTGCCAGCCTGCGTCCACGGCGAGGCGCCCGAGCACAACCATTGGGATGGGATCCGGCATGTTGCGACGGATGGGGCTAGGTGCCTCCGCAAGATCAAGCCCGCCCGAAGACAGGCAGTAATAGCCGACAACGCGTGCGCCTTCCGCCACCACATAAGTGCGCGACGCGCCACCGACCTGGTTGGCCCGTGCCCTGCGGCGAAGCCATTGGTCGAGACTTTCGGTACCACTTTGGAAAAGTTCGAGATCGTGGTTTTCGGCCAGGGGCGTGGGCGCCGATAGCATCACTCCTGCCATGGCCTGGGCGCGTTCATAAGACGCGCAAAACCTTCCCCGCCTGGCGGTTCATCAAGGATGTCGAGATAATGCCGGTAACTCTCGGGATCCACCTTGATCAGGGTTTGGTCGAGCAGCGTGTCCTCGGCTGCACGGTAAGCTGCATCGATCATGAAGTCGGAACGAGTTTTCCCGCGTAGTTTCGCGGCACGGTCAATCAGCATCCGCATATCCTCTCGAATGCGCAGATTGACAGGCTTGGCGTGGGTATCAGGCGCGGCCTTTGTCATGGAAGACTCCTTTCCATCACGGTAGCACTCTGCATACACAATGTGTATCTATTTGTCACCTTCGTCAGAGGGGCTGAAGGCGATCGGCCGATAGACTCCACTTGAAAGAAAATCCTACGATCCGCCTGTTCGGGCAATGGTTTTTCTAGCAAGGAGCGCCAAGCTCTGGAACCATGCCTCGCCCTGCCCCTGCGCCACGGCTATGGTCGAGCCATTAACGCATTGCATCCGGAGCCTTTTTCATGAAGCGATTTTTCCTCGGCATTGCCACCGTCGCTGGCCTGTTCCTCGCATCCTCCCAAGCCTGGTCGGCCGACAAGCTGCTCAACGCCTCCTATGACGTCGGCCGCGAACTGTTCGTTCAGGTCAACAAGGCCTTCATCGCAGCGCATCCGGGCGTGACCGTCGACCAGTCGCATGCCGGCACCTCGGCGCAGGCGCGCGCCATCACCGAAGGCCTCGGCGCCGATGTCGTCACCTTCAACCAGGTCACCGACATCGACTTCCTGGTCAAGAAGGGCTTTGTCTCGGCCGATTGGCAAAAAGATTTCGCCAACAACGCCTCGCCCTTCTATTCGCTGCCTTCGTTCCTTGTTCGCGCCGGCAACCCCAAGCACATCAAGGACTGGAACGATCTGGTACGCGACGACGTGCAGGTGATCTTCCCCAACCCGAAAACGTCGGGCAATGCGCGTTACACGTATCTGGCGGCCACCGCCTACGCCAAGGAAGCCTTCAAGGGCAACGACGCCAAGGTGAAGGAGTTCATCACCAAGCTGTTCAACAACGTGCCGATCTTCGACACGGGCGGCCGCGCCGCGACCACCACCTTCGTGCAGCGCGAGATCGGCGACGTGCTGATCACCTTCGAGTCCGAGACGCGCGGCATCCGCAAGGAGTATGGCAACGACAAGTTCGAGCAGGTCACGCCCTCGGTCAGCCTGCTGGCGGAATTCCCGGTGGCGATCGTCGACAAGGTCGCCGACGAGCACGGCACTCGCGATCTGGCCAAGACCTATCTCGATTTCCTCTACACGCCCGAGGGCCAGGACATCCTCGCCCAGAACGGCAACCGTGTGCGCGACGCAGCCGTCGCCGCCAAATACACGGCCGATTTCCCCGAGGTACGCCTGCTGACGGTGGAAGACGTCTTCGGCGGCTGGGACAAGATCCAGAAAGAGCATTTCGCCGCCGGCGGCCTGCTCGACCAGGCCTATGGCAGCCGCTGACGGCTACAGTATACAAAGAACAGATGAGGGGAAGCCGGCAACAAGCCGGCTTTCTTCGTTTTTGCCATCAGTCATGGCGATACGGCGCCATCCCTGCAAAACGTTACAAAGAATCAACGCGTTTGTGCCTAACGTGCCATTTGGCGTCTTGTTTTCGCGAAATGCCTTCGCGCGGCGAAATTGTCATTATTTGCACACAAACAGCCGCCAGATGCGGGGTGGTTGGGGCTTTAACGGGTTGACTCGGGCATGCTGACAAAAAAAGGCAAATACGGCCTCAAGGCCCTCGTGCATCTTTCCAGCCTTCCGGTTGGCCAATTGGCCTTCGTCAACGACATTGCGGTCGCCAACAACATCCCGAAGAAATTCCTCGACGCCATCCTCGGCGAATTGCGCAATGCCGGCTTCGTCCAGAGCCGCAAGGGCAAGGAAGGCGGCTATCGCCTGGCCCGCCCGGCCTCCGAGATCAAGATCGGCCATGTCGTGCGCGTGCTTGACGGGCCGCTGGCGCCGATTCCCTGTGCCAGCCGCACGCAATACCAGCGCTGCGAGGATTGTGACGAGGCGACCTGTCAGGTCCGGCACATGATGCTGGAAGTGCGCCAGGCGATCGCCGAGGTGCTGGACAATCGCAGCCTCGCCGCCATGCGCGATGCCGACAACGACGATTTCCCGGTCGAGCTGTCGTCGCAAATCTAGATCGGCGGCTGGCGATCGGCGTTCATCACTGTAAGATTGGGCGATGCGCGCAGGCGCATTGCTGCAACAGGAACAGATGGACGCCCGCTGGATGAGGCTGTCGAAGTTCGCGAGATCCCGAAACACTGCCCGCAAGCCGACCGCCACGGCCAGATTCCAGACTGAGATCATCGCCGACGTCCCCGTGCCGGAACGGGCTGAGGACGTGCGCTTCTTCAGCCGCAAGATCGTCCACCCCGGCAAGGTGCGCCGGTTCTCGAACCAGGATTTGCGCGAAAGCGCGATGGCTCTCTTCTATCTCGTGGTCGCGGCTTCAGTGCCGGTGCGCTGGTGGGCGTCGATCTGCGATCGGATGTCCAGGTTTCGGCTGAAGCGCCATCTGCGCAAGCAATTTCCAGCCTATGCCGACGCGACGCGCGCAGTGCTTGGTAAGGATATCGATCCGCGTTCCCTGTTCGAGGCATTGCTCGCGGCACGCCACCGCCGCCGGCTGCAGCTTGCCGCGCACCTCGCCGGCTTCCGGTGGGCGCCGACAATCCGGCTGGAGGGACAGGAAGGACTGCAGGCAGCGTTACGGCGCGGCCATGGCGCCATCGTCTGGTGCGATCAGTTCACCTCCCAGACCATCCTCGGCAAGCGCGCCCTGCACGAGGCCGGCATCGAGGCGCACCAGGTGAGCGTCAATTCCCACGGTGTCTCGGAATCGATGTTCGGACTGCGTTTCCTGAACCCGCAACTGGTCAATGTCGAGAACCGTTACCTCAAAAGCCGCATCGTCTTCGAACGCGACGACGCCTATCAGGTCACCATCCGTATCCAGAAGATCCTGAAGCGCAATGGCGTGGTGCTGATGACCAACACCATCCATGCAGGCTCGATCTTCACCGAACTCGCGCTCGGCGAAGGCGGCTGGACGCATCTTGCCTCGGCACCGGCGAATTTCGCCGCAAGGGGCAAGGCGGCGCTGTTTGCCATGTCGACTTTCGAGACCGTTCCCTTCCGCGAATACCGGGCCGTCATCAGCCCGGAGCTGTTGCCGGTTGAAGCGGCGACGGGACGGGGCGGGGCCAAGGACATGGTGCTGCAGGCTCGCTATATCCTGCTCAAGCGTGACCGGCTGCTCGAAGCGCTGAAACTGTTTCCCGAACAGATGCTGATCTGGTCCGGCAGCCGGCGGATGACGGAAGCCTCGGCCGATGCCCCGACCGGCGACGATATGGACTCATGACCTGGCCAATAGCCGCGTCACGTCGGCAACGACATCGGCAACGGGACGCGTCGCGTCGATTGTCAGGGCCCGCTCATCCCTCCCCGGTGGCTCCAGGATGGCGAACTGGCTGTCGACCAGGCTTGCCGGCATGAAATGGCCCTTGCGGCTGGCAACGCGCCGCCTCGCGGTGGCGGGATCGATCTCCAGATAGAGGAAGACGATATCGGGGTAAAAAGCGCGCAGCCGGTCGCGATAGCTGCGCTTCAGCGCCGAGCAGGCCGCGACCACGCCCTGCCCTTTGCCGACCGACGCCGCGATGCGCTCGCCGATCGCGTCGAGCCAGCCTTCGCGCAACTGGTCAGTGAGTGGCTCGCCGCTTGCCATGCGCGCCACATTCTCCGGCGGATGGAGCCGGTCGCCCTCGATGAAGACGGCGTTCAGCGTGGCCGCCAGCGCGATGCCGACAGCCGACTTGCCGCAGCCGGCGACGCCCATCACCACGATGGCCGGAGATGCCGAGCCAGGAACGCCTATCAGCGCCTGCACTGCCATTTCGTCCACTGTCAGCGGCTTGCCGGCGCGCGGCCGTAGAGCAGCAGCATGGCGACGATGACGACGCCATAGATGATCTGCCGTCCCGCCTCCGGCATCTGCATGACCGACAGGATGGATTGCAAGAGCGTGATCAGGATGACGCCGGCGACGGTGCCGAGATAGGAGCCGCGCCCGCCGAGGATCGAAGTGCCACCGAGCACCACCGCGGCGATCGACGGCAAGAGATAGGCATCACCCATCGACTGCGCCGCCTTGGAGGCATAGCCGGCCAGCAGCACGCCGCCGAAGGCGGAGAGCCCGCCTGAGACGGCGAAGGCGATCATCACCACACGCCTTGTATCGATACCCGAGAGGTAGGCGGCGCGCTCGCGGTTGCCGATTCCGTAGACGGTGCGGCCAAAGCCGGTGCGGGTCAGCACGAAGACCATTGCCGCGCCGATGACAGCCCAGATGATGACCGCGTTGGGCACGCCCGGAATGGTAAAACCCGTCGCGAGATAGCGCATGGCGCGGGTCGCCGAATCCTGGGGCGAGAAGCCGCCGGTGTAGACCACCATCAGCCCTTGAGCGACGGCGTTGGTGGCGAGCGTGATGATCATCGAGGGAATGCGCAGGTAGGCGACGCCGATGCCGTTGACGACGCCGATCAGGACGCCGCAGAGGATGCCGAACGGGATAGCCAATACCACCCCGGCGGGACCGTAGGCGGCCGCGGCGCAGGCCATCATCGCGCCGGCCGCCACCGACCACGGCACCGACAGGTCGATCTGGCCGAGCAGCACGACCAGCATCATGCCGGTGGCAATGACGCCGAGGAACGAGGCGACCTTAAGCTGCTGCAGCAGATATTCAGGCGACAGGAAACTTCTGGAGTAGAGGCTGCCCAGGAACAGCAGCAGCACGATGCAGGCAAAGGCCGTCACCACCGCCGGGTCGGCGTGGCGGATGAATTTCGGCATGCGGCCGGCAATGCCGCCGTCGCTCTTCCCAACCATCGGCGTCGTTTCGCTCATAGGAACCACTCCAGCCGGTTGCGTACCCGAAACAGGGCGAAGGCGCCAAGGCTGACCGCGATCAGCAGGATAACGCCCTGGAACAAAGGCTGCCAGAGCGGATCGAAATCGAACACGAACAACAAATCACCGATGGTGCGGAAGGCCAGCGCGCCGAAGATGGCGCCGATGGCGCTGCCCTTGCCGCCGAACAGCGAGACACCGCCAAGCACCACGGCGGCGATCGAGAACAGTGTGTAGGCGTTGCCGCTGGCATAGGCCGCGTCGCCCGTATAGGTGAAGAAGGTGAGGAACAGCCCGCCGATCGCGGCCAGCAGCCCGGCCAGCGTGTAGGCGGCGAACTTGCCGCGTCTTATCGGCACGCCGGACATGTAGGCCGCCGTCTCCGAAGACCCCGCCGCATAGGCAGCGCGGCCAAGCACCGAGCGGCTGAACGGTACCCAGATCACCAGCACGATGGCGAGCAACACGACAAGGCTCGCCGGCACCACATCGAAGACGCGGCCGGTCATCGCATCGGCCAGATCCTCATTGACCGAACCGCCCGGGAAGGGCCGCAGCAAAAGGCCGATGCCGTAATAGACGGCCCCGGTGGCGATGGTGGCGACGATCGGCTGCAGCCGTCCGTAGATGACGATGGCGCCGTTGATGGCGCCACAGAGAAGGCCGACCGCCAGCACGGCGATGACGCCAAGCGCCGTCTGCATCGGCGTGCCCACCACCAGCCAGGAGGCCAGGCAGTTGGTGAGCAGGAAAATCATGCCGACGGACAGATCGATGCCGGCGGTGATGACCACCAGCGTCTGCGCCATGGCGACGAAGGCGAGCAGCACACCCTTGTTCGCCGCCGTCTGCACCACATTGGCGGTGAAGCCGGCTGGATGGTTCGAGGTGTAGATGACGAACATGACGATGAAGATGCCGAGCGCCAGCAGCGTTCCGCGCTGCTCGGCCAGCCAATAGCGCCAATCCTTCACGCGTCTGCTCCCAGGCCCACCGGGCTCTCCTCGCCATGGATGTTGAGCGCGCTCGCTATCAGCGCCCGCTCGGTGATCTCGGCGCCGACCAGTTCACGCTTGACCGCCCCGTCATAGAGCACCAGCACGCGGTCGCAGCAGCCAATCAGCTCGTCATAGTCGGTCGAATAGAACAGGATCGCCGCTCCCGCATCCGCCAGCTTGCGCATCAGCTGGTAAAGCTCCTGCTTGGTGCCGACATCGATGCCGCGCGTCGGATCGTTGAGCAGGATGATGCGCGGCTGGCGCATCAGCCATTTGGCGATGACCACCTTCTGCTGGTTGCCGCCCGACAGCGCGCCGACCGGAATGTCGAGCCCCGCCGTCTTGATCGCCAGAAGGCCGACCATGTCGTCGATCAGCCGCTGTTCGGCGGCGCGGTCGATGATGCCGCCTTTGGACAGCCGGTCGAGCGCGGCGAAGGACAGGTTCTCGCGCACCGTCATCGGCAGCATCAACCCTTCGGTCTTGCGGTCCTCCGGGATCAGCGCCATGCCGATGCCATCCTGCCGCGCCTTGGCGGGACTGCCGATCGTCACCGGCTTGCCGTCGATCAGCACCTCGCCGGAAAGGCCGCGCAGCACGCCGAAGAAGGCAAGCAGCAATTCGCGCTGGCCCTGGCCGTCGAGGCCGCCGAGACCGACCACCTCGCCTGCCCTGACGGTGAGCGAGATATTGTCCAGCCGATCGGTCCACGACAGCTTGCGGGCTTCAAGCCTGGGTGCGGCAGTAGCTGGTACGGTCGCCGGCTTGGGCGGGAAGATGTGACTGTATTCGCGGCCGATCATCAGTTCGACCACCTCATTGTCGCTCTTCGAGCCGGCCTTGTAGCTGGCAACGTTGCGGCCGTTGCGGAACACCGTGCACTGATCGGCGAGTTCCGCGATCTCATTCATGCGGTGCGAGATGTAGAGCAGCGCCAGCCCTTCCCTGCGCAGCCGCTTCAGCACGCCAAAAATGTTCGAGACATCCGCCGCGGTGAGCGCGGATGTCGCCTCGTCGAGGATCAGGATGCGCGGCTTCCTGGCCAGCGCCTTGGCGATCTCGACCATCTGCCGGCGCGACAAGGGCAAGTCCTTGACCAGCGCCAGCGGATGGATATCGGCAGCTCCCGCGCGCGCCAATGCCTCCTCCGCGATGCGGCGCTGCGCCTTGCGGTCGATCATGCCGAAGCGTTTGGGCGGGTCTGATATGACGATGTTGTCGGCGACGCTGAGTTCGGGAACCAGTGATAGCTCCTGGAAGATACAGACGATGCCGGCCTTGTTGGCGGCAGCCGGCGAAGCAAAGGTCACCTCGCGGCCATCCAGCATCATGCGGCCTTCGTCGGCCGCGACGACGCCCGCCATCACCTTGATCAGCGTCGATTTGCCGGCGCCGTTTTCGCCAAGGATGGCGTGGATGCTGCCGGACGTGACGACAAGCTCCGCCTTTTCCAACGCCCGCACGCCACCATAGCGCTTGGATATGCCTTCCATCTGGAAGAGCGGAACCGCAGCGTCCATAGGCCCTCCCGAGGCACTTTGACGGCCAGAGATATCGAATTGCCGGCGCCATGAGAGATCCCACGGCGCCGGGAGTGCAGCCTACTGGTCCGCCTTGGTCTGCCCCATGATTTCCTGCGCGGTGAAATTGATGCCGCAGGTCGGGAAGGAGTTGCCGACGAAGAAATTGTCGGACTGGTCGGGGAAGAAATCCTGACCGGCCTTGAAATTGGGATCCTCGACGATCGCCAGCGGCAGCTTGACCGACTGCGGGACGACATTGCCTTCAAGCGCTGCGATCGCCGTCTTGATGGCAACCGCCACCTGCGCCGGGCCGGTACCGGCTGACGAGCATTTCAACCCGTCGGCCGCGTGGGCCGCGCAGAACTTGCGGAAGCCGTTCTCGGTCTCGCCGCCGAATGGCACGAACGGATGCTTGGCATCGATCATCGCCTGAACGATGCCGGTGTCACCGCCCTGTCCCGTGACGCCGTCGAAGGGGCCATTGGTGGCGATTGCGTCGGCCGAAGCCTTTTGCGCAACGCCGTCATCCCACTTGCCGACGACCTCGGTGACCGCCCATTTCTTGCCGGAGGCGTCGAGAACTTCGTGGATGCCATTGTGGCGGTCCGTGTCGACAGACGTTCCGGCAACGCCGCGCACTTCGAGCACCTTGCCGCCGTTCGGCACATGTGAGACCAGCCATTTGCCCCACAGCTCGCCAAGACCCTTCTGGTCGACGTTGACGTTGATGGCGTCCTTGGTGTCGAGAATGTTGTCGAAGGCAACCAGCACAACGCCGGCTTCCTTGGCGCGCTTGATTACCGGCCCGAAGGCGGTCGGGTTCTGCGCGTTGACGACGATGGCGTCATAACCGGAATCGATGAAGTTGTTGATCGCCGAAATCTGCGCCGGCACGTCTTCGCCGGTCGAGACGACCTTGAATTCCTTCAGCTTCGCCGCGACATCCTTCTGCGCCGCATAGGCCTTCGCCGTCTGCACCATCTGGATACGCCAGGTGTTGGCGATATAGCCGTTGGCGAGCGCAATGCGGTATGGGCCGGCCTTCTTGGGGAATTTGAAGAACAGCGTGTCCGCGGCCCAGGGTGCGAAGCAATCCGGCTCGGCAGCCGGGCCCTTGACGATTTCAGGGCCTGCGGCAATCGCCGACGAGCTCAACATGACGAATGCAGTGGCGGCAACGATGCCACCAACAAGTGACTTGATCATCGATAATCCTCCCGATTGCAGTTCTGATTTGTCGGTTCAGTTTTGTTGAATTTTCGCGTTTCTGGGCGGCTCCTCCGCCTTGCCCAGTTGCGTCTGCCAGGTGCCGAAGACCTCCGCGATCCCTCCCCTCGCCGCCCCCTTCAGTCGGGTGAAATCTATCATATTATCCATAATAAACAAGCTTGAGCTGTTGCTTATGTATAATAAACAGACCTAGCGCGTAAATGGCGATACCCGCACCCAGAAAATGGTAGCGCTACCATGACGTTGTGTAAAGCGCCATTTGCAAGCCTTCTCGAAGGCGTGTTCAGCGGGCCGTGCTCTCGCGGCGCATGAGTTCGAATCCGAGGTCGACAACCCGCTCCTGCGGCCTGTCGCCGGCGATCGCCGCCAGTGCCATGGCGACGGCGCGACTGCCGATTTCGTATCGGTAGGTACGAATGCTGGTGATCGAGGGAAAGGCCACCTGCATCATGTCGAGATCGTTGAAGCCGACGATGCCGATCGTCTTCGGCACGTCGATCGAGGCTCGATGGCATTCAAACAGCACGCCGAGCGCGATGTCGTCATTGTTGCAGAACACACCGTCGAGCGTCGGCATCTTGGCCAGTGCGTCGCGGAACAATTCGCGGCCGAGTGGCACGCTGGACAGCAGCGGCGTGGTGGTGATCAGGCGCGGGTCGAACAGGCCGGCTTTCTCCATCGCCGCGCGGTAGCCGGCAAGGCGCCGCTGCGAGCGCGGGTCCATGCGCGCGCCGATGAAGCCGATGCGGCGATAACCCGCCTCGATCAGGTGCTCGGTCGCCGTCCTGCCGCCATCGAAATGCGAGAAGCCGACCAGCATGTCGACGGGATCGGGCCCGGTCTCCATCACCTGAACCACCGGGCAACCGGCATTTTCCAGCAGTTTTCGCGAGGTTGGCGTCTGGTCGATGCCGGCGACGATGAGTGCCGCCGGTCGCTGCGAGCCGAACAGCTGTAAGAGCCGCTCTTCCTCGAGGCCGGAATAATGCGTGTTGCCGAGCTGGATACGGAACGGGCTATCCGACAGGCTGTCGTAGATGCCGCGCACCACTTCGGCGAAGACGTTGTTGGTGAGCGAAGGCACCAGCACGCCAAACACCTCGGCGCGCGCCGAGGCCAGCGCCCGCGCATTGGGGTCCGGCACATAGCCGAGCTCGTCGACGGCGGCCTGGATCTGGCGGCGCAAATCCTGGCTGACACGCTCCGGCTCGCGCAGCGCGCGCGACACGGTGATGGCGCCGACGCCGGCCTTGCGCGCGACATCCGATATGGTCGGGCGACCACCGCCCCGGCGCGAGCGCGGCTTGATCAAGGCCACCGCCCGCAGCCGCCGAAGCGCACCCGCAATACGATCATCTCAGCTGTCGCCATCTCACCGGCCCGTTGCCGCACCCTGGGCCTCTGGGGTCGCGCAGTGCCTGCCTATTGTCAAGCCGAGGTGTCTCAGGCCGCTACAACAGCCCTGTCCCTTGCCTTCCACATGAACAGCCCGACGGCCAGTATGTTCAGCAGATTCCAGGCGATACCGTTGAGGAAGGCAGCGGCATAGGAACCGGTCAGGTCGTAGATCCAGCCCGACATCCAGCCGCCGATCGCCATGCCGAAAATCGTTGCCATCATGACGATGCCGATACGCTGGCCGGCCTCCTTGGCGGGCAGATATTCGCGCACGATGATCGCATAGCAAGGCACGATGCCGCCCTGCGACAGGCCGAACACCAGCGACACGACATAGAGCGAGGCGAGCCCGTCGAACGGGATGTAGAACAGCAGCGACAGGCATTGCAGCACCGAACCGATGATCAAGGTTTTCGCGCCGCCGATGCGATCGGCGATAAAGCCGGAGGCCAGCCGGCTGGCGACACCCGCCGCCATCATGATCGACAGCATGTCGGCGCCATGTGCCATGCCGTAGCCGAGATCCATGCAATAGGCGACGATGTGCACTTGCGGCATCGACATCGCCACGCAGCAGCCGAGGCCGGCAACGACCAGCAGCACCTGCAACGCCGCCGGCGACATTGGCATCGGCTGCACAGGCCGGCTTCCCGGCGAGCCGGCGGCCGCCGCCTCCGGGGCGCCGCGCCGCAGCAACAGCACCAGCGGCACCATGGTGACAAGGCAGAAGATACCGATCGCCGCATACGTGAAGCGCCAGCCTTCCGCCTTGATCAGCGTCGGCATGATGGTCGGCCAGAGCGCGCCAGCGAGATAGTTGCCGGCGGCCGCCGCCGTAACCGCGACGCCGCGCCGGCGGTTGAACCAGTGCGAGATATCGGCGATCAGCGGTCCGAAGATCACCGACGTGCCGACACCGATCAGCACGCCTTGCGCAAGGGTGAATTGCAGGATCGAGGTCGACAGCGCGGCAAGCAGCAGGCCGGCCGAGAGCGCCACGGAAGAGATCAGCGCTGGAATCCAATAGCCAATGCGATCGATGGCGCGACCGACCAGCACATTGCCGGCGGCGAAGCCCACCATGGTCGCGGTGTAGGGCATGGACGCCGCGGCGCGGTCAACACCAAACTCCGCCTGCACGGCGGGCAGCACCACGACGACGGCCCACATGCCAACCGCACCGATCGTCGCCAGCACCATCGAGATGGCCAGCCGCATCCAGGCGTAGGAGCTGTCGATGCCGGGGCTCGGCCGGCTCAAGTCGATTCGGGTCAAAGGCGTTTTCCTGTCGGCGGTCGCGAAAACCGGCTGCCGCTTGCGCCACTATCGGCACATTCTCGGCACGCAGCAGCGCCAGAGCGGGCAAATCTGTGGCTCCAGAGCGGACAAGGTGGCGGGAACCGACGCCAATGTGTGGAGTTTTCCGATCTGAAAACCTGCAAAGGAGTCCCAGCCATGACAGCCGCCAAAAAGTGGTCAGCCGAGGTGACCGAGCACAGCGACGCGATGGATCTTGAGGATCACATCTTCGAATCCGACGATGCCAAAAAGATCGCCGCCTCGCTCAAGCGGTCGGCCGAACACAGCCACCGCCGCAAGGCCGAACCCTTCCAGTCAGCCATGTCGATGCTGAACTTCTACATCAACCGCGCTGGCAAGAACCTGCCCGCCGCGCGCAGGCAAGTGCTCGAGCACGCCAAGGATGAACTGCGCCTGGTCTTCGGCCGCGAGAAGGAAGATTAGCGGCCTAACGCGACTTGATCACGTGGTCGGTGTTGGCCAGCAATTTCCGCACTGCAGCACGTGCAGCGTCCGGTCGCTGCAGGCGGATGTTCTTCTCGATCGCCTCATGCAGCTTCTGCGCATGATTCAGATCGTCGACCGCCCGCGTCGTATAGGCGAACAGGTGATCGAAGGCGGATTCGATCAGCACGCCGAGCGGCACCAGCAGATCGTTGCCCGAGGCCCGCAGGATGGCGAGGTGGAAGCGTGTGTCGGCACGGGTGCGCTCCTGCAGGCTGGTCGCCTCGCCCATCTCGCGGCACGCTTGGCTGATCTCGGCCATCTGCTCGTCGGTCCGCCGCATGGCGGCGAAGGCGGTCGCCTCCGGCTCGATGATGTGGCGGAACTCCTGCACCGTCTTCAGGAACACCTCACGATCCGGCGACGTCGCGTACCAGGCGAGCACGTCGCGATCGAGCAGGTTCCAACGCTCCTTCGGCTCGACCCAACTGCCGATCTTGGGGCGTGAGGCCAGAAGGCTCTTGGCCATCAGCATCTTGATCGCTTCGCGCACCGCCGAGCGGCTGACGCTGAAGGTCTCCGACCACTTTGCCTCATTGGGCAAGATGGTGCCGGGCGGATAGTCGCCGCGCACGATCCGCAGGCCAATCTCGCTGGCCAGCGACGTGTGCACGCTGGCGCCGGGAATGCGCGCCGCATCGGCCCGGCGAACACCCGCCGGGCGCTCGGCGGCAGCCGGCTTTTTCGGCGATTTTTCCTTGTTCGGCTTCGCGTCCCGCATACGCTTCAGAAAGGCCGGTTTACGGAAGCTGTCAAGCACCACCGAACGGTTGAGCCGCAAAGCCCGCCGCTATGCACAGCCCAGCCGCATTTGCCCGCTCGCTCAGGCGGTTTTGACATATTTGCGCCAGCTATGCTCTGGGCGGAAACCCAGCATGTCGCGTGCCTTGCGGTTCGACAGCAGCGTCTCGTATTCACCGAGTTCGGCCTTGACCGGCACGTTGGGATAAAACCGCTTCAGGAGTTCGGCCGTCGGCAGATCGGACGAGGTGTCGTCATTGGCGGCGTTGAACACCTGGAAGCCGAGGCCGTCCTTCTCGACAGCGCGCAGTGTGATCTGGCCGAGATCGCGCGCGTCGACATAGCTCCAGGCGATGCGTTTGCGAAAACCGGGATCGGCGAACCATTTCGGGAACAGCGAATACTCATGCGGCTCGATGACATTGCCGATGCGCAAGGCATAGATGTCGGTGCCATTGCGCTGCGCGAAGGCGCGCGCGGTCTTCTCGTTGACGATCTTGGACAGCGCATAGCTGTCCATCGGGTCGACGTCATACTCTTCATCGAGCGGGAAATATTGGGGATCGCGCGGCTCGTTGGCGAACACCAGGCCATAGGTCGTCTCGCTCGAGGCGATGATCACCTTGCGGATGCCGAGTTTCACCGCTGCCTCGATGACATTGTAGGAGCCCATCGCATTGATGCGGAACACTTCATTGTCCGGCGTGATCATGATGCGCGGGATGGCGGCGAAATGCACCACCGCATCCACCGGCTGCGGGCGCAACGAAGGGTCGAATTCGTGCAGGCCCATATAGCTCGAAAGCGCGTTGAACACCTGCCCGCTGTCGGTGATGTCGGTGATCAGCGTGCGCACCTTGGGATTGTCGAGCGGCTTGGTGTCGATGTTGAGCACCTGGCAGCCCTGCTCGACAAGATATTGCACGACATGACGCCCAGCCTTGCCGCTGCCGCCGGTGAACATGATCCGCTTCGTCATTCTGGTCTCCATGACAGGCTCTGGAATTCCCGTCTATTGTCAGACAATATTGCTTTCTGCAACCGTATATGGCTAAAACGGCAGTGCAATTATCGATAATCCGGGATAGGACCGACGACATGAACACCACCGCCGCGCGCGAAAAGATCGGCTTCATCGGCCTTGGCCTGATGGGACACGGCATCGCCAAGAACATCGTCGACAAGGGCTATCCCCTGACATTCCTCGGCCGCAAGAACCGCAAGCCGGCGGAAGATCTGCTGGGCCGGGGCGCCAAGGAAGCATCGACCTCGCGAGAGGTCGCGGCGGCATCTGATATCGTCTTCATCTGCGTCACCGGTTCGCGCGAAGTCGAAGCCATCATCCGCGGCCCCGGCGGCCTCAAGGAGGGTTTGAAAAAAGGCTCCGTCGTCGTCGATTGCTCGACCTCGGATCCGGTCTCGACCGTGGCCCTGGCGGCCGAACTCAAGGAGATCGGCGTCGACTTTGTCGATGCGCCGCTCAGCCGCACACCGAAGGAGGCCTGGGAAGGCACGCTCGACGCCATGGTCGGCGCCCCCGACGCTCTCTTTGCCCGGGTCAAGCCGGTGATCGAAACCTGGGCCGGCCGCATCGTCCATATCGGCGACACCGGCGACGGCCACCGCATGAAGCTGCTCAACAATTTCATCTCGCTGGGCTACGCCGCCATCTATTCCGAAGCATTGGCCTTGGCCGAAAAGGTCGGCATCTCACCGCCGCGTTTCGACAGCGTCATCCGTAACGGCCGCATGGATTGCGGCTTCTACCAGACCTTCATGCGCTGGACGCTGGAAGGCGACCGCGACGCCCACAAATTCACCATCGCCAACGCCTTCAAGGACCTGACTTATCTCGAGTCCATGGCCGGTGCCGCCGGCATTGCCAACCCGCTCGGCAACGCCACCAAGAATTCCTTCGCCGGCGCCCATGCCACCGGTCCGGCCGAGCAGTTCGTACCGATGCTGGCCACGCATATCGGCAAGGTGAATGGCGTCGACCTGATGCCGACGAAGGACGGCAAGAAGCAGACGATCTGAAGCGCGAACGGCCGGCCGATCTCAGCGCCGCCGGCTTCCGATCCCCTCATCGGTGTCGGCGAGCAGCTTGTGCACGGCATTGCGCGCCGCCGCGGGCCGTTGCAGGCGGATGCTCTTCTCGATCGCCTCATGCAGTTTCTGCGCCCGCCGCTGGTCTCCGACCTGGCGCGTGGTGAAGACGAAGAGATGGTCGAGTGCGGACTCGATCAGCACGCCGAGCGGCACCAGAAGGTCGTTGCCCGAGGCCCGCAGGATGGCCAGATGAAAGCGCGTGTCGGCACGGATGCGTTCCGGCAGGTTCGCCGCTTCGCCCATCTCGCGGCAGGCCAGGCTGATCTCAGCCATCTGCTCGTCACTGCGCCGCATGGCGGCGAAGGCGGAGGCTTCCGGTTCGATGATGTGGCGGAACTCCTGCACGGTGCGCAGGAACGCCTCGCGGTCGGGAGCGGTCGCGTACCAGGCGAGCACGTCGCGGTCGAGCAGGTTCCAGCGCTCCTTCGGCTCGACCCAGCTGCCGATCTTGGGGCGCGATGCCAGAAGACTCTTGGCCATCAGCATCTTGATCGCTTCGCGCACCGCCGAGCGGCTGACATTGAAGGTTTCGGCCCATTTGGCCTCGTTGGGCAGGATGCTGCCGGGCGGATAGTCGCCGCGCACGATCCGCAGACCAATCTCGCTGGCGAGCGAGGCATGGACGCTGGACCCGACAAAGTGCGCCGCATCCGCCCTGCGCACGACCGCCGGATTGCGGTTGGCTTGCGTCTTGGCCCGGCTGGCTTGTCTCTTTGCCTTCTCGTCCGGCATCCACGTTCCAATAGGTCGGCCGCCTGTCGCCCGGATTGATCCGGAGTTGCACGGTGCCGATCCCGTTGCCGAAAATCCAAACCATGGACGCGTCGAGGCCGGAGCCTGCTGCCCCTCGCCACGGCGTCTTGTCTAGGAATTCAGTGGGACGGGGCGCCCACTGTCGGGCGCCCCGAAATCATCAGCTTATTTCTGGATGCAGGTGTCGACCGTATCCTTGGTGCATTCGTCGAGGCCGGTGAAGACCGGATCGTCGACTTTCTTGCCCGTGACCAGGTCGATCATCACCGACGGCGCCTTGTAGCCCATTTCGAAGGGCCGCTGGCCGACCAGCGCGGTGACCAGGCCATCTCTAGCGATCGCCACTTCGTCGCCGATCGTGTCGGCGGCGCCGATGACGAAGTCGTTCTTGGCTATCCGGTCCTTGAGCGGCCCGAACAGATCGCGATAGGGCTGCGGCGCGCCGAACAGCGGCCAGCCGCCCATGATGCCGAAGGCGTCGAGCTTGGGGTTGGCGGCGAGGATGTCGGTCATCGCCTGCACGCCCTTGGCGCCGTCATCATTTGTGAACACCGGACAGCCGGCAACTTCCGTCCAGCCACCTTCGCCGGCAAGTGCAGCGAGGCCTTCCTTGCCCGACAGTGCGTCGCGCATGCCCTGGGCACGGCGCAGGATGTTGTCGGCGGCGGGATTGCCCTCAATGGTACAGATCGTGCCGCCATTCGGCTTGCCCTTCTTGATATACTCGCCGATCTTGTGACCCATCAGATAGTTGTCGGTGCCGAGATAGGTTTTGCGAAGTGCCGCATCTTCCTTGCTGAGGTCGGCGTCGACGGTCATGATCGGGATCGTCGGATTGGCGGTCTTGATCGTCTGCGCGATCAGCGGCGCGTTGGACGGTGAAATCGCCATCGCCACCGTGTCGGCCTTGCTCAGCATATCCTGGACGATCTGTGCCTCGCCGGCCTCATCCGAAGTCGACGCCGGACCGGTGTAGAAGCATTCATATTCCGAGCTGGCGTTTTCCTTGTTCCATTTCTCGCAGCCCTGGTGGATGGCTTCGAAGAATGGATTGTCGAGACCTTTCACCACGATGACGAGCTGCTTCTTGGCCAAAGCCGGCCCGGCGCCCAGCGCCATGGCGGCGACGGCGGCGAGCAATACTGTTTTCCTCATGTCAGTCCTCCCTTGGAAACAGACGGGCACGGCGTGCCCGCCACACAAATCGACCTGATGCGAAATGGCAGAGCCAACGCTCGTGCCGCGAGGCATGGCCGATGAGCATTTTCAGATGCGACCGGACCGGCAAACGAGCCGGAGTGGCCGATAACCTCCCGCGATCCCGCCGCGACAGCGGCCTGGGACCAAGTATCTTTCTCCGACCATCAGCTAATAACGGCGCGGCGCCAACGTCAATCGCTATTTGTCCTACAAAACGGATTTTTCAGAACCGTAGATCGCTATTCGTCTGACAAATACCTGTTTCTTGTCGATCCGACAATTGACGCCTGCTCGGGCATTCGCGTAAATGCCGGTCAACGTTGCTTCCGGGAGGAATGGGGAGCACGATGTAAGCGCTGCGACCTGGAACAGGCTGGCAGCAAGGCATGGGGAGGCTATAGGCCGGTGGCGGTTCTCGAACTCACCAATATCTCTAAGCATTTCGGCGCGATCCAGGCGGTCAACGACGTATCGTTGTCGATCGAGCCCGGCCAGGTCGTCGGCCTGATGGGCGACAATGGCGCGGGCAAGTCGACGCTGGTCAAGATGATCGCCGGCAATTTCCACGCGAGCCATGGCACCATGCGCATGGACGGCAAGGAATTGATCCTGAACAAGCCGGCGGAAGCTCGCCAGCACGGCATCGAGATCGTCCACCAGGATCTTGCGCTCTGCAACAATCTGACGGCCGCCGCCAACGTCTATCTCGGCCGCGAGCTGCGGCGCGGCGTCGGCCCATTCCGCATCCTGGACTATGCCGCCATGTACAAGCGGGCCGGCCAGCTCTTTGCCGAATTGAAGTCCGAGACCCGTCCGCGCGATCTCGTCAAGCAGATGTCGGGCGGCCAGCGCCAGGCGGTGGCGATCGCCCGCACCATGCTGTCGCAGGCCAAGATCGTGCTGATGGACGAACCGACGGCGGCGATCTCGGTCAGGCAGGTCGCCGAAGTGCTCAACCTGATCCGCCATCTGCGCGACCAGGGCATCGCGGTTGTTCTGATCAGCCACCGCATGCCCGACGTGTTCGACGTCGCCGACCGCGTCATCGTCATGCGGCGCGGTCGCAAGGTGGCCGACAAGACGATTGCGTCGAGCTCGCCCGTTGAAGTCACCGGGCTGATCACCGGCGCCATCGAACAGGTTTGATTTTCAAGCGTTTTCTCTATGGGGTAAAGGTCGACGATGGCACTGACAATTGACCAGCCGATCGTGCAGAAGCAGCAATCCTTGCTGACAAGGATGTTCGCCAGCCAGACCTTCTGGGTGGTGATCGCCGTCATCCTCGCCTGCCTGTTCCTGTCGTTTGCCACCGACGCCTTCGCCACCTCGAAGAACCTCTACAACATCACCCGCAATGTCACCTTCGTCGCTATCATCGCGCTTGGCATGACCTTCGTCATCATCACCGGCGGCATCGACCTGTCGGTTGGTTCGGTGCTGTGCCTGTCGTCGATGGTGCTGGCCGTCACCATGCATGCCGGCTATTCGATCGAAATCGGCATCCTGGCCTCGATCGGCACCGCGCTCGCCATTGGCGCCTTCAACGGCATTTTGATCGCCTATATCGGCTTTCCGCCCTTCGTCGTCACGCTTGGCATGCTGTCGATCGCCCGCAGCCTGGCCATGGTCGCGTCCAACAACACCGTCGTCTTCCAGTTCGGCCCGGACCACAACAAGCTTCTGGCACTCGGCGGTGGGGCCTGGGTGTTCGGCATTGCCAATCCGGTGCTCTACACCATCGTTCTGGCGCTTATCACCGGCTTTACCCTGCGCTGGACCAAGTTCGGCCGCCACATCTTTGCCATTGGCGGCAATGAGCACGCGGCAACGCTGACCGGCGTCCCGGTGAAGCAGATCAAGGTCGCGGTCTACATGATCTCGGCGCTGGCGGCCGGCATTGCCGGCATCATCCAGACCGGCTGGCTGGGTGCGGTCACCACCAATCTCGGCACCGGCATGGAGCTGCAGGTCATCGCCGCCACCGTCATCGGCGGCGCCAATCTGGCCGGCGGCGTCGGCACCGCCTTCGGCGCCATTGTCGGTGCTGCCCTCATCGAGGTGATCCGCAACAGCCTTGGCCTGCTTGGCATCAACGCCTTCTGGCAAGGCGTCTTCATCGGCGGCGCCATCCTGCTTGCCGTGCTGTTCGACCGCATCCGCAACTTCCGCCGCAGCGATTGACGCGCTTTCCTTCTCCCCCAGGGGAGCAGAAAAGGACGCCAAGCGCTATTCGTTCCGGTTCCTATCGCTCAGTCTGAAAATCAGCTGAAGTGGCCCACCCTGGCTACCCGCCAACAGCCTATGCCTTGACGGAGACCGGAAACCGGCCGCACAATCCTCGATGCAGGCGAAGGGAGGCCAGTCGCCTGCGGGAGGTTATACCCATGACGGACGCGATCAGGCTCTACTGGGGCCGGTTCGGACATGTTTCTGTCCTGAATGTCGCAAGCGACTTCGTCACCCATGCCCATGTCGAGGCACATCTGATCATCTGGCTCGAAGGCACCGCCGGCGAGATGACCATCGGCCGCGAGACGGTCCGGCTCGGACCCTGCACCGCCGCCGGCATCAATTCCTTCCAGCCGCACAGCCACGTCCTGTCGCAGAACGGCAGGTCAGGCCTGTTCCTCGCCTTCTACATCGATCCTGACTGGGCGCGCCGCCGCCGCGACCTGCCCTCCTCCGCGCCGCTGTTTACGCAGGCGGCGATCACGCTGGAGCCCTGGCTGCACCAGGCCGCCGCCAGCCTGCTCGACCATCTGACCGACAATGAAAGCGTCGACGATGTCGCCAATTACGAGATCGAGCGCTTCATCGATTCGGTGCTCGACGCAGCCGATGCCTCAGCACCGCACGAGGCGCGCATCCGCATCAACACCATGCAGGATTTCCGCGTCCGCAAGGCAATCCAGCTGATGAAGGCCAATGTCTGCGAGCGCATCTCCTTCGACGACGTGGCGCGCAGCGTCGGCCTGTCGCGGCCGCATTTCTTCGCGCTGTTCAAGGAACAGACCAATCTGACGCCAAATGTCTACTGGAACACGCTGCGCATGGAGGAAGCGGTGCGGCAGTTGCAGTGGTCGCAGGAGCCGCTGATTTCGGTCGCCTGCAATCTCGGCTTCACCACGCAAGGCAATTTCTCGCGCTTCTTCCGCGACCATGTCGGCGTGCCGCCGACGCTCTACCGCGAGGCCGCGCGGGCGAACGCCTGAGCCGGCCTGCCGAGCCCGCTTTTTCAGACTCCTTGATACGTGCACAAGACGCTTTGATAAGCGTCGCCCTGACCGGCGCCCTACCCTTGCCGAGCTGTCGCATTCGCAAGGGAACGTCCTATGGCAAAAGTCACCATCTCCAGCGTCATCGACGCACCGGTCGAAAAGGTCTGGGCGCGCATACGCGACTTCAACGGCCTGCCGGGCTGGCATCCGCGCATGGTCGAAAGCCATATCGAAGACGGCAAGGACGCCGGCACCATCGGCTGCGTGCGCAATTTCAAGCTCGCCAGCGGCGCACGCATCCGTGAAAAGCTGCTCGACTTCTCCGATGAGAACTTTCTCGTCAGCTATTCCATCCTGGAGACGCCGCAGCCGCTCACCAACCACAAGGCAACGCTGCAATTGCGCCGCGTCACCGATGGCGACCGCACCTATGCCGAATGGACCGCGAGCTTCGATGCCGCGCCCGGAGAAGCCGACAAGATCGCCGCGGGCATGGGCGCCAACGTCTTCCAGGGCGGCTTCAATGCCCTGAAGAGCCATTTTGCCGGCCAGAGCTGAGGGAGCGGGCCATGGCGCTGGCACTGCAGACTTTCGCAACGGTGAAGGACGCCAACGCGGCGTTGAAAGCCCAGGGCACGCGCTATCTCGGCGGCGGCACGCTGGTCGTCCGCGCGGCCAATGAAGGCGATGTTTCGGTCTCCGGCCTTGTCAGGTCGACCGATCCGGCTTTGTCGGCCATCTCGGTTGCCGGCGGCAAGGTCCGCATCGGCGCCTCGGTGACGATGGCGGCGATCGCCCGTCATCCGGATCTTGGCGCGCTCGCCAAGGCCGCGCGCGCCGTCGGCGGTCCGGCGATCCGCAACATGGCGACTGTCGGCGGCAACCTGTTCGCGCCGGCACCCTATGGCGACTTCGCCGTTGCCTTGCTGGCGCTCGATGCCACGATCGGCACCGAGGACGGAGAGACACCGATCGGTACCTTCCTGGCCGGGCGGGACGGCAGCCGTGCCATCGTCACCTCAGTCAGCTTCACGCTGCCCAGGGCGGACAGCTTCCGCTTCCTGAAAGTGTCGCGGGTCAAGCCCAAGGGCGTCTCGGTGCTCAGCATCGCCGCGGTTCTGGAACAGGCTGCCGACGGCACCGTCTCTTCGGCGCGGATCGCGCTCGGCTGCTTGGCCGATCGGCCGATGCGTGCCAGGGCGGCGGAAAAGGCGCTCAAGGGAAAGTCGCTGGACCAGAACGGCATCGCGGCAGCGCTGGCCGCCGCCACCGAAGGCATCGCGCCCATTACCGATCCGATCGCCAGCGCCTGGTATCGCGCTGAAGTCCTGCCGGTCCATCTCGGCCGGCTGCTGCTGACCTGAATTCACCCGTTGGGGGGCGCGCGTCTGTCCGATCCGTCGGGCAGGCGCGCAAGGAGGAAACATGGCGAAGGTCCCGGTTCAATTCACGCTCAACGGCTCCGAGAAAGCCGAATTCATCGACAGCGGCACGACACTGCTCAACGCCTTGCGCGACAAGGTCGGCGACACCTCGCCGAAGGGCGGCTGCCATCAGGGCACTTGCGGCGCCTGCTCCGTCATCATCGACGGTGAGCTCCGGCTGTCCTGCCTGACGCTGGCCGAGACCTGCAACGGAACAACAATCACCACCACGTCGGGACTGTCGGAAAGTGGCGTCCTGCATCCGCTGCAGCGCGCCTTTCTTGATGCCTTCGCCACGCAATGCGGCTTCTGCACGCCGGGCATGATCATGGCTGCCAAGGTGCTGCTCGACCACACGCCCAACCCCAGCCGCGACGAGGTGGTGGAAGCGCTGTCGGGCAACATCTGCCGCTGCACCGGCTACGAGCCGATCATCCAGGCGGTGCTCATTGCCGCCCGTGCCAATTCGCAGAACGCGGCCTGAGGGGAAGCAACATGGAACTGCGGAAAAACTACTTCGCCGATGTCCGCAAGGACGATCTGCACGAGATCGGCCAGCCCCGGCCCCGCTCGGATTCACCCGGCCATGTCACCGGCAAGACCGCCTTTTTCGCCGACCGCAACTTTCCCGGCATGCTGCACCTGAAGATGGTGCGCAGCCCGCACCACCACGCCCGCATCCGCTCGATCGACACGTCCGAAGCCGAAAAGCATCCGGGCGTCGTCAAGGTGCTGACCGCCAAGGATGTGCCGCACAACGTCTACACCATCCTGATCCTGATCCAGATCGGGCCGGAGGACGAGACAGTGCTGGCCGACGGCAAGGTGCGCTGGATGGGCGAGGCCGTGGTGGCGGTGCTGGCCGAAACCGAGCGCGCCGCGCAGGAAGCCGGCGCCAAGGTCAAGGTCGACTACGAGGTGCTGCCGGCCGTCTTCGACATGGAGGAAGCGCTGAAACCCGGCGCGCCGCTGGTCAACGAGTATCACGGCCAGAACTATTATCTCTATGACAGCGGCGAGTGCCGCAAAGTGCGTTTTGGTGATGTCGAGTCAGGCTTCGCCGGCGCTGACCACATCCTTGAGCAGAGCTATCAGTCCTCGCCGATCGAGCATGCGCCGACCGAGACCACGGGCTGTGTGGTGGCGCCCGAGGGCAATGACCGCTTCACCTGCTACACCAACACGCAGGCGATGTTCTTCACCCTCGACAACGCCTCGATCATCTTGCAGATTCCGGGCAGCAAGTTGCATTTCGTCGGCGGCACCGTTGGCGGCGGCTTTGGCGGCAAGGTCGACGTCATCGTCGAGCCGATCGCCATCCTCGGCGCCAAGCTCACCGGCCGCCCGGTGTCCTTCATCTACAGCCGCGAGGAGGAGATGCAGATCTCGTCGCCCCGCGCCGCCGAAAAGGTCGTCATCAAGGACGGGGTGATGAAGGACGGCCGCATCATCGCGCGCAAGGTCACCGGCTACACCGATGCTGGCGCCTACTCCCGCCATTCGCCCTATGGCGCGCAGAAGGGTGCCGGGCACTATCCCGGCCCCTATACCATCCCCAATGTCTGGATCGACACCTACTGCGTCTACACCAACCGCACACCGTCGTCGGCCATGCGTGGCTTCGGCGTCACCATCGGCGACTTCGCGCTGGAGGTGCAGATGGACAAGCTGGCGCGGCTGATCGGCATGGACCCGCTCGAATTCCGCTTCATCAACGCCTATCGCGACGGCGACATGAAGGCGCATCGCCAACCGACCGAGGGGGCAGCGCTGATCGAATGCATGCAGGAAGCCTCGCGCGCCGCCAATTGGCCGGTGGCGGAGAAGTACATGGCGATGTCCTCCTACAAGAACGGAGCGTGAGATGGCGATCAGGCGCGGACGCGGCGTTGCCGCCATCAACTACCCCACGGGCATGAACCTCGGCGGCGACCCGACCCAGGCGCTGGTCCATTCGACACCAACCGGCAATTTCATGGTGACTTTGTCCTCGGTCGATCTCGGCCAGGGCATGAAGCAGATCATGGCGCAGATCTGCGCCGAGACGATCGGCGTGCCGACCGAACGCGTCGTCGTCGACACCGCCGACACCGACACAGGTCCGCACTGCATGGGCACATTTGCTTCGCGCGGCACGCACCGTGCCGGCAATGCTGTCATCCAGGCGGCGAAGGAAGCCCGCCAGGTGATGCTGGAAGTGGCGGCGGAAGAGCTGGAGGTCAACGCATCCGACCTCGAGACCGACGGCCAGGGCAACATACTGGTCAAGGGCGCGCCGCAAAAGTCGATCTCGATCTTCGACGTTGCTTTGTCGGCGCATTTCAAGCGCGGCCGCTCGATTTCGGGTCGCGGCATGTTCCTGATCCCGCGCTCCTACCCGGAAAAAGAGACCGGCGCGATGAAGCCGTCGACCTGCTACGCGCATGCCTGCACGGTGGCCGAGGTCGAGGTCGACGATGAGACCGGCGAGGTCACCGTGCTGACGGTGAAGAACGTCTTCGAGATCGGCCGTGCGCTGAACCCTAAAATGGTCGAGCAGCAGCTGGTCGGCGGTTCCTGGATGGGCATCAGCCACGCGCTCTACGAGACGACCGAGCCCTACTACCCCAACCGCGACCATGGCGGCACCGACTTCAACCAATATCTGATGCCGGGTCCGGGCGATCTCGCCGAGACGGAGATCATCGTGCTGGAGCGGCCCTCGGCGGATGGGCCTTACGGCGCCAAGGGGCCAGGCGAAATGTGCGCCAATCCGCAAATCCCGGCCGTCGCCAACGCCGTCTTCGACGCCGTCGGCGTGCGCATCGACACGCTGCCGATCACGCCCGAGCGCATCCTGCGCGCGCTCAAGGCACAAGCGGCGAATTGAGAGACGAGATGTCCGGAGTGAATGCAGAGACTGTCGCGACCTCGCCGGAGGCGGTGGCGCAGCATCTCGCCGCCTCGCGCTATCTGGCTGATAACAGCCTGGCCACCGCCATCTTCCTGGCCATCCGGCTCGGCAAGCCGCTGCTGCTCGAAGGCGCGCCGGGCGTCGGCAAGACGGAAGCGGCCAAGGCGATCGCCGAACTGCTCGGCCGCGATCTGGTGCGGCTGCAATGCTATGAAGGCATCGATGCCGCACACGCGCTCTACGAATGGAACTACCAGCGCCAGCTGCTCGCCATCCGCCATGCCGGCGAACACGAAATCGACATCTATGACGACCGTTTTCTCATCGCCCGGCCGCTGCTGCAGGTGCTACGCGCACCGGAGCAGCGCGTGCTGCTGGTCGACGAGATCGACCGTTCGGACCATGAGTTCGAAGCGCTGCTTCTGGAATTCCTCTCCGATTTCCAGATCAGCATTCCCGAGCGCGGCACCATCCGCGCCACCGCCCAGCCAATCGTCATCCTGACCTCGAACCGCACCCGCGAGCTCGCCGAAGCTCTGCGGCGGCGCTGCGTTTACCACTGGATCGGCTATCCCGATGCCGAGCGCGAAGCCGCCATCATCATGCTGCGCGCCGGCGATGTCGCCGAGGCCACCGCGCGCGCCGTGGCGTCAGCCGTGCAGACCATCCGCGCCCGGCCGCTGGCCAAGCCGCCCGGTATCGCCGAAGCGGTCGAATGGGCCAATGCCGCCACCATCCTCGAAAAAGGCGGCAGTCCCTGGCCCGAAGCCTTCCGCCGTGCCATCGGCGTGTTGATCAAGGATGAGGAGGATTTATCCTATATCGCGCCTGAGCTTGGCCGCATCGTCGGGGAGGCGCTGGCGTGAGCGCGCTGCCTCGTGCTGCCGCACCCTTCCTCGACTTCGGCCGATTGCTGCGCCGCTACGGCTTCGCCATCGCCCCCGAACAAGTCTCCGGCTTCATGCAGGCGGTGACGCTGCTCGGACCGCGCTCGATGGCCGACATCCGCGAGGCCGCGCTCGCCACCTTGGCGCCGCCGCCCGACCGCCGCGATGAATTCGAAGCGCACTTCCAGAGCCATTTCTACGGCAACACTTCAGCCGTGGTCGAAGGCGACGCCGACGAGGAAACCCGCATCAAGGATGATGGCGGCGCCGACGACGAGCGGATTGAAGCCGAGCACAGCCAGGAAGGCGGCGAACTGTCCTCGGCCCTGGAGCAGTTGAGCAGCCGCGATTTCCAGCGCGACGACGACAGGCTGACCGCCTTCCGCCGCAAGCTGTCTACCGCCCTGCCCGCCCGCCGCTCCTTCCGCACCGTGCGCACCCATTCGCGCGGCAAGCTCGACCTGCGCCGCTCGCTGCGCGAAATCGTCAGCGCCGACGGCGACGTGCCCTCGCCGCTGCTGCGCCGCCGCCAAACGGTACCGCGCAAGCTGCTGCTGCTGATCGATGTCTCCGGCTCGATGAAGCTGCACACGGCGGACTATCTCAAGCTGGCGCATGCCGCCGTGCAAGGCGCGGACCGCGCCGAGATCTTCACCTTCGGCACCCGGCTGACCCGCATCACCGCGGCCCTGCGCATTCGCGACCGCGATCAGGCGCTGGCACGCGCCGCCGCCCAGGTCGACGACTGGGACGGTGGCACCCGCATGGGACCGACACTGCTCGCTTTCCTCTCCGTGCCGCGCTTTTCGTCCTTCGCGCGCGGTGCCGCGGTCGTCATCCTGTCCGATGCGCTGGAGCGCGGCGACCATGGCGAGCTGGAGACGGCGATGCGAAGGCTGAGTGCCCGCGCCTTCCGGCTGTCGCTGGCGACACCCTTGGCCGGCGACCAGCGTTTCCGCCCGGCCACCGCAGCGCTTCGCGCCATCCTGCCTGACCTGGACGATCTGGTCGACGGCTCCTCGCTCGCCGGCCTCACCGATTTCATCCTGTCGCTCGCCCGCCCCGCCCCGGCGGCATCGACAATCTGGAAAAGAGCTTCGTGATGCAGAAAGCCATCGACGCACATTTCCACATCTGGCGCCAGCAGGATCAGCCCTGGTTGGTCGGGCCGATGGTACCGCGCATCTTCGGCCCTTACGAGCCGATCCGCCGCGACTACCCGATCGGAGAATTCCTCGAAGACCAGAACGGATCAGGCGTCGAGAAGGCCGTCTATGTCCAGACCAACTGGGCGAAGGAGGATTTCGAGAAGGAAGTCGCCTTCCTGCAGAAGACGGCTGACGAGACCGGCTGGCCGCATGCCATCGTTGGCTATGCCGACATGACGGTCGACGATGTCAGGCCACAGATCGACCGGCTGATGAAATACAGACTGCTGCGCGGCGTGCGCATGCAACTGCACTGGCACGAGACGCCGGCCTTCCGCTTTGCCGCCTCTGCCGACCAGGCCATCGATCCCAAGGTGCGCGCCAATGTGGCGCGGCTGAAGGATTATGGCCTGTCCTTCGACCTGCAGCTCTTCCCCGCCCAGATGAAGGACGGGCTGACGCTGGTCGGTGAAAATCCGCAAACCAACTTCATCCTCACCCATGCCGGCATGCTGACCGGCATGGAACCGGAAACCACCGAAGCCTGGAAGGCCGGCCTGCGCACGCTGTCGGCGGCGCCAAACTTCTACGCCAAGCTGTCGGGCCTCGGCACCTTCGTCCACCGCAACGATCCGGCGCTGATCGCCTACATCGTCGACAACGCGATCGATATTCTGGGCCCGGACCATCTGATGTTCGGCTCGAACTTCCCGATCGAGAAGCTCTGGACCAGCCACGCCGAGCTGATCAAGGCGCACCGCGCGGCGGCGGCGAAGCACGGCGCGGCCACCGAGGCCGATATTTTCTGGAATACGGCCGAGCGGGTTTACAGGCCGGTGTAGCGCTCTCTTCCCTTCTCCCCCTTGTTTGGACCGGTGACATCGCGAACAGGTGTGCGAGGACATCGCGAACAGTTTTGCGCTTTTTGCGCGAGGGGGTTCGGGATGCCATTCGAGGACAGAAGCGCTATGAGACAGAAGGAAGAGTTCGTGCGCCTGGCGCTAGCGCCTGGGGCGAATGTGAGCCTTTTGTGCCGGCGCTTCGGTATCGGCCGGACCTGTGGCCACAAGTTGCTTTCGCGCTATCGGATCGAGGGCGAG